>NZ_JAUOQO010000007.1:0-126592 GCF_030547725.1 Staphylococcus pasteuri | reverse complement strand
AAATTAATTGTTGTAACTTTCGTTACATTATTGGAATTAACGTTGACATATTGTCATTCAGTTTTCAATGTTCATTTTGTCGCAATCTCTTACATTGTATTACTTTCAAAATCGAAAGTCAACATTTAATTAAGATTACTTTTATAAGTTTAATTGATTTAATTCATCTTCGCAATAGTAAGTTTTACACTTTTTTAACGAAGTTTTAATAAACTTAACTTGCCGTTTTTGACGACTTTTATATAATATCAACTTTAAGATTTAAAGTCAATAATTAATTTAAATCTTTTTGAATTGCTATATGTGAATTAATAACTCACAAGAAATTATTCTAACAGGATTTTTCTAAAATGCAATAGAAAAAGCGCATAAAATCTTTATTAATTTTATACGCCTTTTTACAATTGATTATTTTTGTGTAGTTGCTATTACTTTTTGTGCTATAGTTTGGTAAATTTTACCTAAACGATCTTCAGGTTGATAAATAGATGGAGAAAAGTCATTTGGATTCCAGGTTGGCTGTTCTAAAGGTAACTCTCCGAACAATTGTGTATTTAGCTCATCAGCTAATTTAGTACCTCCGCCTTTACCAAATACGTATTCTCTGTTACCTGTTTCTTTACTTTCGAAGTAACTCATATTTTCAATTACACCTAAAATTGAGTGATCAGTGTGTTTAGCCATAGCACCTGCTCTTGCGGCTACGAATGCTGCTGTTGGGTGTGGAGTTGTTACTATTATTTCTTTACTTGACGGTAACATCGAATGAACATCTAACGCTACATCTCCTGTACCAGGTGGTAAATCAAGTATTAAATAATCTAAATCTCCCCATCTTACTTCAGTGAAAAAGTTAGTAAGCATTTTACCAAGCATAGGTCCTCTCCAAATAACTGGAGCATTTTCTTCAACAAAGAATGCCATTGATATAACTTTAACGCCATATCTTTCTACAGGAATCACTTCTTTACCTTCTATACCTGGTTTTTCATCAATACCCATCATATCTGGAACACTAAATCCATAAATGTCAGCATCTACTAAACCTACTTTTTTACCTTCTCTTGCTAAAGCAACAGCTAAGTTAACTGCAACCGTTGATTTACCAACGCCGCCCTTACCAGAAGCAATTGCAATAAATTCTACTGGGTTATTTTTAGATAATAGTCCTTCTATTGTTTTAGGTTTTTCTGTGCCTTTGCCTCTATATTGTTCTACTGTATCAGCAGGTAATTCTTCAAATCTAATTCCAACAGTTTTAGCGCCGTTTTCTTTTAATACTTTAACTATTGCCATTTGAAGGTCTAATTGAGGTTGACCTCCTAATTGAGCCATAGCAATTTTGACACTTACATGTTCAATTTCTTCTTTAATAGAAACATCTACTATACCGTCTGTTTCTTTTAAAGGTACATCAATAATTGGATCTTTTAACTCTCCAACTAATTCTTTGACTTGATTTACCGTTAACAAAGTAAATCCCCCTTATTTATATTGTCTTAACTAAATAAACATATTTTGTCATTACCTAGTCTATCTTTTTTAGTATAAGACTTTTTTTAAAATAAAAAAAGAAGTTAGCTTAATTTAATAACTAACTTCTTAATAAAACTAATCCTATTAAATATCTCTAATATTTTTTGACTTATTTCTTGATTCTTTAATGAATAAAGCAAAACAGAATGCAATAACTACAAAGACTGTAACAAGTGCAAATGACACATCTACACCAGCAGCAACAGTTTGACGTTGTATCATTTCTTTACTACCTGATGTAGCAATTGTTGATCCTAGCCATTTTGAACCCATGCTCATAAAGGTTACCATTAAAGCCGTACCTAAAGAACCTGCCATAACTCGTCCAAAGTTCATGATAGCTGTACCATGTGAAATATCGCTGTTTTTTAACGCATTTATACCGGCAGTATTAATAGGCATCATAAGTAATGAAACTGCAAACATTCTAATAGCATAAATCACAATCAAATACGTATATGATGTGTCCGCTTTTAGGAAGCATAATAAGAATGTACATATAGTTAATATTATAAATCCTGTAATAATTAATGGTCTTGGTCCATATTTATCATAAAAACTACCAGTAAATACAGACATTAACCCATTAATAATTGCACCAGGCATAATCACTAATCCTGATAATAATGCAGATAATGCTAATGCGTTTTGTACATATAATGGAATAAGTAATGCTGGACCAACCATGGACATCATTACAATCATTGAAGTAATTGTACTAAAACAAAATACTTTGTTACTAAATACTTTCAAATTTAATAATGGATTAGATATAGATAATTGTCTTCTAACAAATACTAATATAATTAAAACACTAATGATTAATGTACAAATAATAACCGGGCTACTAAAGCCTAAACTACCTGCACTACTAAATGCATATAACATCATACCGAATCCTAATGTTGAATATACAATTGAGCGTTTATCAAGTTTCGTTTTCTTAGTATCGTTATAGCTTGAAATAAAAATAAAACCAAAGATAAGTGCAACTAAAGCAATACCTACAATAATAATGAATGGTACTCTCCAACTCACATGATCAATAATCAAACCTGTAAATGTAGGTCCAATCGCTGGTGCAAACTGAATAACTAATCCAGCAAGCCCCATTGCAAATCCACGTCTTTCTCTTGAGAATAACGTAAATAATGTAAATTGCATTAATGGCATTAATACGCCAGCACCTATAGCTTGAATTACTCTTGCAGTCATTAAAACACCAAAGTTAGGTGCTATAGCGGCTACTATCGAACCAATCAAGAAAGTTCCCATTGCTGACAAATATAATGGTCTCGTTTTGATTCGATCCATTAAATATGCAGTTAAAGGAATCATGACCCCATTAACTAGCATAAAACCAGTAATCAACCATTGTGATGTATTCTCATCAACTTTTAACCCTCTCATAATATGGGGTAATGCTGTATTAAGTAATGTTTGGTTAAGGATTGCCACAAAAGCACTAATCAGCATTACAGAAACAATTAAATTCCTACGTCTTTTACTAATTTCTATATTGCTCACGTACATAATCTCCTTTATTCAGTAATAGTATACAATTCAACCAAACTTTAAATAATTATTCAAATATACTGCTTACTATTTTTTATTATTTAGATTAGTACTATCAGGATAAAATATTTCCTTACATATATATAAGAAGCCTATTATAATCATAATTACCCAAAATTTAATATCAATATAAGTGTAATGCACGTGAATAATGAAATAAAACAATACTGTAGTAACTGAGTAAGCAATTAAATGATATGTTATTCCTTGAAAATACGGATTTTGTGGGAGACGTTTTCTAAAATAGTCCATTAGATGTTCGACTGCAAATAGCGTGAAATATCCTAATACGATATAACTACCATAATAAAAAATATTGTCATAAAAGCTTTTATTATATCCAAAGTAGCCTAACTTGAAATATATGAGTAACCTACTTAACCCATATAACCCAAATCCTAAAAACATTAAAAATATCGTTCCAGAAATTATAAAAATAGTTAGAACAATAAGTGTAGATATTAAATTATAAAATTTATCTTTAAAAAACTTCATTACACTTATCCCCCTAATTTATTCAATACAAATGTATTTTACCACTAATTAATGACCTTATAAAATTATAAAAAATGAGAAGCTAACATGAAGTAAATATAAAGTATCACAAAATCATGAATTAGTCTTACCGTCGTTTTATACAAATATATGTTTAGAGCCTAAGGCACTTAAATATGCCCTAGGCTCTTTTATAGTTTAATTGCTTTGTTTTTTATATATTAATGCCCAGCTAATAATTAAAATTATTTCTACAGCAATTACAAAACTTAATATATTTTGTAGATCTGACCCAAACCAACCTGCTTTGATTGCATATAAATAGCCCATTAAAGTTGAACCTATTGATGAACCTAAATTTTTAGTTAGAGAGTAAAATGACATCATTTTCTTCATTTGATTTGGAGTCGTTTCTTCCTGAACTATAACACTGTCTTTTGTGTAAATATAACCAAAACCTACACCAGCTAAAATAACACTAAGTGCAATGAGTAATGGTAATTTTAAACCGAATAATATGATAATACTTGATACAATAATTAAAGTAAAAGCCGATAAATATAAAGTCTTTCTTGTTAAGCTTTCTTCGACTTTACCCAAATAAAAATTAAATATTGTCCAAGCTACTGAAAGTGGGAATATAACTAGGCCACTTTGTAATGGGCTTATACCTACTTTTTCTTGTAGATAAACCGGTATATAAATATTGAATCCCATAAGACATAACGCAGTTAATAAATCCGTAATAAAGACTAAAGATATTGATTTATTAAACTCGATTACTGGTAAAAATGGGTGATCACTTTTCTTTTCAACTTTATATAATAAAACAGCTACACACACTGCTAAAATCAAACTGACTATATTTAAAATGAACATCGTTTGATTTAATAAACCGTACATTAATAAACCAATAAAAATATAAAATAATGTTAAACCTTTAGCATCAAAATTAATATTTTTATTAACCTCTTCCTCTTTAAAGTTAAAGGTAAAAATAATTAAAACAATAGCAATAATAGCTATAGGTAAGTTAATAAAAAATAACCAGTGCCATGTTGCAACTTCTAATATACCTCCACCAACGAGTGGCCCTACTATACTAGAAATTCCCCAAACACTACCAACAATACCCATTACTTTATATCTTAAAGGAATTTCAAAAGCTAATTTAGGTACAATTTGTGATAGAGACATAATCACTCCAGCGCCAAAGCCTTGTATAATTCTTGAAATAATTAATAATGTAAACGTATCGCTTAAACCAGACATCAAACTCCCAATACCAAATAAAATCACACCGCATATCGCAACAAACATGATTTTAAAACGTGATATAAATTCACCAACTATTGGGTTAGCAATAACTAACGCAATAAAGTAAACAGTAACTACCAACGAAATATGTTTACCTGCATTTAAATCACGATTAATACTAGGAAGTCCTAGAGATATAATAGATGTTTCAATTGCAGCCATGAACATAATCATAATTAATGCAATGACTGTAACAATAGATCTTAATTTCATTATTTTACTCCCTTTCGTTTTCTTTCAACTCAAACAATAATATAGACTTTATGCTGATAAAACAATCATATATTAGTATGAATTTTTGAAAATAAAAATGACGAGGCCAATCCCCGTCATTTTTGTCATACTTTTATTTCATAAAAAATAGAATGCCAATCAAATGGAAAAAAGAAGCTACCACTATAAATATGTGCCAAATCATATGGAAGTATGGACGGTTTTTCTGGGCATAAAACCAAGCTCCAATAGTATATGAAAGGCCACCTAAAACAATAAATAAAATAAATAACCATGATGTTCTTAATATGATGATAGGTGCAAAGATTACACCTACCCACCCCATTACTAAATATACAATTAAACTCAGTTTGTGATTAACATGAGTAGCCAGTGATTTATATAAAATCCCCCATACTGTAGTACCCCATAATAGTAAAAACACTAACCAACCGAGCCAACCACCAATCACATTTAATAATATAGGTGTATAAGTTCCTGAAATTGCTATATAAATCATACTATGATCAATAATTCTCAACACATATTTTTGCAATGTGTGATTAGCCATAGCATGATATATAGTTGAAGATATAAACATTAAAAATATACTAATTACAAATATAGATATACTTGTTGATAAAAGCGCGCCACCCTTATTATAACTATGAACAGCAGCATAAGGTAATATCATCATTGTAATCAGTGAGGCAACACCGTGAGATATAGAATTACCTATTTCTTCACCGAATGACAGTGGCATGATGTCTCTAAATGAACTTTTATTAGTGTTATTTTGATGTGTTTCTGAATTTGCCATTTGCTTATCCACCTTAATTTAGATCATGTTCATTCTTTTTAAATCAGCAGTAGCTGTTTCTACGCTATCTTTACCTTCTTTGTTTTTTAAAGGTGAAAATTCTTCTTCTCTAGGAACTTGTAATGTGATAAAACTTGTACCATAACGGAATATATCAAAATAAAATAGTTCAAATTTTAAAGTTGGTTGTTCTATTACACCAAAATCTTCATCTAGTTGTTTCAGATTTTTTATAGCTATATGATACGGTAATTCTCTATCTACTGCACTCATAATAAATCCTAATTTAAAAGCATGTATTCCGATATTAGCATTTTCAAATTGATTAGCTATATTTGGGTCTAGTTCAGAGTATTCAAGTACAGTATCTTTACTATCTTTGTTCACAAGTCTTCCTACACTTTCGCCATGTTTAGGTTGAATCGTTTTAGATGTAATATCTTTATTGTTAGCAACAGTGAATCCTGCAAACATAGGATCTAATACTTTTACTAATACATTATCAATATTATTTAAGAATACATATTTCACATTATCTTGTTTCATCTTGTCAAGATAACCCGCTTTTTTAAGCGATTTAAATATACCGCCATTACCATTTGGTGTTTCCATGATATGTCCAGTTTCATTTAATACAAGTTGACCCGCTTCACTTAAAGCTACAATATTATCTTGTTTAAAGAAATGAATCTTTTCAGGGTCATATTTAAAATAGTTATGTTGAGCAAAGTAATCTTTAGTTGCTTCATGATTAATATCACTTGTCATGATGTACCAATCTATCGTATGACCACTTTGTTCTTTTAAATCAATTAATTGACGTGCCTGTAGTTCAAATAAACTAACACCTTCTATTTCAAATGAACCTTTTGGTCCAGAATAACCTAATCGAGTTCCTTGACCTCCAGCCATCAACACAACAGCAAACTGCCCATTTCTAATTGCTTCAATGCCTTGTTCTTTATATGTATTTATCGTTTCATTATCCATATTAGACTTTACTGAATACTTAACTTCTGAAACATCCGAAGTATCATCAATTGTTTGTCTATTAACATATAAGTTGTTATACATTTTTTGAATGTCTTCTAAATCTAGTGTTTCAATTTTCTCTTCAAGTGCTTGTTTTTCATTAGTGCTCATTAATTTTTCATATTCATATATATGCTGTTGATTAAATTTCTCTAATTTGTTTTTGTCTAACATCAATTAGTCTCCTTATGTAAAATATAAATTTTCGCTCGATAACCTTATCATAAATACACTATACAATTTTTAATCATTCGCAAAAAAGTATCTCCAATAATGTATGATATCATTTACTCCAATTTGAAAAAACACATAAACAGCACCAACTGTTAATGCAGTAGCAAGAGATAAATCTACAAGCCCACCTGTTTTAAAGTTAATCGGCATTTTAATTGTGATTGGTAAAGGATATAAAAACTTTACTCCTTTAGGCGTAATCATATCTAGTATAACATGTGAAACCAGTCCAATGATAATAGCTACCCCATAATACTTAGGCGTATCGATGAGATATAATAAAAAACCTATAATACCAATAAATAATAAGGAATGGGTGAATGTTCGATGTCCAAAAATAAGTCGAATGAAAAAACTAAGTAATTTAAATTTCTGTCCAATTTTACTTTGTGTATGACAAATATCTGGTAACAAACTAGAAATCACTGATAAGACAACCACTGTTACTGATGAAAATAAGTCTGTATGAAAATACTGAGTTGTTAATGCGCCTACTAATAAACCACACGATGCATGTGTCTTTCCAGTCATAATTACCTCTCCTTTAATAGCAATATTTTATCATATTTAACCATTTTATACGAACGTATTTTCGGTTACTATTCACCAAAACAACATCATTCCAATTAGTATGACTTAATTTATAAAAAGTATCACATTATGTGTTGAAAACGTTTCCAAAATAATATATGATATATGTACAAAAATAATTAAAGGATGTGTATTGAATCATGGCAATGACAGTAAAAAAAGATAATAACGAAGTAAGAATTCAATGGAGAGTTGCAGATATTAAAATACCTACAAACGAAATTAAAAATATTTATCAAGACCAAGACATCCATGCTGTTCCAAACGCTGAAGGTAGAGAAATCTCTAGAATCGGTTCTACTTTTGGCAAAACAAATCGAGTTGTAATTGATACAGCTGACCATGAATACATTATTTATACTCAAAATGATCAAAAAGTTTATAATGAGCTAACTAAGTAAACTCTAAAAATAGGTTTACTTCTGTATATATCGGGGCAATAACTTAGCATTTCATAATGTTTTAAGTTATTGTCCCCTTTTGTTTTTATTAATGCTGTAACAAGTATTATAATTTATATAAACTTAAGTAATAATAATAGTATTTAATATTAATAGAGGAGTGATATAAATGTTCGTAGTAACTAATCGTATTACTGTCAAACAGGGATTTGCTGAAAAAATGGCACCAAGATTTACAAAAGGTGGGAAAATCGAATCGTTAAAAGGATTTAACAAGATTGAAGTTTGGCAAGTAGAGAAAGATGATGACACTGAAGATATGTATGTTAACACATGGTGGGATACTGAAGAAGATTTCAAAAATTGGTTAAATAGCGATGCATTTAAAGAAGCACATCAACGTCCTAAACAATCAGATAATAAAGAAGCTTCCCCAGTTATAAAAAGTGAAATTGTAAAAGCGAATGTTCTTTCTGTTCTTAATCCTTAAACTTTAATTTATAATAAAAGCCAAGTAGATGCATTTTAAAATGTATATGTTAAGTTTTGTTACTAACACTTATACAGTTATATTAAATGACTACTTGGCTTTTTTAATTATAGAAATAGATGTGCAATTAAAGCTATGATAGGTAAAGTGATAACCGTTCTGATTAAGAAGATAATAAATAATTTCCCTATATTGACCGGTATTTTAGAACCTAGAATAACCCCACCTACTTCAGATAAATAAATCAATTGTGTAATACTCAACGCACCGATAACAAAACGAGTTATTTCGCTGTGTGCACTTTCAATTAAAATTGATGGTAAAAACATGTCAGCAAAACCAATTAATATGGTTTGAGATGCATGTGTCGCCTCGGGAATTTGAAGTAATTGTAAAAATGGAACAAAAGGTTTTCCAATATATTCAAATAGAGGTGTGTAATTAGCTATTATTGTTGCTATTGTTCCTATACTCATAACTACAGGTAAAATAACAAACCACATATCTATAACCGTTTTAAATCCTGATTTAAAAAAGTCTTTTAAACCTGGTGCTTTGATTCCAACTTCAGTTGCCATATCGAAGCCATGACCAATTGCTGTTTTACCTTCTGGCAACTGTTCAGTTCTAGCATCACTTGAAACTTCTTTTGCATATTCATCAGGAATTTTATTTAATGGCCAAATTCTAGGCATAATCATTGCCGCAATTAAACATGATATAATCACGCTTAAATAGAATAAGAAAAATTTATCTTGCATTTTAACTGTGTCAGCTATAATTATCGCAAATGTAATTGAAACAACACTAAATGTCGTGGATATCACAGTTGCTTCTCTTCTAGAGTAAAACCCTTCTTCATATTGACGGCTTGTAATTAATACTCCTACTGTACCATCACCTATAAATGAAGCTAAATTATCTACTGTTGATCTTCCCGGTAATGTGAACAATGGACGCATAATGGGTCTAAATAATGGTCCCAATAGTTCTAGTAATCCATACTCCATTAACAATGGTAAAAATAATGCTGCAAATAAAAACACAGCAACTAATGTAGGTAATAGACTTGAAAATACAAGACCTCCAGTGTCTTCTGAATATATCATCTTAGGACCTATTTTCAAGAAAGTAACCCAGGCAAATATCACTGCTAACAATCTTAAAATCATCCAGCTGATATTAACATTGAATGCATTATACATTAAACCTGTTGGATTCAATTTACTTTTTAAAACTGTAGAACAAAGTAGTGTTAATATTGCTGATAATGTAATAATTGTGACGATAATAATAGGCATAGCATCACCGACAACATCTTTTAACCAATTGGCTAAAAATGCGACAGGTAATGTTGTTTGCTTTTTGCCATCTTGTTCAACTGGTATAGGAATTAAAAATAGTATAATTCCGATAAGCGACATTGTAATAAATTTTATTCTACCTTTAATAATCTCTTGCTTAGTGTGTCCATTCATTTTATGTCATCCATTTCTCTCTATTTATAATTGCAATTTTATGTATTCATCCATTTCAATAAAATCATTGAATGTTTTATTAATATATATACACTTTTATGAATAATTAAGTATTTATAACTATACTCGATTTATGTTCAAAGTGCAATGACATTCCGCTAATTATTATTATTTATCCATTAACAATCAACGTATGATTAACTTCAAATTAAAAATGCACCAAGCAACATCATACGATGCTGCTTGGTGCATCTTATTAATTTATGCTGTACTGTTCGTTCATTATTACATTTTTCTTAATAGGAATAAGAAATATGGCGCACCGATGATTGCGATAATGACACCCACAGGAATATCTAACGGTGGATGTATACCTCTTGCTAAACCATCGCCAAATGTTAATAATATTGCTCCTATAAAACCTGACATAATAACAACATGCATATTTTTATGTCCGACTAGTTGTCTAGCAATATGTGGTGAAATTAAACCTAAGAAGCTTATGCCACCCACAACAGCAATAGAAGCTCCTGCTAGCATTACAGATAAAATAAGTAACACCATTTTTAGCAGTTTGACTCTTGCACCTAAAGCTAAAGCAACGTTATCTCCTAAACCTAAAATATCTAATTGATGACTAAGAATTAGAATAATTGGAAGTGTAATTACAAACCAAGGAACAATAGATAAAAAGTTCGAAATATTATGTCCATATAAACTTCCTGTTAACCATACTAATGCATTATTTGCATCCATAGGATTTCTAATTAATAAAAATTGTACGATAGCTGTACAGATAGCACCAATAGCTAAACCAATTAAAGCTAAGTTAGAACCTTTGACATCAAATTTAGAAATCAAGAATGATAAAATCAAACTAATAATTAATGCACCAAAGAACGATCCGATTGGCAATACTGCTAAGGGTGCTGATGGAAATAGCATAATGATAATGACTGCTGCTAAACTTGCACCTTTAGATATACCTATTACATCAGGAGAAGCAAGAGGGTTTCTAACAACGCCTTGAATTACTGCACCTGATATCGCTAAACTACATCCGATAATCAATCCCAATAAAGTTCTTGGAATTCTATACTCATTCAAAATAAAATTATCTTGTGTAAATATACCTTGTATTGCTTCAATAGGATTAACGATTACTGAACCCACACACAAACTAAATAAAGTACTTAGTATTAATAGTATAAATACAATGCTATATCTAATCATATGCTTCTTTTTTGTCATATGCGTTTCACCCCTCTAACAGTAATTAATAAGAAGTAAAATGCACCAACGAAAGAAGTTACTATACCTACAGGTGACTCAAATGGATAAGTGACTAGTCTTGATAACACATCTGAGAATAATAATAAATCTGCACCAATGATTATAGTGAGCGGAATCATTAAAATATAGTTATTATTGATATAACGTTTTACTATGTGTGGCACAATTAACCCTACAAAACCTATTGGACCAGCAATTGATACTGATAAACCTGCTAATATAACAACTAATAAACCTAATATTAATCTAACGACTTGAATTTTCTGACCTAGTCCTTTAGCAATATCATCACCTAATTCCATGATTGTTAATTGACGTCCCATAAGCATAGTGATAATCATTGCTACAATTAACCATGGTGAAATGACAATAATTTCTGGCCATTTCACGCCAGACAATGAACCTACTAACCAAAACATAACAGATGAGTTTGAATCTTCATTTAATAAGATAACACCTTGTGTCATACTACTAAAAAATAAATGGACTGCCATACCAGCTAGTGCAAGTTTGACTGGTGTCATAGATCTAGTTGAACCTGACAAAGTATACACGGTTAAACCACCTAGAAATGCACCAATCATTGCTAATATCATTGAATAATTTTCAAGAGCTGGCACAAGAACAGTGATTAGTACAATGACAAAAGATGCCCCACCATTAACACCAAATATTTGTGGTGATGCTAAGGGATTTCGAGTTATAGATTGCATTAATAGTCCTGCTAGACCTAAAGCGCCACCTATTAATAATCCTGCTAACATACGAGGCATTCTTGAATTATGTATTAAAAATGTCTGTTCCGTATCCGTATGTCCTGTAATATAATGAACAATATCTTTAAATACTATATGAGAAGAACCAATCGCTAAATTTAAATAAATACAAATAAAAAGAAAGCACACACTCACAATATATGTGAGTGTAGTGCGTTTTCTTTTATTTTGTAATATAGCGGATTGACTACTTTGATGCTTCATAGTCATAATTTTCCACCTTACTTATCTTCTTTATTTTGATACTTTTTAGAAATTTCTACTAATTCTTTAGCCATTTCTTCAGAAGAAATTAAACCACGCGCTCTTGCCCATAGGTCTCTGTCTACAACACTTACTCGATCATGTTTAACTGCATCTAATTTTTTCCAAACTGGATCTTTTTGCATTTTTTTGAATGTTGGTTCATCTGGACTTGCTTTATCAGTCATAACAAACATACGTCCAGGATTAACATCTAATAATGTTTCAGAACTCATTTCAAGATAAGGTCCTTTTAAGTATTTACTTAAACCTTTAGTTACTTTAGGAGTTAAGGCTTCTTTGAATCCTAATTCTTTTAAGAACTGACCTACATATGATTCACTTGGATGTCCTAAGAAACTTGATTTTGCTGCTACAGCTGGTAATACTTTTTCATCTTTGTTGAATTTAATTTCTTTTTTGTACTTAGCAATTTTCTTGTCATGTTCTTCTAAACGTTTGTCACCTTGTTTTTCTTTACCTAGTGCTTTAGCGATTGTTTTGAAAGCATCTATATTATCATCGTAGTCACCATCAAAGCTTTTCAATTCTATTGTCGGCGCAATTTTACTTAAATCTTTGTAGATACCTTTATGTCTGTTGCTATCTGCAATGATTAAATCTGGTTTTAATTTACTAATTTTTTCTAAGTTAGGTTGTTTACGTGTACCTACTGAAGTATAATTTCCAATTTTATCTCTAAGTGGTTTGATAATACGTTCTTTTTTATTATCATCAGCAATACCCACTGGTTTTACATTCAATGCTGCTAATGCATCAACAAATGAGTATTCAAGTACAACTACTCGTTTAGGATGCTTAGGTACTTTAGTAGTGCCCTCAGCGTGTTTAATTTTCACACCATCTTTAGGTTCTTTACTACTAGAGCTATTTGAACTGTCGTTATTTCCACAGGCAGTAACTAAAATTAAAGCAAATAATATGCCAATTATGCTAAAAATCTTTATTCCCTTCATGATTCCACTCCTTATTGTATGTATATGCTTTCATATAACAGTTTATTGATAACGATTATCATTGTCAACATACTTTTTATAATTTTTGAAATTAATTTGAGTCCTCTGAATACATTTTAAATATATATTACTTTTCGTATTAATAATTTGATGGAATTGGATTTTTTAGGAGAATAAAAAAAGAGTAATCAACACTGTGTGCAAATTTAACTAAGTTTGCATGTGTCGGTACTCTTAATTATTAAAATTTATATTTAATTATGATTTATGCATTGAACATAAAGACTGATTAAAACTTTCTATGAGGGTTTCTACTTTTGAATCTAGTATATAAACTTTTTCAAGATTTTTATTATACATTGAGCGTGATAATGCTTCATAACTTAATTCGAATTGAATCATATCACCTACTTGATAATGATCCTGATTATTTAAATCAATCATTAAATGGTCACTAGACGCACCTAATATATGAATATCATTTGCTATCGGAGTAATGTGAGTAGTATCTGTATCTATATATCCAATATCAACAATAGCTTGTAAATATGATTGATTTGTTATGTGATTTAAACGTGGTTTAATTTCTATAACTTCCGCTTCGAGTACAATGGTATTTTGATATAAATGTGCTACTGCTCTATCTGTAGTAGTATCGACACCTCTAAATAGTGTTTCTCCTATTCGTAATTCATTTATTTTACCTAAATCATTATACATTGTTAACGGTAACATACTTGAGTTGCCACCTGAAACTATGGTCATACGGTAACCTAATTCTCGTTCTATAGCACTAACAAATTTATTAATCATAAACACATCATCTTCAATTGGTAATTTTGATTTGAAACACATGAAGTTAAATGATACTCCTACCAATTGAATATGAGATAGTTGTAAAATTTGTTCAATATATTTTACGACATCATAAGTTAGTATGCCTTCTCTACCATCTTTCCAATCAACCATTAAAATCACTTGATGTTTTATATTTAGTTTTTTAGCAATACGATTGATTTCAAAAATAGTGTTTAATTCAGTTTGTATACTTATTTTTGTACATTGAATCATGTCAGCTAACTTAGATTGTTTTGTGGATCGTAATATAGTATAAGAACAATTAAAATCATTTAATTGACTGATATTTTCTAATCTGGAATCTGCGAAATGTGTGATTCCTAAATCAATTAATTTTTGTACAATTTGTCTATCTCCAGCTATAGATTTAATCACTGGTGTAAAATGTATTTGCTTAGAATCTAAAATTGTTTGAAGTACTTTGGCATTATATTGTATTTTTGATAAATTTATTTTTAAATTTGCCATGTACTACACCTCTTTTTTTATTGGATTGTCCAATTCTGTATTTAAATACTTTTTAACTTTATTTTCCATTCTCATACTTAATAATGCTTTAACTGAAATCGTTGAACCAAATAGTACTTGATATAATGCATGCGCATGATTTTTATTACTATCAATAGCTGATTCTACTTCTTGTTGCACAATCTTAAATAAGATGTTCTCATTAACAAAATCATATTGATTAAAATGATGGATTAATTCAGCCAATTGATTTTGAATCACTGCATGTTGGAATTTAGCTATAACCGCTTCAATATTTTCAGCTATTAAACTTTCATTTGTTATTTCAATGTGCGGTAATTTTTGCTGAAGCGTTTTGATATCTATACGTGATCCACCTAGATCTCTTACTAAAAATGTAATTTGATAGTCAGGTCCAAGATTAACTATTGTATTTTGCATATGAGCTTCTAATGCAATACCGTAATCTTGAATATACGCAATGAGTGGTTTCACTAAAGTACGTGTATATTCACGCATAAAACGTTCAATATTATCTTTAGTAAGTTCATTGTCCAGCCATTTAATATAACTATCTACAACCACCTCAAGATCAACTGGATTACGATTAACTAAACTCGCACTGACAATCGTTGAACCTACTTGATTTAATTCTGGTTTTTCTCGAATAATACAAGCGAGTTGTCGAGCTAAATCAGGATCTGTATTAATATATTCTCCAAATGGTTCTGCAGCTACTTTTAACTCAGGATAAATATTCAGCATATCTTGTAATGCATAACTTAATTTCGGACCATCTACAGTTGTTACAGTAGATACAGTTCGTACAGCACTAGTAGCTTGAACATTTACTGGAAGCTTAACATGGAAAGGTCGTTTTAATAATTCCATAGTTCTAAATGATAATGTTGCTTTTGAATCTACTGTAAATGAAGTTGGGATTAATATTTTTTCACTTATCCACGTTTTAAATTTATCTCCAATCACATGGTCATACTGCCAAGGGTGGACAAATATTGCTCTATAGTCATCCACACTCAAATCAAAAGGATTTAAAAAATGTTGTATTTTATCTTTTAATTCTGGGATGACATTATTTATTATAAATTGGTCATCCCCTTCCATGGATGTCGTAACCATTTCCGAAGAAGAAACTAGCATAATATGTAATGGTATAATTTTTTCGAATTCCGGTGAATATCTACGAACCTCATCCTTAGTCAGCGGTAATTTCGTTTTAGTTAGAGGGTGAGTTGGATGTCCTTCAATAACTAAACTTTCTGAATAACTTAAATCATCAGTAGTATCATTAGCATTTAAATGTTGTAACCAAGTAAAAAAGTTTATAGTATCTGGTAACATAGAAAATTTCATACTTTGATGTATAAGTGATTTTCTATTATTGAATTGTTTATATGTTTCAACAAAACTGTCTCTACTATGAATTAATTCTCGGTATAAACGATCAGATATTTTGATATCAAATTGGTCATTTAATATTTTTAGTAGCTGTTCTAGGTTACTAATTTGGATTTTTTGTTCAGCACATTGATATGTAAACTGTCCATCAAATACATACCTTTCCAACATACTTTTTCTTAAAATACGGCCAGTTAATACACGGCCATGATATTGTAACTCGATGTTTTCAAATGATTTATTTATTTTGGCATCTTCTGGACATATTTGTTCTTTGATGATTGCATTCAATATCCGATGCTGAATATTTTCATCCGCAAGTAACCATTCATTGCGCTCCATTATGAAATTCCTCCAATTTTAGTAATTCGTTGCATTAAGTAAAAGATGACTGAAATAGCTACAGTACTAATGCCCATAATTAAAAATGTATTTAATACACCGAATTGATCCGCAAAGAAGCTCATAATTAAACTTCCTAAAGGTATCATGCCGCGATCCATCATAACAATACTTAATACCTTACCCCTTTCGCTATCCTTAACACTATTTTGGAAATAAACTCTATTGGTTGTTCTTGCCCATTGACTAAACAATCCAATTAACGAAATACAAATAAACATCACAACTAAATTGTGAATAATAATTCCTAATAATGCTAAGCCAAATAGAAAAGAACTCAAATAATACATTTTTACTGCATTAATATGATCAAGTATTTTAGGTAAAATAATAGTGGCCACAATACCGCCTATCGCACAACAAGTCATAGCTATACCAAATATTTCAGATTGACCTGGAAATACATGATTTGTAAGAACAGGTAAAATTGTCGTATAACAAAAACCAGTTGCCATAATTAATAGAGATGTGATAAAGATTTTACTTGCTTCTAAATTGTGTTTGAAATAATTCATCACTACTTTAAGTGACATCTCTTTATTATTTTTACCTAATTCTGTTGCTTTAATATGAATCGGTATACATAGACCAACTGCTAAGAGATAGCAAAGTGCTTGGGCTAAAAACGTTGTTGGTGCATGATAAGCTGCTAATATAACACCAGCAATTGCAGGACCAATTGAACGGCAAATATTGATAATAAATGAGTGGAATGAGACAGCTTGTGTTGTTGTAATTTTATTAGATAACTCTGGTAAAACGGCTTGTCTAACCGGTGTTTCAACAGCACTTAACATTCCACGTAACGTAGCATATATTAAGATAAAATACACAGGAATATTATCAATGGTATAAGTTAATACACATAATATTGCTGTAACTAAAAATGATGAAGATATTGTAATACGTAATAAATTTCCTTTATCATATTTATCAGCAATAGAACCAGCCCATACACTTAATATTAAAATCGGTACGAGTCGGCAAAAATTAACTAAACCTAAATAAACTGCGTTATGATATGTAGTAAGCACAAACCAGTTGAGACCGATTTGCCCAATCCAATTCCCCAAAAACAGAAGAAATGAACTGGAAAAGAAAAATTTTGCCATAAATTTCACCTGTCTTTTTAATTGATAATAATAATCATTATCATTAATATGGATTATACAAATCTTATTAATTTTTGTAAAATATTTTTTTAGAGGTGAAATATGAATTCAATTAAAAACACAAATAAAAATAATTTATATATGACTAAGGATGAGCAAGATGCATATGATTTCTTAAGTCAATCACATCCAGAATGGGCAAACCATTTTATTAATCAAATTGCTAATGGTCGCGATAAGGTTACACAGCGATTAGTTACATCTATACATAGAGAAAATCTTGTTCATGGTAATGATCATAGTAGAATACTTAATTCTGATAAAATTGAATCCTTAACTTGCGAAACTACTAATGTTTTAGAAATAGAATTTAAGTCTGCACAAAAATTACTATATGCCCCTATTAGTGGTCAGCATGCTTTCAATCGTGTAGATGTGAAAGGTCCATTTTTTTATAAATCTAATACAGAATCAGATCAGACATTTCATCGCGTAGAACATCCAAATGATATTCTAGATTGGATATTAATTGAAGCACCAGAATTAAATAATGAGGCAAGTAATCAATTTAAAGATGATTTAAATAATAGTGCGGCTAATATGATATTCGCAATGAGCTACCAGTCGTATTCAATGCAAGACGAGTCAAGAACTTTATTCGACATTATAAAAAGTGATGAGGACAGCTATTTACGATCTGAACAAGCTGTTATAGAAGGTCACCCACTACATCCCGGTGCTAAATTGAGAAAAGGTATGAATTCAAATGAAACATTTATGTATTCATCAGAATTCTCACAACCTATCTCGCTTAAAGTAATACTGATACATCATCGTTTTTGTAATGTTCAATCATTATCAATGTCATATAACGACACTATTAAGCAATTGTTCCCAAGTATGTATCAAAAACTTCAAGAGGAAATGCAACAACATCATCAGCTTAATATAGATGATTATCAAGTTATGATTGTCCACCCTTGGCAATATGATGAAGTTCTAGACCGAGATTATCACGATGAAATTGCTCAACAAATGATTATCAAATCACAATATACTTTATCTTATTATGCCGGTTTATCATTTAGAACATTAATGCCTAAAGCGCCTAATAGTGACCCACATATCAAACTATCAACCAATGTTCATATCACAGGAGAGATTCGTACATTGTCTGAACAAACAACACATAACGGACCTCTTATGACAAAAATTTTAAATCAAATTTTAAATAGTGATGCAACATTCAAACCGTATGATTCATCAATTGTTGATGAAATTGCTGGCATTCACTTTTATAATTCTCATGATCAAGACCCGTTACAAACAGAACGTAGCGAACAACTAGGTACATTATTCAGAACAAATATTAATAATCAACTTAAAAATGGAATAATATCTATGATTCCATCTAGTTTAGTATCTTATTATCCATACAATACAGAAGCACCAATCGTATCTCTGATAAAGTTATATCAAACTCATTATCAACATACGTCATATGAAAGTGCTGCTCGAGCATGGATGAAAGAATATAGTAAAGCGCTTTTAGGTATTGTAATGCCGCTATTAACCAAATATGGAATTGCGCTTGAAGCACATTTACAAAATTCAATTGTTCATTTTAATGAAGATGGTTCTTTAAATCACTTATATGTAAGAGATTTTGAAGGATTACGCATTGATAAAGCATATTTAAATGATATGGGATATTCAACAGATGATTTTCATGAAAAATCTCGCATTTTAACTAACTCTAAAACAACTGTATTTAATAAAGCATTCTATTCAACAGTACAAAATCATTTAGGTGAGTTAGTATTAACTGTTGCACAATCATCAAATGTTAATGATTTAGAAGCAAATATTTGGAAAGATATTGCAACTATCATAGAGCAAATTTTAAACGATATTACTCATATTTCAGAAGAAAGAATTTCAGAAATCAAAGACGTTATGTTTGCCAAAACGATTGATTATAAATGTGTTACAACGATGCGCTTAGAAGATGAAGCACATGAATATACTTATATTAAAGTGAACAATCCATTACATGTTTAATGTATAGAATTTATAACAGTTGTCAGGTTGTCATTAATAAATTATATAACAAATAAAAGAATCCGAGAGACACTCATATGAAGGTCTCTCGGATTCTTTTATTTAATGATTGTTCAACCAACTAACTTGAATGACAGATTATTGTAAACCTTGTCTGTCGTTATTGTTGTTGTTTTGGTTGTTATCTTTTTCATGTTTTTGTTGCCATTCTTTTTTAGTCATTACATCGTCAACTTGCATGTTAACTTCTACAACTTCTAAACCAGTAATATATTTAACTTGTTCTTTAACTAAGTCTGTTACTTTACGGAAGATTTTAGGTGCTGATTCACCATATTCTAAGATTACTTTTAAGTCGATTGCAGCTTGTTTTTCGCCAACTTCAACTGAAACACCTGTTGTAACGTTATTACCACTTGAGAAAGCGTTAGTAAAGCTATCAGTGAATCCGCCTTTCATGTCTAAGATACCTTTAACTTCACGAGCTGCGATACCAGCGATTTTTTCAACAACTTCATCAGAGAAAGTTAATTTATTTTCAAATTGTGGTTGTTGATTTTCTTGTTGTTGTTTTTGTTGTTCTTGTTTTTCTTTTTCGTTAACACCTGTTTGGTTATCGTATGCTTGTTTTGCTTTATTGTTATCTACTGCCATTTTGCATTCTCCTTTATCAATAAAATGTTTAATTGTTAGTTTTATAAAAAGTTAATATGAATATCTTAAATGTCTAGAGTTACGTTAACTCCATCTATTTAGAAAATTCAAAAAGTCTTGTGTACGGTCTTTAATATACCCAATACCAATTCCTATTAAACATAAAACAATTATTAAGATTGTTTTCCAAAAACCTAAAGTTAGGAATAATATAGCTATAAGTAAAAATGCTAAAAATCCAATGATTCTCCATTTAAAAGTTTTCAATATGTTAATAAGTTGTTGCGTAGAGTCTTGTCCATTTTGGTTATTATTGTTAGCCATGATATCCCTCCCTTACAACACTCTTGGACCAGAAGTTTTCTGATCTTTGACGTTTACTTCTAATTTTCTTACTGGCATTTCAGTAAAGTGTTCAACATTCTGTTTAATATCTGAACGAATACTTTCTGTTAAAGATGTAGCTTGTACATTGTTTGGTACAAAGAAATCTGCTTTTATATCAATAAATGATTTCTTTTTCTTATTGTACATTTTTGAGACAACATTAGGTTGTCTAACTTGATCGTATTTTGCAATAGTATCGTAAACAGTTTTTTCAACAGCTTTTCTTGATACATATACATGTCCATCATCAAATTCTTTATACAATCCAGGTTTTCGATACGTAGGTTTGAATATGCTTAATACTAATATTAAACCGATTAATATTAATAATCCTGCTAGCCCAATCAATAGTGGTTGGAACCAATTGAATTGTAAGAAGTAGTCTTGGTATTGAGAAATACGACTGTCTTTAACATACATAAACAATAAGAAACCAACAATGACTACGATAAGTAAGCCAAGGATAAAGTTTTTAAGTCTTTTCACCTCGTATGACACCTCCTCAATTAATATTTTACTTTTTAGTATCACACAAAATGAGTACCCTATCATAAATAAAGTAAAACCAATAATTTAAAACTAATTTATCAGTTTTAATATTTAATTAAGTACTACTTATATGCTTTATTCCCAATTAATTGTTATTGAAAACGTTTATTTCAAAAAATCTTAAAATATTTTTTATCTTTAGTATTATTAATTACTAATAGAACAAATACGTTTTACTATTATTTCATAATATAATCTTTAAACCATATATTAACTAAAGAAGTCGATTGAATACTCGTGATATTCAATCGACTTTCCTTTAGTCAACTTATTTTTATTCAATTTAAATATTAATGACTAACTTACCTATCATTGATTGACTCTCTAATATTTGATGCGCTTTATATAAATTATCTTCAGTTAGACCATTTAATACTTGTGTCGTAGTTGGTTGATAATGTCCCTGTTCTACTTTAATAGCTATATCTTTTAAATATTCATGATGTTTAATCATGTCGTTTGTTTGATGAATAGGTCTAGCAAACATAAATTCATGTGAGAACGTAATGCTTTTAGGCTTAAGTAAGTTTAAATCTTGTTTATCATTAAAGGCTACTATAGTTGCAATATGACCTCGTGGTTTAATCATATCAATCATTTTTTCATAATACATATCAGTATTAAATGTACAGAAGATATAATCTACTTCATTAATATCATGTTCTATGAGTTGTTGTTTTAAATCTTCTTTATGATTTAAAACAATATCAGCGCCCAAATCATAACACCATTTTTGGGTTTCTTCTCTAGATGCAGTTGTTATCACATGTAATCCATAATATTTAGCTATTTGTATAGTGATACTTCCAACTCCACCTGCAGCATTAATAATTAATAAAGACTTACCTTTATTATCGTCTGGATTATATGAGATATTAAAGCAGTCGAATAATGTTTCTGATGCAGTGAGCCCTGTTAAAGGCAAACTCGCTGATTGTTCAGCTGAAATATTATTAGGTGCGTGTGCAACTAAGTTTTCTTGTATCAATTGATATTCAGCATTAGAACCATGTTGATTCGGTGAACCAGAATACATCACAGTGTCTCCTACTTTGAACATTGTGACCTCATTTCCAACAGCTTCAACAGTGCCAACTGCATCAAAGCCTAGTATTCTTGGTGATTGTTCGACAGGCAACAGTCTTTGTTTCGTATCAACTGGGTTGACACTTATACTTTGTACTTTCACTAAAATATCATGTCCTGAAGGTGAGGGTGTATTCAACTGAAAAGTTTTAAACTGATTACCTTGATCTAAAGTAAATGGGTTTTCAAATCCTATTGCTTTCATATTAAGCCACCTCTATCAATATTTATAAATAAATATGAGCTTTGTTTTCTTTTAATTTTAAAGAATTTATTCAACATCTGCTACTTTAATTACTTGCTTACCGAAGTTATTTCCAGTAAATAAGTTTCTGAAAGCATTAGGAACTTTATCAAAACCTTCTTCAACTGATGTTTGTGTTTTAATTTTACCTTGTTGTACCCACTCAGCTAATTGTTCACTTGCGTTTTTGAAATCATCGGCAAATTCGGCTACTAAGAATCCTCTCATCATAGCTTGTTTTTTCACTAATGTTCCTTGAATTCTTGGTCCAATGTCTTCTTCAGGGTGATTATATGCAGAAATAGAACCGCATACAGGTATACGCGCATGACGATTTAAATGTTTGAATACTTCATCACTAATTTGGCCACCAACATTTTCATAATATACATCAACGCCATCAGGTAATGCTTGTTCTAGATTACTTGAAAATTGATTGTCTTTATAATCAACACCTGCATCAAACCCTAATGTGTCTGTTAGGTAAGATACTTTTTCTGGTCCACCAGCAATACCAACAACACGACATCCTTTAATTTTAGCAATTTGACCTACAACAGAACCGACCGCTCCAGATGCCGCTGATACAACAACAGTTTCACCTTCTTGAGGACGACCAATATCTAATAATCCATGATAACCAGTTTGTCCTGGCATACCTAATACACTTAAATATAATTCTAACGGTACCTCAGTAGATGGTACAACTCGTACTTTATCACTAGTTACAGTATTATATTTTTTCCATGGTAATACGCCGGTAACAATATCACCTTGTTTAAATCCATCTACTTGTGATGCAGTTACTTGTGCTACAACGTGACTTTCTATAGTTTGTCCTATTTCAAATGGTTGAACATAAGAATCTCCTTTAGACATTCTTCCACGCATATATGGATCCACTGAAATATATAATGTTTTTAGTTGTACTTCACCATTTTTAGGCTCAGTAATATCTATGTCTTCATATTTGAATGTATCATCTTGTGGCATACCTTCAGGGTATTTATTAAAAATAATTTGTTTATTATCCATGAAATCATCCTTTTTAATTATTGATAATATTTAAATACCTCAATTCAAGATGTCTAAATCATGCCAACTTAATTGTATAAGAAAATAAAATTTTAAATTAAGAATGAATCGTGGTAGTGATTTCTTAAAAAATATAAAAAAGTACAATCTCTAGCTGTTTTCGACTTAACCGATTAATTTTAATAATTAAGTACGAATTCATATCAGTTAGAAACTGTACCTTTTTTTATTTAGCCCATAAAAATTCTATGATTTCATCGGCAACTTTTTTATTTTCGTGTAATTGACTATGTTGAGCAGATTCACCTGTATATTTAGATTCTTTATAACTACTAACACTATTGCCAATTAAGTATTGAAGTGACTTTGATGAACTATTAGAGACACGTCCATCCGAATGTGTGCCGTCTTTTAAATCTCCATATATATTCAATACCTTGATATCTTTATTTTTATAAATATTTTTCAGCGGTAATAATTCTTTAAAATTATCAGTCATTTTGTTTGGCTTACCATTTTTATCAACACTAATTTCATTTACTTTTTCATTTAGATTTAATACGCCGTTAAAAGTACCTGCTATATTAACCTCTTTATTTAATTGTGGTAACTTTTTATCTGTACCATACATTTTCATGAAATATGCAAAGGATAAGTTGCCCATTGAATGACCTACGAAATTGTATTTCTTTATTTCATATTTTGTTTTTAACTGGGATAAAACATTTTTAATATTTTTTGCGTTTTGTGATGTGTCCCCATTTTTATTATCTTCCAATTCTATTTTAATAATAGGGTTTATAGCTTTTGACTTCATATGTCCTTTGAAGTTAACTTCACCATTGCTATCTACCTTAGCTGTAATTACATTTTGGGTTACACCCTGTTGAGTTGCTTGTTTTACCATAAACGTTTCAGACTTTTCGCTTCCACCATATCCATGTAAAAAGATAGTAGCCGTATGACTTTTTATAAAACGTTGATCGTTTACTTTAGTAGAATGATGTTGACGTGTAATCATCACTGTAGCAATTGCAATGAATGCGATGATTAAAATACTTATAATTAATAGCCATTTTGCTTTCATTAGATTACCTCTTCTATTTTATATATTCTATTAGTATATAGTATTTTTACAACCACCGCACATAAAAACAAGGCGCATTATTTTAAATACACCTTGTTTTATAAGTTATTTTATTTCTCTTGTTTCAGCTACTTGTTTATACCAATATGCGCTTTTCTTCGGATAACGTTCTTGTGTATCAAAATCTACATAGAATAATCCATATCGTTTTTCATAACCATTTGACCATGAGAATACATCCATTAATGACCATAAGAAATAACCTTTTACATTAGCGCCATCTTTAATTGCATCAGCAATAACATTTAAATGTTGCTTAATGTAGTCAATTCTAGCATCGTCATGAACTGTTTTTTCAGATTCAATAAATTCATCTTTATAGCCTAATCCATTTTCAGTGATATAGATTTTATGATAATTCGGATAATCTTTTACAACTCTCATAATTTGATCATATAAACCTTGAGGATAAATCATCCAATCCCAGTCCGTTCTAGGTACATCGACATCAAATTCTCTTTGGCCAACACCTTTTAATTGGTACTTTGATCCACCTTTATCTCCAGTTGAATTATGTGTGATGAGACATTCACCATCATATGCTTTCATCCAATCGCTCATGTAGTAATTGATACCTAAAAAGTCATTTAAATCTTTAGCAGCGTCTAAAATTTGATAGTCTTCTTCTTTAATATCTAATTTACCACCATTAACAGCTAAAATATGTTGAACACCTTCCATAGTTTCTCTTGAATATTTACCTAAGTATGTTGCATCTAAAATAAATTTATTGTGAATGATGTCTTCTAATTCTGCTGCTCTAACGTCTTCTGGGTTGTTAGGATTTAATGGATATTTAGTCGGCAATGCATGTACAACACCAATTTCTCCTTTATAACCACCATCTTTAAATAACTTTACTGCTTTAGCATGTGCAACCATCATATTATGATGTGATTGAAATACTTTTCCGAAATCGTATGTAATTCCTGGTGGGAATTTTCCAACTAAGTATTGTCCATCACCAATAGGTCCAATTTCATTAAAAGTAGTCCAGTATTTTACTTCTGGAAACTCTTTGAAACAATATTCAGCATAATCTACAAAATATTCAATGGTTTTACGGTTTAAAAAATCACCATCTTTATGCAATACTTCTGGCGTATCAAAATGATGTAACGTAACAAATGGCTCTACATGACGTTTATGGCATTCTTTGAATAAATTATGATAGTATTCTACTCCTTTTGGATTAACTTTCCCAAATCCTTTAGGAAAAATTCTTGACCATGCAATTGATATACGGATACCATTAACACCAAATTTTTCACTTAATTCTAAATCAATTGGGTATCGATTATAAAAATCACTTGCTGGTTCAGCAGTATACCAGTAATTTTCTTCTAGATAAGTATCCCATGCAACACGTCCTTTACCATCAGTTTGAGTTGCTCCTTCTGCTTGATATGCGGCAGTCGCTCCACCAAAAATAAAATCTTCAGGTAATTGTTTAGTCATTATGAAAAACGCTCCTATCTAATTTTCAAATTGTTTTTGTACAAATGCTAATGCTGCTTGTCCATCACGTGTTAAATTAATGTACTCGACACCTTGAGTTTTAACTAATTTAATACCTAATTTATCAGTGTCTTGTTTAATATCTTCAAAATTGGATGCTACTTGAGGGGCTAAAATGATTAATTGATAATCTTTCATAATATCGTTATGTGCACCATATCCTCCAGCAGCTGCTTTAACTGGAACATGATATTCTTCTGCTGCTTTATTAAGTGCATTAGCTAGTAATCCACTTGTTCCTCCCCCAGCACAAAGGACTAATACATTCGTTTGTTCTGTAATATTATTAGTTAAGTCAGATGTTGACTCTGCTTCTGTATTAGAATGTGAAGCTAATATTGCATCTGCTTTTTTAGTATCAAAGTTAGCTGCTACTTTATCTTGTAATTCGCTATTACTTTCTTTATTACCAGCTTCTTCTTCTAAAATTTCATTATCATAAACTTTTAAGAATGGATAATAAATAATAATATCCACAATAATTAATACTAATGCTAAGACAAATGATAATAATGCAAATTGTGTACCCATGACGATACCTAAAGGTGCCGGTGTAGTCCACGGTAAGTTAACAGAAAAACTGTTCATCCCTAATACATCTACGAAAAATTTAAAGATCCATACGTTAACAATTGGTGTTAAAACAAATGGAATAAAGAATACAGGGTTTAATACTAAAGGTGCACCAAATAAAATTGGTTCGTTAACACCAAAGAATGTAGGTACCACAGACGCACGACCTATAGCTCTATTTCGTTTAGATTTAGCTATCCACATAAACATAAATGGAACTACTAATGTTGCACCTGTACCACCCATAGTTACGATAAACATTTGAGTACCAGAGGTAATAACATTGTCTGCGTGTTCACCCGCTTGAATTAACTTAAAGTTTGCTTCAATGTTTGCATATGTAATAGCTGCAATAGCTGGTTCTACAATAGATGGACCATGTATACCAACAAACCAGAACAAAGCAAATGCACCAAAGATAATTGTGATTCCAATCCATCCGTTTGCTGCAGTAAATAATGGTTCGAATACTTTAAGAACCGCTGCTGCAACATTAGTTTCGATTGTTGCTCTAACAGTTAAATCAAATCCATAAAGAATTAAAATAACTGCTGAAAATGGAAAAATATCTTTAAATACTTGAGATATGTTTGGAGGTACTTCTTTAGGCATTTTGATAGTAATATTACGTTTAATAAAGAAGTTATAAACAATAACAGTTACAAATGCAGAAATAAACGCTGTTAATAAACCTTTTGTTCCTAAAAATGCGTTTAAGAATCCACCTTCTTTAGCAGGTGCTAAGAATAAAAATCCACAAATTGACGCAAGCATAGTAGAAATAAAGTTAATTTGATTCGTACTTTCTAACTTGCGGTTATATGAATCTGTTAAAGATTTGGCAGTTGTTCCAGCAACTAATAATGCTACAAGACCCATTGTGTAGTTATAAGGCTTCATTAAAATGCCTTCCATCTCTTTATCCCACTTAAAGCCAAATACATTCGGTACAAATGCAATCAATAGGAATAAACTTGAAAATAAAATAACAGGCATTGCTGATATAAAGCCATCACGAATGGCTCTTAAATAAATATTTCTCGATAACTTTTCAAAAAATGGTTTACCCTTTTCAATTTGAGCAATTAACTTTTTCATCAAGGTCTTCACCCTCTTTTATATAATTCAATTAAATGTGACATCACATCTTTTAATAATATAGTTGTCATTAAATGGTCTTGACCATGCATCATTGTCACACTATATGCGATATCCTCTCCTTGGGCTTCTTTAGCCAAAAGACTTGTTTGTGCTTTGTGCGCGTCTGCAATAAGACCTTTTCCTTCTTCAATTAAAGCTTCAGCTTTATCGAAGTCTTTATTTTGTGCAGCAGTCAATGCTTCTAAAAATTTAGACCGTGCATCTCCTGCAAAAGCAACTATTTCAAAACCAATTAATTGTACTTCTTCTCTATTCATGAGCGATATACTCCCCTCAATTTAAATTATGTTATTTCCAAGATGTCGCTGTTTGAGTTAGTACTTTGTTAAGATCATCTATATTTTTAAATCCTGTTGTTCTTAACCATTCACGTGCAGCGGCTTCACCTTGTTCAATATATACTTGAACTGCACCAGCCCATGTTGCACGACCGCATAGTACACCATTAAATTTAGCCCCTGATTCATGTGCAAATTTTAATGTTTCTTGGAATAATTCTGCAGAAACACCTGCACTTAAATAAATGTATGGAAGATTCGTTGATGCTTCTTGATTTCTAAAATGTTGAGCCGCTTCTTCTTTGGTATAAACAACTTCTCCATCAGTAAACCCTTCAACATATTGCATATTTACTGGTACTTCAACTTTTAGTACGTCCACATTAAAACGTGGTTCAGAGAATAATTTCATAGCTTCGTTAACCTTTCTAGGTTTAACTTTTGCGTATTCAACACTGCTATTATCTGAAATATTGTCATCATATGATAAAACTTCTAAGAAAAATGGGATATCTTCTGCAACGCATTCAGAACCAATTCTTTCAATATATGCTTGTTTTTGAACATTGATATACTCATCATCATCAACGTCGTAGTAAAGTAAGAATTTGACTGCATCCGCGCCTTGTTCTTTTAAACGTTTAGCTGACCATTCAACTAAACAGTCAGGTAAGCGACCTTTAGCATTTACGTCATAACCTGTTTTTTCATATGCTAATAATAATCCGCAGTTTTTATTTCTAGCTTCAGTAGCTGGCAAACCATATTCTGGGTCTAATAAAATAGATGATGCATATTGTGTAAGTTCTTCAGCTACAAGTACTTTTAATTTTTCAATTTGTTCAACTGTTGGTTCAGTTGTTTGAAATTTAGACATCATTCGCTTTAAAGCACCACGTTGGTCAAATGCTAATGCTGAAATAACACCATTTTCATTACTTAATTGTGAAATTGCTGTCGTTTTATTTTGAGTTTTTACCATTATTTACACCTCTAATAATTCAATTTGATGATATAATTCGTCATAGTTTTTGATATTGACATATCCTGTACGTGATTCTTGAGCATTGAGCATACCTAATGTGTTAGCTTTCTTGAGAAGTTCATCATCACTTTCATTGTTTAACAATGCAGAAGCTATACCGGCAACTGTAGAATCTCCAGAACCAACTGGATTTAATACTTTAATAGAAGGTATGTTGACTTTGTAATATTGATTATGATGCTTAGCGAACATACCCTTTGCTCCTAATGAAACAATGACCCATTCTATATCTTTGAATAATGAATCATTTACTGCTTGTTTTAGCCCATCTATACTTTCATCAACAGGTCGATCTAATAACTGATATAGTTCATCAATATTGGGTTTTATAACAGTTGGCTTATGTAATCCTTTTAAAGAAGATACTAATGTTTCTCCAGAGCTATCTAGTATTAATGGAACTTGTTCATCATGACATTTTTCAATAATCTTCAAATAGTAATTGTTATTTAAACCTTTAGGTAGACTTCCTGAAATAACAACCACTTTAGTTTGTCGAATCAATTCATCAACGTGTTCTAAGAAGTTTTGTCCTTCTTTTTTACTAATAGTTGGCCCTTTTTCCAAAATTTCCGTTTGCTTACCTTGATGTAAAATAGCAATACAATTTCTAGTAACATCTTTAATTTTGAAAAAAGAATGTTTAATATGTGAGTCTTCTAATTGTTGTTCAATAAATTCGCCTAGTTGACCTCCGATTAATCCACTAGCTATAACTGATTCGTTTAGTTGATTCAATACTCGAGTTACATTGAGTCCTTTTCCGCCAGCAGTTTTATCAATGTTCGATACTCGATTCACAGTATCAAGCTGAAAATCTTCAATAACATATGAAATATCTACAGACGGATTTAAAGTTAGTGTTAATATCATATGTGTCTTCCTTTAATCGTGATATTCGCCTTTATCCCATTTTTCTAAAAATTCATTAAAGAAATTAGGGTTCGTTTGGTCTTCGTTATGTGTTTCTAAATGTTTAATTTTCGCAATTAATTTTTCATTTTTTTCAGAAGGTTTATACTCTGCTTCAATGAAGGCTTCGATAATGTCACACATTAAAAGTTCACCAATGATTTTACCTCCAAAACCAATGACATTTGCATTTAGCTCTTCCTTGGCATAAAGGGCAGAAGTCATATCTCTTACAAGTGCGGCTCTAACACCTGGTACTTTATTAACTGCATTGTTTATACCAACACCAGTTCCACAAATACAAATACCTAGATCCGCATTCCCACTTGTTACTTGTTCACCCACTTTTTTACCAAAAATTGGATAATGAGTTCGCGCGAAATCATATGTTCCTACATCGATAACTTCGTGACCTTTTGATTTCAAAAACTGTGAAACTTCCATTTTTGTATCAGTTACAATATGATCGCAACCTAATGCTATTTTCATTGTTAATCCTCCTCTAATTAGCACATTTTATTAAGCATATCTACGCGTATTTGGTGACGCCCGCCATCGTAGTGTCCATTAACAAAACCTTTAACTACATTTTGTGCCAATGTGTCCCCTACGATTTCTGAACCTAACGTAATCATTTTTGAGTTATTATGACCTCTTGTCATATATGCAGACCTTTCATCTGACACTTCCGCAGCGATCATACCTTTAATTTTTGTAGCAACCATAAAGCTCCCAACTCCGAACGCATCAATTGCGATTCCTAAATTGTCATCATTCTTTTGTACTTCTTTAGCAATGGCAAGTGTAGAATCTACAAAATCTAAATCTTTACCTTCATTAACGTCTAAAATATCAAAATTACTTTCTACTAAATATGTTTTAATTAAATCTTTTAAACGCTTACCATCCACATCTGATCCAATTATGATTGTCATAGCAATTCTCCTTATCAAATATAGTCATTAAAAGCATCTTATATATATTTAAAGAAAAGGCTTTCAAATCTTTACGTTTAAATTATAAACTTAAACCAACATAAATTAAACATAATATGTTTGTATTTTGTTTGAATTAAACACTTTTCCAAACATTTGTAGCTAAATATTCGATTTTTCACAGAAAAATGTTTTATTATGTTGAAATTCGTTTAATAAGTAATTATTTCAAATAAAAAACCTCGAATCGTTTGATTCGAGGTCATTTATTCTGAAAGTAATATATTATTCTACTACTTCTATATATGTTTTAATTTGTTCTAGCTTCTCTTGATCTTGATTATCCATTATAACTGCGGTCAGATCATCCAAGTGACAAATTGAAGTAAAATCATTTTTTCCTATTTTGGTATGATCTACTATTAAATATTTTTCAACTGAATGTTCTACTGCAAGTTGCTGTGTGTAGGCTTCATCTAAAGAAGACGTCATCACACTACCTTTATTAACGCCATTGCTACTAAAAAACATTTTACAAAAACGAAGCTTCTCTAATACTGAGTTTGCCATTTCACCTACAAACGCTTCTGTTAAATGTCTCATTTCTCCACCTAGTAAATAAACTCTGAAATTGGTTGTTTGTTTCTCTAATAATATCTTATAAACGGGCAAACAATTTGTTATCACCGTTAAAGAATGATGGTTTATTTCTTCGGCAAGAACTTCAATCGTCGTTCCTGGTCCAAAAAATAATGTATCACCATCTTCAATTAAACTGGCTGCTTTTTTAGCAATATATCTTTTTTCTTCAATTTGGTGTGTGTGCTTTTCTTTATGTGACATTTCTTTATATTGAAAATTTGAATTACTACGTGCTCCACCATGTATTTTCGTTAAAACACCTTGGTTTTCTAATTCAACTAAATCTCTTCTTACTGTCATATCAGAAACATTTAAACCTTCAACGATTTCATTGGTCCTCACTGTTCCTTTTTTATTGACTAGCTTAGCAATCTCATCTAAACGTTCGTGCTTATTCACTAAATAAATACCTCCTTACATTAGGCCAGTGTCATCATTCAATTTCCATCTTTTATCAATATTCATGATTATTCAATAGTAAAAATACTGAATCTACCTAATCATTTACTAATTTTAATTGTATGCAAAATACATTGTTCAACTGTATTTTAATAGTATGTATAAAATCACTTCAATATCTTTAACATTATTACTATAATATATAAATGTAAAGAAGTCATATGTTAAAAGTGATATGCTGTATAATCTATTTTTTACAAGAAGGTGTATTTTTGAATAATAAAATTGAAAGTTTAAAACAACTAATTGATAACTCTGAGAAAATTGTATTCTTTACGGGTGCTGGTGTATCTGTAGCAAGTGGCGTTCCAGATTTCAGATCTATGGGAGGCCTATTTGATGAAATTTCAAAAGACGGCTATTCACCAGAATATCTATTAAGCCATGATTATTTTGAAGACGATCCTGATGGATTTATCAATTTCTGTCATAAAAGATTAATTTATGCTGATAAATTACCTAATAGTGTACATGAATGGATTGCTCATTTATAACACAACGGTCAATCTCTAGGGGTTATTACTCAAAATATTGATGGATTTCATTCAGATGCAGGCAGTAAGCATGTTGATGAATTACATGGAACATTAAACAGATTCTATTGTCCTAAATGTCATAAGTCATACACTAAAAAAGACGTGCTTGATAGACAGTTAAAACAATGTGACGCATGTGGTAGTACTATTAGACCTGACATTGTTCTGTATGGTGAAATGTTGGACCAATCAGTGATTATGAATGCATTACAAAAAATCGAAAATGCAGATGCGTTGGTTGTACTTGGTACTTCACTAGTTGTGCAACCTGCTGCTGGATTAGTATCAAATTTTAAAGGTGACAATCTAGTTATTATCAATAAAGATGCAACTCCTTATGATAATGAAGCCTCACTTGTCATCAATGAGGATATGGTTGAGGTCATTGATCAACTGAATAGTTAAATCAACAAGCACTTCCCGATTTTTCGAGAAGTGCGTTTATTTTATGATTGAACTTGTGATAAATGATAATTGACTGCTTCTGAAATAAAACTAGTTAGATAAGGATTATTAAATTTCTTGAAATAATTTTTGAATCTCACATCGTTATGATAAGTGTCAGCAATCAAACATAGTAATTCATTATCAAAATGAGTATATAGATTCATCAGGTCTTTCCACTCATATACAACATCTTTAGCTTCACTAATATTAACTTTATTTATTGCTAAGCCATTAAACTTTTCAAAAATCTGATCTAATCTTTCTATATTTTCTTTATTTGAAAGTAATTGGTCATTATGTTTATTAGTATACGTTTTGTAAACATCTAAATTTTCATATTTTATCTTTGCTTCTTCTTGATATTGTTTGTAAGGTACATGATTCAATTCTTCAATTTCTACAATTGGTATATTATTAATGAATTTTTCAATTGCTATTCTCAAATTTTCTAAATTATTTATTTTTTGCGTTAGACTCACTTTTTGATTTTCTAATACAGATTTTAATTGTTCATCATTATAATCAATAACTTTATATATTTCTTTTATACTCATATCTAAATTTTTAAGTAATAATATTTTTTGAAGTCTAACTAAATCATTTTGATTATAAACCCTATAATTATTTTCGTTCTTTTGTACTTTTAATAAACCAATCTCATCATAATAATGTAATGTTCGCTTTGTTACTCCAGTAATATCCATAATTTGTTTTAAACTATATTGAAATTCCAAAATTTCTCACCCCGCTTAAAAATTTTCTTTTCTTTTCCTTTAAAATAACTAAATAACTCATAACTTGATTAGTACTATTCATCTTAATCCCTCCATAAATTAAACATAAGGGATAACGTAACGTCACTTTCAAGTATTAATTTAAAATTTATTTTATCCCAACAAAAAAAGCACTTCTCGAAGATTCGAGAAGTGCTTGATTTATCGTTCTTATTAATTGTAAACAAATCTGATAGCGAAAAACTTCGCAATAATTTGTATATATTAACGTTTTGAGAATTGAGGAGAACGACGAGCTTTTTTAAGACCTGGTTTTTTACGTTCTTTCATACGTGGGTCACGTGTTAATAATCCAGCGCGTTTTAAAGAACCTCTGTATTCAGGATCTGCTTCTAATAATGCACGAGCGATTCCGTGACGGATAGCTTGTGCTTGTCCTGTGAATCCACCACCGTGAACATTAACTAAAACGTCATAGTTACCTTTAGTTTCAGTAACATCGAATGGTTGGTTTAAGTCTAAGATTAATGATTCAAATGGTAAGTAGTCACGTACGTCACGGTTGTTAACTTTGATGTTACCTTCACCTGGTACTAAACGTACACGTGCTACTGAGTTTTTACGACGGCCTGTGCCTTTATATTCAACTTGTGCCAATGTAATTTCCTCCTTCTAATTAACCACGTAACTCGTAGTTTTCTGGTTGTTGTGCAGCGTGTGGATGTTCAGCGCCACCATATACAAATAATTTTTTACCTTGTTTTTCACCTAAACGGCTGCTTGGTAGCATACCTTTAATTGAAGTTTCAAGTAAACGTTCTGGGTTTGTTCTTCTTAATTCACCAGCAGAGATTGATTTTAAACCACCTGGGTGATTTGAGTGACGGTAATACATTTTGTCTTGCTCTTTGTTACCAGTGAATTCGATTTTTGAAGCGTTGATGATGATTACATAATCACCTGTATCAACGTGTGGTGTATAAGTTACTTTATTTTTACCGCGTAAGATAGATGCTACTTCTGATGATAAACGACCTAATGTTTGGCCTTCAGCATCGATAACATACCATTTGCGCTCAATGTTTGATTCATTTGCCATAAATGTTTGACGCATAATAATTGTCCTCCTAAAAATAAATGCTTCGTTTTAGTCTCTAGACAAAATTGATTAACCTAAGTTACTTTGTATTGTCTAAATTCTATTTGTTTGAATTAAAAATTTGTTACGATTTAAAGCGTAGATTTCATTTATTTTGTTAACTGTTGTTCTATTTTGCTTATATATCTTGTAACACAATAAGATTCCGGGGCTTATCGTGGGGTGGATATAAAACAATACCGTTAATAATCTTATAATTTCATAGACCTTTTGTCAATGCAATTCAATCATTTTGTAATGATTTTTTATAATGGATTTTAATATGATTACCAAATTCATCCATTAATTCATGATCAGACAGATATATTTTCTCTAAATATAGACCGTCAGATGGTGCAGTAAAAGGTATTTTATTGCGGTTTTTCTCTTCAAGTAATACCGGTATTTCGTCGGGTTTTCTTTTACCTTTTCCAACTTCTATTAAAAATGCCACTAATACACGAACCATATTATACAGAAAGCCTGAACCAGTTACTATATAATCAAAACCATCTTCTGTTTTAATAATTTTACTTTCATATAATGTTCTTACTTTACTTTGAACTTCAGTTTTTTGGGAACAAAAACCAGTAAAGTCGTGAGTACCAATAAATAATTGTGCTGCTTTATTCATGCTATCTAGATCTAATATTTCAGATACATACGTTTTTAATCCACTTTCAAATGGATTCCGATGTTCGGCTTGATATACTTTATATCTATACTTTTTCCCTACACAATCATAACGACAATGAAAATCTTCATCTACGTGTTGAACGCTTTTAACATATATATCATCCGGCAATGCACTATTCAGTGCATATTGCCATTTATTATTTTCAATGTTTAAGTCAGTATCAAAATGAAAATACTGTTGATAAGCATGCACTCCTCTATCTGTTCGACTAGAGGGATGTATTCTTACATGACGTTTATGCATTCTTTTAAGAATTTTTTCAAATTGTTGTTGTATTGTGCGACCTTGTTGTTGAATTTGAAATCCTAAAAATTGATTACCTTGATATTCTATTTCTACTAATATACGCAATACTTTTACACTCCAAAAAATTTAATTAACAATAGGATAGCTAATATAGGAATAAGTAATAATAATGTACATGTATCTCTCAGACGCCATTGGAGCATTCTATAGCTAGTTCTCTCAGCATGAGCATCATACCCTCTCACTTCCATAGCTATCGCTAATTCTTCGGCTCTCTGGAAAGCAGAAATAAACAATGGAATCAGTAACGGGACAAATGCCTGAATTCTTGTTACCAACCCACCTGAACTTATCTCTGAACCTCTAGATTTTTGAGCTAAAATAATCTTATCTAATTCGTCCATTAATGTAGGTATAAACCTTAATGCAATAGACATCATCATACTTAATTGATGTAAAGGTATTTTAAGCCATTTGAGTGGCGTTAATAACTTTTCAAATGCGTCAGTTAAATCTATTGGACTAGTCGATAAAGTCATTATAGTAGCTATCATTACAATAAATATCAATCTTAAAGAGATAAAAATACCTTCTAATATCCCTTTACTTTCAATAGTTATAAAGTTCCATTGAAAAAGAATAGTACCACCTTTAGTAAAGAATACATGCATTAAAAATGTAAAAATTAGAAAGATAAATATAGGTGTTAAACCTTTAATCAAAAACATAAAATTAATTTTAGCCATTTTCATAATGATTAAAATAAGAACAAAAAGCCATGCATATGTTCCGAAAGAGTGACATAGAAAAATAAATATAATAAAAGCAAATACAAATATCAATTTTGTTCTTGGGTCTAACTGATGTATAAATGAATTGCTAGGGAGATAACGTCCAATAATTAATTTATTTTTCATTTTGCCACTCCCTATATAAATCAACAAATTCTTCTTCAGTTAACGCGGTTGAAGATAGTTTAGTTTGATATTTAGTTTCAAAATCTTGCTGTAAACGGACAACATCAGGCATAGTTATATTCCACTTTTTTAGATTATCTGGTTCACTAAATAACTTGCGCGGACTTGTTTTAACCTTGATTTCACCTTTTTGCATCACAATGACCTCATCAGCATATCTTGCTACATCATTCATATCATGCGTAACTAAAATAATAGTTTTATTTTGTTCATTTTGTAATTTTTTAAGCAATGACATTACTTGATGTCTACTTTTAGGGTCTAAACCAGCTGTTGGTTCATCGACTACTATAATATCTGGATCCATAGCTAATATTGAAACTAAAGCTATTTTTCTCATTTGACCTCCAGACATTTGAAATGGTGATAACGACATCACATTTCTTGAAAACCCTAAATCAAGTAACATATCAAATGCTTTTTCTTTAACTTGCTGAATATTCATATTAAAATTTTTAGGCCCAAATTCAATTTCTTTTTCAACAGTATCTTCAAAAAGCTGTGATTCAGGAAATTGAAAAACCATTCCAACATTCTGGCGTATTGGTCTCAAAACTTTATCCTTTGATTTGTGATTAATATAAATACCATTAAAATTTATATCACCACTAGTCGGTTTTAATAAAGCATTAATATGTTGAATTAACGTTGACTTACCACTACCAGTTTGACCGACAATCGTATAATAATGACCTTTTTCAAATTCAACTGAAATATTTTTTATAGCAGTATATTCATAAGGTGTGCCAAGTTGATAAGTATAACTCACTTTATTCATTTTAAAACTCATAATAAATCAACCAACCCTTCATATGTAACGAATGTTGATTTTCCAGTTAATAGTTGATTCATCTTCATAGAAAACGGTAATTCAAGACCAATTTTATTTAAATTAACTATATCATCATATATGTCATTAGGTTTACCTTGTTTATACACTTTACCTTGATTCATAACTATAATATTATCAGCACTCATTGTTTCTGATAAATCATGTGTAATAGAAATAATCGTTATGTGTTGTTCACGTTGTAGTTCTCTAACTAAATCAAGTAAAGATTTCTTTGCCACTGGGTCTAACATTGAAGTAGCTTCATCTAAAATAATTATAGAAGGACTTAATGCTAACACACTAGCTATAGCTACTCTTTGTTTCTGACCACCAGATAACGAGTGAGGTTCATAATCAGCTAAATCAAACATATCAACTTGTTTTAAAACTTTGTCTACTTTTTCATGCATATCATTATATGGTATAGACAGATTCTCTAAACCAAATGCAACATCATATTTAACAGTTGAACCAACAAACTGATTATCTGGATTTTGGAAGACAATGCCTATTTGTTTTCTTACTTGTGTAATCGTTTCTTTAGTTACACATTGGTTATTTAGAATAATATGACCTTCATCACAGTTTTCAATTCCTACCATTAGTTTAGTAACAGTTGATTTACCAGATCCATTGTGTCCTACTATACTTGTCCATTGGCCACGAGGAATATTAAATGATACATCATTTAACGTGAAGACAGAATCACTTTGATATTTAAATGATACATTACTAAATTCAATAATATTATCTTGATCCATCACATTTATTCCTCCCCAATGTAGTAATTACCTTTAATATTTTACATGATTTATAAACATATGTATACTTCGACAATTTGTTTATTAACATTTTCATTTTCTTATTTAAATGATTAAACACCAATTAAAATAATTTTATAATTAAAAAAGCTGAGAAATAGTATCTCAGCTTAAAATAAAAAAGCGCGCACCCCATCAGTTTTGTTGAGTTCACGCTTTAATTTAATATTTAGTTTGATGGGGTACTCTGAGCTAGACAAAATCTGTATGTGGCAGATTTTATCGTTGCACTCATTTGCTTTATATATAAGTAGTTAGTGTATTTATAATTAAATTATACTAATTCGATAATTACTGATTCAGCACCGTCACCACGACGAGGGCCTACTTTAAGAATACGAGTGTAACCACCTTGACGATCTGTATAACGTTCAGCGATTTCACCGAATAATTTTTGAAGAGCAGTTTGAGTTGATTCATCTTCATTTAAGATTTCAACATTTTGTAATGTTTTAGCTGCATTACGACGAGAAGCTAAATCTCCTTTTTTACCTAAAGTGATTAATTTCTCTACTACACTGCGAACTTCTTTTGCACGAGCTTCTGTTGTTTCAATACGTTCACTTACGATAAGTGCTGTAGCTAAGTTACGTAACATAGCTTTACGTTGATCAGAAGTACGACCTAATTTTCTGTAACCCATGAGTTAACCTCCTTTATCAATCTTCTTTTCTTAATCCTAATCCTAAATCTTCTAATTTATATTTAACTTCTTCAAGAGATTTACGACCTAAATTACGCACTTTCATCATGTCAGCTTCAGATTTATCAGCTAACTCTTGTACAGAATTGATTCCTGCGCGTTTCAAACAGTTATATGAACGTACAGATAAGTCTAATTCTTCGATAGACATTTCTAATACTTTTTCTTTTTGATCTTCTTCTTTTTCAATCATGATTTCAGCATTTTGAGCTTCATCAGTTAGACCTACAAAGATATTCAAGTGTTCAGTCATTATTTTTGCTGCTAATGAAACTGATTCTTGAGGAGTGATTGAACCATTAGTCCAAACATCTAAAGTTAATTTATCAAAATCACTACTTTGACCTACACGTGTATTTTCAACTGTATAGTTTACACGTTCAACAGGTGAATATAGTGAGTCTACTGGAATTACACCAATTGGTAAATCACTAGTATTATTTGTTTCAGCTAATGCGTAACCTCTACCCTTATTAGCAACAAGACGAACTTTTAAATGTCCACCTTTAGAAACAGTAGCAATTTTTAGTTCTGGATTTAGAATTTCTACATCACTGTCGTGAGTAATATCACTTGCAGTAACTTCGCCTTCATCCTTAACATCGATTTCTAAAGTTTTATCTTCTTCAGAATAGATTTTTAATGCTAATTTTTTGATGTTCATAATAATTGTAGAAACATCTTCAACTACATTATCTACTGCTGAGAATTCGTGTAACACGCCTTCAATTTCGATGTACTTTACTGCTGATCCTGGTAATGAAGATAGTAGGATACGACGTAAGGAGTTTCCTAGTGTAGTACCGTAGCCACGTTCAAGTGGTTCAACAACGAACTTACCGAATTTAGCATCTTCACTAATTTCAATTGTCTCAATTCTAGGTTTTTCGATTTCTATCATTTACAAATATCCTCCTTATATACGTCGACTAGATTTATAATGTTTGCTCAGTGACCTGTAACAACACAACAATAAATTAAACGCGACGACGTTTTGGTGGACGACAACCATTATGAGGTACTGGAGTAACGTCTCTAATTGCTGTTACTTCAAGTCCTGCTGATTGTAACGCACGGATAGCAGATTCACGGCCTGGTCCAGGTCCTTTAACTGTTACTTCTACAGTTTTTAAGCCATGTTCCATAGCTGTTTTTGAAGCTGTTTCAGACGCCATTTGCGCTGCGAATGGTGTTGATTTTTTAGATCCTTTGAATCCTAATGCACCAGCTGATGACCAAGATAATGCATTACCAAATTCATCAGTAATCGTTACAATTGTATTATTGAATGTTGAACGGATGTGTGCAACACCACTTTCAATATTCTTTTTCACTTTACGTTTACGAGATACTTGTTTACGTGCCATTTATTTTTTGCCTCCTTTACCGATTATTTTTTCTTGTTCGCTACAGTTTTAACTGGGCCTTTACGCGTACGAGCGTTGTTTTTAGTTTTTTGACCGCGAACTGGTAAGCCACGACGGTGACGAATACCACGGTATGATGAAATTTCCATTAATCGTTTAATGTTTAAGTTTTGCTCACGACGTAAGTCACCTTCAACTTTGTAGCTATCTACTACTTCACGGATGCGACCTAATTCATCGTCAGTTAAATCTTTTACGCGAGTGTCTGCTGATACGTTAGCTTCTTCAACGATTTTTTTCGCAGTAGAAGTACCGATACCATATACATAAGTTAAAGAAATAACAACGCGTTTTTCACGTGGAATATCCACTCCTGCAATACGTGCCATATACATTTACACCTCTCTTTTATTAACCTTGTCTTTGTTTGTGTTTAGGATTTTCACAAATTACCATTACTTTACCTTTACGTTTAATGACTTTACATTTTTCGCAAATTGGTTTTACTGATGGTCTTACTTTCATTTTAATACCTCCCTATATTATGGAGTGACGATTATTTATAACGATAAGTAATTCTACCGCGTGATAAATCATACGGAGACATCTCAACAGTTACTTTGTCGCCAGGTAGAATTCGAATGTAGTTCATTCTAATTTTACCACTTACGTGTGCTAAAATTTCATGACCATTTTCTAATTCTACTTTAAACATTGCGTTTGGTAAAGTATCTAATACAGTACCTTCTAATTCAATAACATCTTGTTTAGCCATTGATTAACTTCCCCCTTTTTGCAATAGTAAGGTTATCGTCAATAGACAACTTCAACGATACGAATCTATTTGTGACTAGTTTTAATAAGTTTAACAAAAATTACGGGAATTATTATCGTCATTTGTCACTCATATTAAATTTTATACTACAGTTTAATTAAACATTCACATCATCATAGATCGTAAAAGCTGATCTATTGTAATTGATCTAAGATATCAATGACATCAGTAGTAACCTCTTCAATATCTTTTGAACCATCAATGTTATTCAATACACCTTTATTATCGTAATACTCTAATATTGGTTTAGATTGTTTAACATTAACTTTCAAACGATTTGAAACAGTTTCCGGATTATCATCTTCACGTTGATATAATTTACCACCATCAAGATCACAAATACCTTCAACTTTTGGAGGATTAAATACAAGATGATAAGTCGTACCACATTTCTCACAGATACGACGACCTGTAAGACGATTCATTAGTTCTTCCTCTGGGACTTCAATATTGATGACAGCATCAATACTTCTATCAAGTTCAGCCATAATTGAATTTAAAGCTTCTGCTTGATCAATAGTTCTAGGGAAACCGTCTAATAAGAATCCTTTTTTTGCATCGTCTTCAGAAATTCTTTCTTTAACGATACCCACAGTAACTTCATCAGGGACTAATTCTCCACGATCCATGTATGATTTAGCTTCTTTACCTAAATCAGTCTCATCTTTAATCGCTTTTCTGAACATGTCACCAGTCGATATATGTGGTATTGGGAATTTCTTAACAATTTCACTCGCTTGAGTACCTTTACCTGCACCAGGTAAGCCCATTAAAATGATATTCATAAGTGCCCTCCTACAAATTATCTACCACCAAAGCCTTTATATTCTTTTTGATTTACTTGTGCTTCTAAAGATTTCATAGTTTCAATAGCAACACCGATAACGATAAGAAGACTAGTACCACCAATTTGAATAGATCTTGGTAAGCCCATGAACTTCGTAGCTAAGATCGGTAAAATCGCAATGACTGCTAAGAAAATAGAACCAACAAACGTTAAGCGATAAAGAACTTTAGTAATATATTTTTTCGTTTGTTCACCAGGTCTAATACCTGGGACATAACTACCTTGTTTTTTAAGGTTGTCAGCCATTTTTTCTGGATTAACTTGTACAAATGCATAAAAGTATGCAAACGCAATAATTAATACAATATAGATTACCATTCCTATGTTACTTGATGGATTTGCAGTATCTGCAACTTGTTGAGCCCATTCAGCTTTAGGGAAGAATAGCGTCAACGTTCTTGGTAATAAGAAAAATGCCATCGCAAAAATAACAGGAATAACACCAGCTGAGTTAACTTTTAAAGGTAGATAAGTTGCTTGTGAACCTAATCGTTGAGCTGTTTGTTTCTTCGCATATTGGATAGGAATTTTACGTTTTGCTTCAAGTACAAATATAGCACCTACTGTTAACAATACTAATGCTACAATTAATGCTACTATTTTTAACCAAGCTAATGAAGTATCTTCTTGACCAACAAATGCTTGTTGACCTGCTTGAATAATGCTTGAAGGTAAAGTTGATAAAATACCTGCAAAGATGATAAGTGAAATACCATTACCAACACCAAACTGAGTGATTTGGTCACCAAGCCATATCAAGAATGCAGTTCCTGCTGTTAAAGTAAGTGCAATCAATAAATAAGTTAGTACAGATTGGCTTACAATTAAGCGTCCTCCGTATAAATTATTAAATTGAAATGACATACCAATTGACTGAATGAATGCTAATATTATAGCGAAATAACGTGTTACATTGTTGATTTTCCTTCTACCTACATCACCTTGTTTCGCCCATTCTGAGAACTTAGGAACAATATCCATCTGTAATAATTGCATTACGATAGATGCAGTAATATAAGGCATAATACCCATCGCAAATATTGAAAAGTTCTTCAAGGCTCCTCCACCGAATGTATTAAGTAAATCAGTGACACCTTGAGAACCTTTTGCTGCTTGATCAAAAGCATTAGGATTTACTCCAGGAGCTGGAATGTAAGTCCCAATCTTGAATATAACTAACATTGCTAGAGTAAAGAAAATCTTGTTTCGAACTTCTTTAGTTGTAAAGAAGCTCACAAGCGTTTGAAACATTAGATCACCTCGTGTGCTCCACCTTTAGCATCAATAGCGTCTGCTGCTGAAGTTGAGAACTTATGAGCTTTCACTGTTAATTTTTTATCTAGTGAGCCATTACCTAGTATTTTAATACCAGATTTTTCATTCTTAACAACACCAGATTCTACTAATAAAGCTGGAGTTACTTCAGTACCATCTTCGAATTGATTAAGTTGGTCTAAGTTAACAATAGCATATTCTTTACGATTTATGTTAGTAAAACCGCGTTTTGGTAAACGACGGAATAATGGTAATTGTCCACCTTCAAATCCAGGTCTTACTTTACCACCTGAACGTGCTTTTTGACCTTTATGTCCACGGCCACTTGTTTTACCATTACCAGTTGCTGCACCACGACCTACACGGTTACGTTCTTTACGAGAACCTTCTGCTGGTTTTAACTCATGTAATTTCATGTCGGCACCTCCTTAATTATTTTTCTTCTATAGTTAATAAATGTTTAACTTTGTTGATTTGCCCACGAATAGCAGGGTTATCTTCAACAACTACTGAACTGTTAGTCTTTTTAAGACCTAAAGCTTCAACAGTTTTACGTTGTGTTTCAGGACGACCAATAACACTACGAGTGAGGGTAATTTGTAATTTAGCCATAACTTATTTTCCCTCCTTAATTATATAATTCTTCAACTGTTTTGCCGCGTAATTTCGCAACATCTTCAGCGTTTTTAAGGTTTTGTAAACCATTTAAAGTTGCACGAACCATGTTAATTGGTGTGTTAGAACCTAATGATTTACTTAAGATATCAGTGATACCTGCTAATTCTAATACCGCACGAACTGGACCACCAGCGATTACACCAGTACCAGGAGCTGCAGGTTTCATAAATACGCTACCTGAGCCATAACGGCCAGTGATTGTGTGAGGTGTAGTACCTTCAACACGTGGAACTACAACTAAATCTTTTTTAGCTGCTTCAACAGCTTTTTTGATTGCTTCAGGTACCTCTTGAGCTTTACCAGTACCGAAACCTACACGACCATTTTTGTCTCCAACTACTACTAATGCAGTGAAACGGAAACGACGTCCACCTTTAACAACTTTAGCAACACGATTGATTGTAACAACGCGTTCTTCAAATTCTTTCGTTTCTTCTTCTCTACGAGCCATGTATTTGTCCCTCCTTTAAATTAAAATTCTAAACCGTTTTCTCTAGCAGCTTCTGCTAATGCTTTAACGCGTCCGTGGTATAAGTAACCTCCACGATCGAATACGATTTCTTTAATTCCTTTATCATTTGCTTTTTTAGCAATTGTTTCGCCAACTTTTGTTGATAAATCAACTTTAGTTGCTGATTCGCTAGCGATATCTTTATCTTTAGATGAAGCTTGAGCTAATGTTTCGCCTTTAACATCATCGATGATTTGTGCGTAAATGTGTTTGTTTGATCTATATACATTTAAACGTGGCTTTTCAGCTGTACCTGATAATTTAGTACGAACACGTGAATGTCTTTTCAAACGCACTTTATTTTTATCAATTTTACTGATCATTTTAATACTCCTTTCTTTAGAGTGTTATCTATTATTTACCAGTTTTACCTTCTTTACGGCGTACGTATTCACCTTGGTAACGAATACCTTTACCTTTATAAGGTTCTGGAGGTCTTACTGAACGGATATTAGAAGCGATTGCTCCAACTTGCTCTTTAGATACACCAGAAACTTTAACAGTTGTATTTTTCTCAACAGCGAAAGTAATGCCGTCTTCAGCTTTAATTTCTACTGGGTGAGAGTATCCAACGTTAAGTACTAAATCATTACCTTGCATTTGAGCACGGTAACCTACACCAACAAGTTCAAGTGTTTTTTCGAAACCTTGAGAAACACCTTGTACCATATTATTTAATAAAGCACGAGTTGTACCATGATCTGTTCTGTCATCTTTAGAATCAGATGGTCTTACAACTTCAATTGTGTTTTCTTCTTGTTTAAATGTCATTCTTTCATTTAATGTTTTTGATAATTCACCTTTTGGACCTTTAACAGTGACATGATTATTGTCAAAAGTTACTGTTACGTCACTAGGGATGTCAATAATTTTCTTACCAACACGACTCATGTTATGGCACCTCCTTATTATTTATTACCAAACGTATGCGATAATTTCTCCACCAACATTACGTTTTCTTGCTTCTTTATCAGTGATTACACCTTCAGAAGTTGATACTAATGCAATACCTAAACCATTAAGTACTTTAGGTACTTCGTTAGCTTTAGCATATACACGTAAACCTGGTTTTGAAATACGTTTTAATCCTGTGATAACACGTTCATTGTTTTGACCATATTTTAAGAATAAACGAATAACACCTTGTTTATCGTCTTCTACGTATTCAACGTTTTTAATGAAACCTTCATTTTTTAAGATTTCGGCAATTTCTTTTTTGATATTAGATGCAGGTAATTCTAATTTATCGTGACGAACCATGTTAGCGTTTCTTACACGAGTTAGCATATCTGCGATTGGATCTGTCATTGTCATTGATTGTTGCCTCCTTTCAGACTCTTTTTATTACCAGCTAGCTTTACGTACGCCAGGAATTTGGCCTTTATAAGCTAATTCACGGAAACAAATACGGCATAATTTAAATTTACGATATACAGAATGTGGACGACCACAGCGTTCACAACGAGTGTATTCACGAACTGCGAATTTTTGTTTTTTTTGTTGCTTAGCAACCATTGAAGTTTTAGCCACTTAATTAGCCTCCTTTTAGAGATTATTTACGAAATGGCATACCGAAGTTTGATAACAATTCACGAGCTTCCTCGTCAGTGTTAGCAGTAGTTACGATAACAATATCCATTCCTCTTACTTTGCTTACTTTATCATAATCGATTTCAGGGAAAATTAATTGTTCTTTAACACCTAATGTGTAGTTACCGCGACCATCGAATGCTTTTTTAGAAACACCTTGGAAGTCACGTACACGTGGTAATGATACTGAAATTAGTTTGTCTAAGAATTCATACATTCTTTCTCCGCGAAGTGTAACTTTCGCACCGATAGGCATACCTTCACGTAAACGGAATGTTGCAACTGATTTTTTAGCTTTAGTTACTAATGGTTTTTGACCAGTGATTTGTTCTAATTCTTCTACAGCGTTATCTAACACTTTAGAGTTTTGAACAGCGTCACCAACACCCATGTTCACTACGATTTTGTCAATTTTAGGTACTTCCATTACTGAACTATAGTTGAATTTTTTTACTAAGTTCTCAGTAACTTCAGAATTAAATTTTTCTTTTAAACGGTTCAAAGTGGATCCTCCTTTCAACTAGTAATTAATTATTAGATTTGATTTCTTCGCCAGATTTTTTTGCAATACGAACTTTTTTACCATCAACAAATTTGTAACCTACACGAGTTGGTTCGTTTGTTTTAGGGTCTAATAATTGTACGTTAGAAACATGGATAGCTGCCTCTGTTTCTAAAATTCCACCTTCAGGGTTTAATTGAGTTGGTTTTTGGTGTTTTTTAATAACATTAACACCTTCCACAACGACACGGTCACGTTTAGGTTCAGTAGCAACTACTTTACCTTCTTTACCTTTGTCTTTACCTGCGATAACTTTTACGTTGTCACCTTTTTTGATATGCATGTGGGCACCTCCTTATATATTTTGGTTAATTGATTTTATAGTACTTCTGGTGCTAATGATACGATCTTCATGAAGTTACCTTCACGTAATTCACGAGCAACCGGACCAAAGATACGAGTACCACGTGGGCCTTTGTCATCACGAATGATAACACATGCATTTTCATCAAATTTGATATATGAACCATCGTTACGGCGTACACCTGATTTAGTACGTACTACAACAGCTTTGACAACTTCGCCTTTTTTGACAACGCCACCTGGTGTTGCATTTTTAACAGTACATACGATAACATCGCCGATGTTCGCTGTTTTGCGACCAGATCCACCTAATACTTTGATTGTAAGAACTTCACGAGCACCAGAGTTGTCTGCTACTTTTAAACGTGTCTCTTGTTGGATCATTAGTTAAACCTCCCTTATCTCTAATCTTGTATTAAATAATTACTGACTCTTCAACAATTTCTACTAAACGAAAACGTTTTGTTGCTGATAAAGGACGAGTTTCTTGAATTTTAACAATGTCTCCTAATTTAGCTGAATTGTTTTCATCATGAGTTTTGTATTTTTTTGAGTATTTTACTCGTTTACCGTATAATTTGTGTGTTTTGTAAGTTTCAACAAGTACAGTAATAGTCTTGTCCATTTTGTCAGAAACAACTCTACCTACATAAACTTTACGATCATTTCTTTCGCTCACTTTTGTAACCTCCTCTTTCAATTAATTATTGATTAGCCTTACTTTGTTCAATTTCTCTTTCACGAGCAACAGTTTTTAGACGAGCAATCGTTTTTCTTACTGTGCGAATACGTGCCGTTTCTTCTAATTGACCTGTAGCTAACTGAAAGCGTAGGTTAAAAAGCTCTTCTTTTGAAGATTTGATTTGTTCTTCGATTTCTGAAGTGGTTAAGTCTCTAATTTCCTTAGCTTTCATTTGTTTCACCACCCAATTCTTCACGTTTTACAAACTTAGTTTTTACTGGAAGTTTGTGACTTGCTAAACGTAGTGCTTCGCGGGCAACTTCTTCTTGTACCCCAGCGACTTCAAATAAGATTCTACCAGGTTTAACGACTGCAATCCAGCCTTCAACCGCACCTTTACCAGCACCCATACGTACTTCTAAAGGTTTTTTAGTATATGGTGTATGAGGGAAGATTTTGATCCAAACTTTCCCACCACGTTTCATATAACGAGTCATTGCAATACGAGCTGATTCGATTTGACGAGATGTGATCCAAGACGTTGTAGTAGCTTGTAAACCATACTCACCAAATGTTACATAGTTACCGCCTTTAGAACGACCAGTTGTTTTAGGACGATGTTGACGACGATATTTAACACGTTTTGGTAGTAACATGATTATTTTCCTCCTTCACTAGTGTTCTTAGTAGTAGGAAGAACTTCTCCACGATAGATCCATACTTTAACGCCTAATTTACCATAAGTAGTATCTGCTTCAGCGTGTGCGTAATCGATGTCAGCACGTAATGTATGAAGTGGAACAGTTCCTTCAGAATATTGTTCAGCACGAGCGATATCTGCTCCGCCTAAACGACCTGATACTTGAGTTTTGATACCTTTAGCACCAAGTTTCATAGCTCTTGTAATAGCTTGTTTTTGTACACGACGGAATGAAGCACGGTTTTCTAATTGACGTGCGATATTTTCAGCAACTAATCTTGCATCAATATCAATTTTTTTGATTTCAATTACGTTGATGTGTACTTTTTTATCTGTTAAAGCATTTAATTTGTTACGAAGTTTGTCAATTTCTGAACCGCCTTTACCAATTACCATACCTGGTTTACCAGTGTGAATTGCGATATTAATACGGTTAGCTGCACGTTCGATATCTACGTGAGAAACTGATGCTTCTTTTAATTCATTATCAATAAATTTACGGATTCTTAAATCTTCGTGTAATAATGAAGCGAAATCTTTTTCAGCATACCATTTTGCTTCCCAATCACGGATGATACCAACACGAAGTCCGATTGGATTAATTTTTTGACCCACAGTATTCCCTCCTTAGAAAGTTATTAAGCTTCTTTAGCTTCTTCTTTACCGTCACTTACGACGATTGTAATGTGGCTTGTACGTTTGTTTATCGCACTTGCACGTCCTTGCGCACGTGGGCGGAAACGTTTTAAAGTTGGTCCTTCATTAGCATAAGCTTCTTTTACTACTAATTCATCTGTGTTCATGTCGTAGTTATGTTCAGCATTTGCTAAAGCGGACATTAATACTTTTTCGATCACTGGTGATGAAGCTTTGTTTGCTAATTTTAAAATTGCAATAGCTTCTCCAGCATTTTTACCTCTAATTAAGTCAAGAACTAGTCTTACTTTACGAGGTGCGATTCTTATTGTTCTAGCAACCGCTTTTGCTTCCATTAGGATTTCCTCCTCTACTTTTTAAAAATTATCTTCTTGTTTTTTTATCGTCAACAGCATGACCTTTAAATGTACGAGTTGGTGCGAATTCACCTAATTTGTGACCTACCATATCTTCTGTTACATATACAGGTACATGTTTACGTCCATCGTATACTGCGAAAGTATGACCAATGAAATTTGGGAAAACTGTAGAACGACGAGACCATGTTTTAATTACTTGTTTTTTTTCACTTCCGTCTTGTGCTTCCACTTTTTTCATTAAGTGGTCATCAACGAAAGGTCCTTTTTTAATACTACGAGCCATTTGGGCGCCTCCCTTCTTATTCTGTGCGTGCAGCAATTAAGCCGCACACCCAAATAAGTTAATTTTATTATTTTTTCTTACGTCCACGAACGATAAGTTTGTCTGAAGATTTTTTACCACGACGAGTTTTCTTACCAAGCGTAGGTTTACCCCAAGGTGACATTGGAGATGGTCTACCGATTGGAGCACGTCCTTCACCACCACCGTGTGGGTGATCGTTAGGGTTCATTACAGAACCACGAACTGTTGGACGGATACCTTTCCATCTTGAACGACCAGCTTTACCAACATTTACTAGTTCGTGTTGGATATTACCAACTTGTCCAATTGTAGCACGGCAAGTTGAAAGAATCATACGAACTTCACCAGAGCGTAATCTGATTAATACGTATTTACCTTCTTTACCTAACACTTGTGAACTAGCACCAGCTGAACGAGCGATTTGTCCACCTTTACCAGGTTTTAACTCAATATTATGAATTACAGTACCTACAGGAATGTTTTGTAATGGTAAAGCATTACCAATTTTGATATCTGCTTCAGCACCACTTTCAACTACTTGTCCTACTTGTAATCCTTTAGGTGCGATAATATAACGTTTTTCTCCGTCAGCATATACTAATAAAGCAATGTTAGCTGAACGGTTTGGATCGTATTGGATTGAATCAACTTTAGCGTTGATACCATCTTTGTTACGTTTGAAATCGATAACTCGGTATTGACGTTTATGTCCTCCACCGTGATGGCGAACAGTCAATTTACCTTGGTTGTTACGTCCCGCTCTTTTCGGTAGCGGTTGTAATAATGACTTTTCTGGTGTAGTTTTCGTAATTTCAGCGAAATCTAATGAAGTCATATTACGACGACCATTAGTTATTGGCTTATATTTTTTAAGAGCCATTGTCGTTTACCTCCTTATTGGTAATGTTTTAGTTGAATAAGTCGATTGAACCTTCTTTTAGTTTAACAATCGCTTTTCTTCTTTTATTTGTGTAGCCTTGGTAACGGCCCATACGTTTTTTCTTAGGTTTATAGTTGATGATGTTTACATTATCAACTTTTACGTCGAAGATTTCTTCAACAGCAATTTTAACTTGTGTTTTGTTAGCACGAGTATCAACATCAAAAGTATATTTATCTTCCGCCATTGCTTCTGAAGATTTTTCAGTGATTACGGGGCGCTTAAGAATATCTCTAGCTTCCATTATCCGAGCACCTCCTCAACTTTTTTAGCAGCAGCTTCAGTAATTACTAAACTGTCAGCACTTGTGATATCTAATACATTTAAACCTTGAGCAGTTGTTACTTGAACACCAGGGATGTTACGTGCTGATAATTCAACGTTAACATCTTCGTTTTCAACAACAACTAATACTTTTTTAGGTTGTTCTAATGTAGTTAAAACATTTTTGAATTCTTTTGTTTTTGGTGCATCAAATCCGAATGCATCAACAACTATAAATCCATTTTCTTTAACTTTAAATGACAATGCAGAACGTAATGCTAAACGACGCATTTTCTTAGGCATTTTATATCCGTAACTTCTTGGAGTTGGTCCGAATACAATACCACCACCGCGCCATTGAGGTGCACGAATTGTACCTTGACGAGCACGACCTGTTCCTTTTTGTCTCCATGGTTTACGTCCACCGCCGCGTACTGCTGAACGGTTTTTAACTGAATGTGTACCTTGACGTAATGAAGCACGTTGTAAATTGATAGCTTCGAAAAGGACACTATTGTTTGGTTCGATTGCAAAGACTGCATCGCTTAATTCAACTGAACCACTTTTTGATCCGTCTACTTTTAAAACATCATAATTAGCCATTATGCATTTTCCTCCTTTCGCTTATTGATTATTTATTACCTTTTTTAATTGATTTAATTGAAGTTGAAATTTCTACTAAACCTTTTTTAGGTCCAGGTACATTACCTTTTACTAAGATTACACTGTTTTCAGTGTCAACTTGTACTACTTCTAGGTTTTGTACAGTAACTGTGTTTCCACCCATACGGCCTGGCATTTTTTGACCTTTAAATACTCTTGAAGCATCTGAAGCCATACCTACAGAACCTGGTGCTCTGTGGAAATGAGAACCGTGAGCCATTGGTCCACGAGATTGTCCGTGGCGTTTAATAGCACCTTGGAAACCTTTACCTTTTGAAACACCTGTAACATCAATGATGTCACCAGTTTCGAATGTATCAACTGAGACTTCTTGACCTACTTCGTATTCATCAACATTAACGTTTCTGAATTCACGAATGAAGCGCTTAGGTGCTGTGTCAGCTTTTTTAGCATGACCTTCAGCTGGTTTATTAGCATATTTGTTAGTTTTTGAACCTTTTTTATATGCTTTTTTATCTTCAAATCCTACTTGGATTGCGTTGTAACCGTCAACTTCTTCAGTTTTCTTTTGTAATACAACGTTTTGTCCTGCTTCTACTACTGTTACTGGGATTAATTCACCGTTTTCTCCAAACACTTGTGTCATCCCGATTTTTCTTCCTAAGATTCCTTTGGTCATCGAAAGTCCACCTCCTAATTTTTTCTATTATAATTTAATTTCGATGTCTACACCAGATGGTAAGTTTAAGCCCATTAGAGCATCAACTGTTTTTGGTGTTGGGTTAACAATATCGATTAAACGTTTATGTGTACGTTGTTCGAATTGTTCACGTGAATCTTTGTACTTATGCACGGCACGGATGATTGTATAAACTGATTTTTCAGTTGGTAACGGAATTGGTCCAGAAACATCTGCACCAGAACGTTTAGCAGTTTCAACAATTTTTTCTGCTGATTGATCAATCACACGGTGATCATAAGCTTTTAATCTGATTCTGATTTTTTGTTTTGCCATAATTTTCCCTCCTTATTCGTCTACATTTAAGTGATAGACTTCTCCACGAAAACTATCTCACACAGCGCCATGGCAAAGCGGCCGGGTGTGTCAGTAACCTTTCGCTTCATCGCGTTATTTAAAGTCCAACATTAGATATGTTACATGAAAAACACTGATAAATCAATTGTTTTCATTAACTTTTTTCTGTTTTGTCTAACACATACTTTGTTATTGTACTTTAAATGTATCTCTTGTTCAACCTTTTTAGGGAAATTTTTATATTTAAATATGTAATTACAAGACTAAATTTAATCATATTAATATTAACCTTAATCATTTTCTATTATAATAGTAGAGAACGGGGGTGAATCATTTGAAAAACGGTATTAAGCTTGCCCTATCCATTATTGGCGTCTTCCTAGTTATATGTGAGTTCTTTTATGGGATTCCTTTTTTAGGTGGCAGTGTAATTTTAAGTTTTGGTTGGCAACCTCTATTATTTAACGCTTTTCTCTATTTGGTTTTAACGATTATTCTATTAGTTGATAAACAAAACACAATTAAACCAATGGTCATTATACCTATTTTAGGTATTATTGGTTCGTTTGTCGCATTCATTCCATTTATTGGTATGATTATACATTGGGCTTTATTCGTATTAATGATTTTCTTTGTATTTATAGTCTTAGCTGCTCCAACTTATGTTCCTAATAAAAATGCTCGCGTTATTTATACTCAATATAAAGATGGTCATAAGTCTAAATAAACTTGAATTCATTTCGCAACTAAAAAAAAACGTTCGTACTTAAAATAGTACGAACGTCTTTTTTTAATTTAGCCATGTACGAATACAAAGTATAAGATAAATAATACCATTAATACATACATAATTGGATGTACTTCTTTATGTCTTTTACTAATAATCATTGTTATTGGATAAAAGATAAATCCACAAGCTATACCTGTTGCAATTGAATAAGATAAAGGCATCATGATGATTGTTATAAAAGCAGGTACGGCGACTTCGAATTTTTTCCAATTGATTTCCGCAAAGTTTGCAGCCATTAGTACACCTACCACTACCAATGCCGGTGTAGTTACAGCACTTGTTACAACTGCAATTAGTGGACTAAAGAATAAAGCTAGTAAGAAACAGCAACCTGTAACAATACTTGCGAATCCTGTTCTTGCACCAACTGCAACACCTGACGTAGATTCTATATAAGAAGTAGTCGTTGTTGTACCGAATATAGAACCAACAATTGTAGCTAATGAATCTGAAAATAACGCTCTACCTGCTCTAGGAAGTTTATTATCTTTCATAATTCCTGCTTGAGTTGCAACAGCTACTAATGTTCCTGCAGTATCAAAGAAATCAATAAATAGGAATGTTAGAATAACAATTAAAAATTGAATAGTAAATAATTGACCTGGATCCTTAAATGATTCAAATGCAGCTCCGAAAGTTGGTTTAATACTTGGAACGTGACCTACAATGCCAGTTGGCGTATGTATTTGTCCAGTTATCATTCCTACTATTGCAGTAATTATCATACCTATAAATATAGAACCCGGTACTTTTTTAGTGTATAAAATAACGGTAATAACAATACCAAATATTGCTAATAATACTGGTGCTTTCGTTAAATGCCCTAGGGTAACTAATGTTGAATCATTTTTCACAATAATTCCTGAACTTTGTAAACCTACAAAGGTTATAAACAACCCTATTCCAGCAGAAACAGCCATCTTCATTTGATAAGGTATTGCGTTAATAATTATTTCCCTTAATCCGGTTACTGTTAATATTGCAAAGAATATACCTGAGAATAGAACGCCAGTTAATCCGACTTTCCATGGTATCCCCATTGTAAGAACTACTGTAAATGCGAAAAATGCATTTAATCCCATGCCAGGTGCTAATGCTATAGGGTATTTTGCTATGAGTCCCATAAATAGCGAACCTACAAACGCAGCTAAAGCAGTCGCAACAAAAATGGCTCCCTGATCCATTTTCATATCTTCAGATACACCTTTGACTCCTGCTAGGCTTAATACTTGAGGGTTTACAGCTAGTATGTACGCCATTGATAAAAACGTAGTGATACCACCTAAAATTTCTTTTTTAAAGTTAGTACCATGTTCATCGAACTTGAAGTATTTTTTCACGGCTAATGCTCCTTTTTTTGAAATACTTAATAAGTTTAATACCAAATCTCTAAAATGACAATACTAAATACGAACTTTAGTTATATTCTTTTTCCTTTTGTTCGAATTTATTTATAGTTTTAGATTTTTCAAAGCATCTTTGAACGGATTATTGTCTAATTCTTCTTGTTGATTCATGTATTTCTTCATTTCTTTTTTAGAAACTTTACCGCTTGATTTTTCTTTCATACGTTTATCCATTTGAGCTTGTGTTTCTGAATGACCACATGTACATCTATATGTCGCATCCTTACCTTTACCAAATAAAGTCATTTTCTTTTTACAGTTAGGACAACGTGCATTTGTTTTTCTTTGGACATTTTTCTTTGTTTTACAAGATGGATCTTGGCATACCAACATTTGTCCATTTTTAGTTTTAACTTTAATCATAAGTTTGCCACAAGTAGGACATTCTGTTGTAGTTAAATTATCATGTTTATATTTTTGTTCGCTATTCTTAATTGTGTTCACTACTTCTGTTGTTAATTCTTTCATTTCTTTTATAAACTGCTGTTTATTATATTTACCTTTTTCAATAAGCAATAATTTTTCTTCCCATTCAGCAGTTAATAATGGTGATGTTAATTTTTGAGGTGCTAATTCTAAAATTTGTTTACCTTTTGAAGTTACTTTAATTTTACCATCTCTTGATTCTATTGCATTCATATTAAATAGTTTTTCAATGATATCCGCACGTGTCGCAACAGTTCCAATACCGCCTGTTTCCTTCAGAGTATGTGCATGTTTTTTATCCTTAAGTTGAATATAGTTTTGAGGATTTTCCATCGCTTTTAATAATGTTCCTTCATTAAAATAGTCAGGTGGTGTTGTTTGATGATCTTTAATTTTAGAATTTGAGACAGTGACGACTTGATTGTTTTTAAAAGGATGCTGAGTAACAACTGATTGCTCATTTTCTTTTAAAGCCTTATACCCTAATTGTTTTGTAACTTTTTCTTGTAATTCAAATTGATAACCATTAACAGTTAAGTGTACTTTAATACTTTCATATTCATAAGGAGGCATTAAACTTTCTAGAAATCTTTCTACAATAAGCATATAAATTTTACTTTCTCTATTACTTAATTGTGAAAAATCAGGTCTTATCTCAGTAGGTATAATAGCATGATGATCTGAAACCTTTTGATCATTAAATATATGCATTTTAGCGGAATATGACTTTCCTATTAAATTACGAACACTTTCTTTATAGTCTGTAGCTAATAAGGCTTGTAATCTTTCTTTTATTGTAGAAACCATATCTGCAGTTAAATAATTGGAATCTGTACGTGGATACGTTACTAATTTATGTCTTTCATATAAACTTTGTAACGTATTTAGTGTCTCTTTGGTCCCCATTTTAAATCGATTATAAGCGTCTTGTTGTAGATCAGTTAAATTATAAAGTGGCTTAGGAAATGTTTTCTTAATTTTAGATTCAACTTTTTCTATATTACCTTGCTGTTTATTTATTTGATTCATAATATTTTTTAATTTTTGTTGGTCAGTAATTCTTTGTTGTTTTGAAACATAATTAAATTCAAAACCATCCACTATAGCTGTAAGAGTGTAATAGGTTTGTGGTTTAAATTGATTAATTTCATTTTGACGAGATTGTACTAGTTGAATTGTTGGCGTCTGTACGCGTCCAAGTGATAACTGTGCATCATATTTTGTTGTTAATGCTCTTGTTGCATTAATACCAACCACCCAATCCGCTTCACTTCTTGCTAAAGCTGCTTCATATAAATGTTGATATTGTCTTCCATCTTTCAAGTGGTTAAATCCATCTTTGATTGCTTTTTTAGTTACTGAACTAATCCATAATCGTTTGATTGGCTTTTTATTTCCCACTTTATCTAAAATCAATCTTGCTACAAGCTCTCCTTCTCTTCCTGCATCAGTAGCAATTATAATTTTATTCACATTCTGGTTAAGTATTAGTGATTTTACAGTCTTAAACTGTTTACTAGTTTTACCTATAACTATTGTTTTCATATGTTTTGGAATTATTGGTAAGTCTTCAAGTTTCCATTCTTGATATTTCTTATCATATTGTTCTGGCGTAGCATTAGTCACTAAATGTCCTAATGCCCAAGTAACAATATATTGATTATTTTCATAATAGCCATTTCTTTTTTGATTGATATTGAGTGCATTTGCAATATCTCGAGCTACTGATGGTTTTTCCGCTAAAATTAATGATTGCATGAGTTATAGTTCCCTTTCTATATTTAATACATTTTAAGTTTATGTTTGATTAATTTGCTTTAAGAATAGTTACCTTAATTGTAACATGTACGTATATATATTAACTTTCATTTCAATGCAATTACTCATATAATTAAATTAATAAATACGGTACGGAGGTAAGAACATGGATATTATTCAGTTGAAGGACCCTAAAAAAATAAAAGCTTTTATTGAAACTGCTGATTACCAAGTAACTTCCTATTTATATAAAATACCTCAACAATTTGCAGAATTTGATCATTTATTAGAAGAAGCAATTAAAACTCCTGGCGCTTTTGCCATTTCTGATAATAATCAAATAAAAGCATTAATCATTGCGATTTCTTATGAAACGCATAAGTTTAAAATAATTGGCCCTTTTATAGAGCCAAATTTTGACGTCACTCCACAGTTATTTCAAAACCTATTCAATGCAATGACAGAAAATCAACCTGATAATGCTATATATAACTTTTCATTTGAAGAAGGCGTTCAAACTTATAAACCTTTTATTAAGCAAATAAAAGCAAGTTATAATTTTACTGATTATTATTTAGAGGCACATCAAGATATTGGGGAATTAGAAAATGAACAAAATATTATAGAATATCAAAAAGGTTTCCATAGAGCATTGGCAAAAATGCATCATAAGACATTTAAACATGATGCAATGAAAGCAGATGATATTGTTAATACATTAGATGAAAATAATAAGCTATTTCTTTTTGTAAGCGAAGGACTTTTAAAAGGTTATTTATATCTACATGTTAATCCTCAAAAATCTAAAGCAGAAATTAAATATTTCAGTTCTCACATAGATTATCGAATGAAAGGAATTGCTTTTGATTTATTGGAGTATGCTTTGCATTACGCTTTTTCTCATTATGAACTGCATAAAGTTTATTTTAAAATTCGAAACAAAAATAGTAAGCTCGTAGAACGTTTTAATGAACTTGGATTTACTACTAATTATGAATATAAAAAGTATAAATTAGAACCACAATACATTCATGAAAATGCTACTAATCCAGAAACTTAATTATTGATTAAACTTGGGAGTAGGACTGAAATAATAATTTTCCAAAATTTATTTCGGTCCTACTCCCCTTTTTACTTTTCTAAAATAAGCCGATGTTTTTTACTATTCAACTTAATTGTTTTAGAATTAACTTCAAGTGTTATTAAAGGGGAAGCACTTAATTCGTTTATTTAGGAGAGTGAGAAACATATGCAGTTTCTTGATATTTTAATAGCATTATTACCTGCAGTATTTTGGGGTAGTGTTGTAATAATCAATGTATTCGTAGGTGGAGGCCCCTATAATCAAATTAGAGGTACTACTTTAGGTGCACTCATTGTTGGTATTATTTTATTACTAACAGGTAATGCAGCATTTGATGATTTAACTGTTATTATTGTTGGATTATTCTCAGGTGCATTATGGGCATTTGGTCAAGGTAACCAATTAAAATCTGTTAATTTAATTGGTGTTTCAAAAACAATGCCAATTTCTACTGGTATGCAATTAGTTGGTACTACTTTATTTAGTGTTATATTCCTAGGCGAATGGAGCACAATGATACAAGTCGTATTCGGACTGATTTCTATGGTCTTATTAGTTTCAGGTATCGCATTAACATCATTAAAAGCTAAAAATGAAGGTAAATCAAATGATCCTGAATTTAAAAAAGCAATGGGTATCCTTCTAATTTCAACAGTAGGTTATGTTGGCTATGTCGTGTTAGGAGACATTTTCAATGTAAGTGGTACAAAAGCACTATTCTTCCAATCTGTTGGTATGGCTATTGGCGGTTTCATTCTTTCAATGAATCACAAAACGTCTATCAAGTCTACTGCCCTCAATTTAATTCCTGGTATTGTATGGGCAATTGGTAACTTATTTATGTTCTATTCTCAACCTAAAGTAGGTGTTGCAACTAGTTTTTCATTATCTCAATTATTAGTTATCGTATCTACACTTGGTGGCATTTTTATTTTAGGAGAGAAAAAAGACCGTCGTCAGATGATGGGTATTTGGTCAGGTATCATACTCATCATTATTGCAGCAATTATTTTAGGTAACCTAAAATAAAACATTTTTAGGAGGCATTTCCATGTTTAAAGAATTAGAAAATAAAGTTGTTATCATTACAGGAGCTGGTAGTGGTATTGGTAAGTCTTTTGCAGAAAATTTTGGTAAAGCCAAAGCAAAAGTCGTACTTAACTATCGTTCAGATAAACACGATGAATCATTACAAGAATCTGTAAATATCATCAAACAAGCTGGTGGAGATGCGTTACTCGTTCAAGGAGATATGGCTAAAGAAGAAGATGTCATTAATTTAATCAATCAATCTGTAGACCATTTCGGTACTTTAGATATCATGATTAACAATGCTGGTTTTGAAAAAGCAACACCATCGCATGAAATGACGATTGAAGAATGGCAAAAAGTGATAGATATCAACTTAACAGGTGCGTTTATAGGTTCACGTGAAGCAGTAAAACACTTCAGAAAAGAAGATAAAAAAGGTGTTATTATTAATACTTCAAGTGTTCATGATACTATTCCATGGCCAAATTATGTTCACTATGCTTCAAGTAAAGGTGGATTAAAATTAATGATGGAAACCATGTCAATGGAATATGCACAATATGGAATTCGTATTAATAATATATCCCCTGGAGCTGTTGTTACTGAACATACTAAAGAAAAATTCTCTGATCCAAAAACTCGTGAGGAAACATTAGAAATGATTCCAGCTAGAGAAATTGGAGATGCTCAAGATATCGCTAATGCTGCATTATTCTTAGCATCAGACTTAGCTAGTTATATCCACGGAACTACTATTTATGTAGATGGTGGTATGACAAACTATCCAGCTTTCATGGGAGGTAAAGGCTAAGTCAAACAATAAACCATGCAATTTTCATGTGTAACATACATTAAATTAATGTAGTGTGTACTCATGAATTGCATGGCTTTATATATATAAATAACTATTTCTATTTATTATGAAACAAAGAACGCTTGATAAACATATATAATAACAATACTTATAACAATAGATAAATTAGTTACCATCCCTATTAAGGGTAGTGTTTTATATTTGAATTGTATTGAATAAGGAATAATTGCCACACCAACTGGTAATAACCATGTGATAAGCAATGTCGTTTTAATCATCTGATCTGAAACTGGTAAGAAGAAATATACAATTAATCCAGCAATAAGACCAATTCCATAATGAAGAGAAAGATATTTGATTGCTGCAGGTAAATAAGCTTTTTCAATAGTAAAGTTCAACATTACGCCTAATAAAATCATAGATAGTGGCATATTAGCTTTTCCTAAAATTGAAAAGAAATCAATAGACACTTTAGGTAAATGAATATTCGCCATATTAAGTATAAACATAACAATATAAGTAACCAGTGGTACAGATTGAATTAATTTCTTAACTAAGAATTTAAAATTGAATTGGTCACTTCCCTCACTAAAGTAACTTCCAACAAAGTAAGTGAGACCAAACATAATAACTGCGCCACCAATATCAACCATGCCAAAATAAACCATTCCCTTACTTGGCCATATAGCATCTACTAATGGATAAGCAAATAATCCAATATTCATAGCTCCAATCATCATACCAACAGAACCACGCATTTGATTATCGTATTTACGGAAACTCCAAATAACAATTATTTTTGAGACCACACCGTAGATAATCATCATAATAGGCAAAATAGAAAATGATAGGTTTAAATCAGCTTTATTTAAATTCACGATAACTAAAGAAGGTAAAGTTACATTTAATACTATTGTTGAAAGCACTTGGCTATCTGTTGCTTTCAAATAATTAATACGCTTTAAAAAATAGCCTAAAGCAATTAAAAGAATGATCATTACAAATTGTTCTGTCATATTAGCCCTTCTTTCACGTATCTCAACACTTTCAATTGATAACTTTAACACATTTGCTATAAATTTTAGAACTAGTTTGTTTCATGCTATAATTTAATCATACTTTAATTTAAGGAGCGATTGTATAATGGATTTAGAAAGTAAATTAACAGAACTAAAATATGATTATACTAGACTACAAGGTGACTTAGAAAAGCGCGAGTCATTAAATCAAAATATCGATCCTTTAGTCAATCAGCTTGAAGAAATTGAGAAAGAAATGGCCAATGTAAGAAAGCAAATAAATGAACAATAATTAATTACATGTCACAATTTAACTACATTTCTTTAGACATCCTAGTCATAAGTATGTGAACGTGCTAATATATATTCGGAAAAGAAAGGATGTCAACTCATGAAATTATACTTAATTTTATTGCCTTTACTATACTTAATTGTAAGTTACATAAGTATATTCAAGATGAATTCAATTTTCACTAGAATTTTAAGAATCATAATGGGTATATTATTGTTATTTGTTGTAGCAATTACAACGATGCAGTTCCCTAGTGAGAACTGGTGGGTATTTATAGTGTTGCTACTTTTAGTTGGAAATGTAGAAGTTACTGCATTTAAAACACTTAAGAATGATGATAAAGGCGTTAATATTTTAAATATATTATCAATCGGTTTGTTCGTGATTTATATCATTCTAACTTTAATTTTATACTAAAGTAAAAAGTATCATTCCTTTTTGAAGGAATGATGCTTTTTTAATTATTTTCTGTTTAGTTTACGATAAATTTTATCTTTAATTGTGAATAAAATTTCGTAAATTACTGGAACAACAACAAGCGTTAATATTGTTGAAGATATTAGTCCTCCAATAACAGTTGCTGCCATTCCCTTAGATATTAAGATAGAACTATCTTCACCAAATAACAACGGTACTAAAGCACCTATAGTTGCTATTGCTGTCATTAATATAGGACGAATTCTCGTTCCTCCCGCTTCAATTAAAGCAGTTTTCATATCCATGCCTGATTTTTCATTATTAATAACTCTGTCTATCAATACAATGGCATTTGTAACAACGATACCAATTAACATCAACATACCAATTAAACTAGGTACTGAGATAGTTTCACCTGTAATCACAAGTGATAATACAACCCCTATAATTGTAAATGGTAATGAGAATAAAATAGTGAATGGTGCTAATCCACCTTTAAATGTAATTACTAAAATGAGATACACTATAATTATTGCTGCTAACATAGCTATTGCAAGTTGAGATATAGCAGAGTTGATGTCATCAGTTGCGCCTCCAACATTCACTTTTACGCTATGTGGTTTATCAATTTTATTAATCTTAGACATTACTTTTTGTGAAGTACCACCTACATCACTTGTCGTAATCTTACCTGAAACTGTAGTTGAATAATCACCATCTTCTTGAGTCAATTTACTTGGTGTAGTTGATTTTTTAAGACTAGCAATTTCACTTAATTTAATTGAACCACCTGTTGGTTTTTTCAATTTAATATTTTCTAATTTACTTTGTGACCAATCAGTTTGCTTGTTTTGTTTTACTTTAACATCTATTTTCTTACCGTTTTCTTTAACTGTTGTAACTGTTTTCTCTGGTAAGTTTTCATTTAAATTCATCGCAAGCTGACTAGCTGATATTCCATTATCTGCCGCTTTATTTTGGTCAACTTTTACTTCATATTGATCATATGTTTGAGATAAATCTGATTTAACATTATTAATACCTTTTACATCTTTCATAGTACTTTCAATTTTATGAACAGTACCTTTAATAGCATCTGTTGAAGGACCTTTAACTGTTACTTCAATAGAATCATTTCCAGCCCCAGTACCTAAATCTTGGTTCTTCCATTGACCAGGATGTTTAAATGAATCAACATGTTTTAATACTTTATCTGGCTCTTCTTCAAAGTTTGGCGTATCTTTATCATAATCTACCATCAACGCCATACTATTTGTACTACCAGTAGGATCAGATGGTGTTGGCCCGCCTACTGAATATTGAACAGTGTTAACTTTATCTTTAGATTTTAAATATTTTTGAACTTGTTCACCATGTTCAAGCACTGATTTTTCAGTTTCACCTGGTTTAGGCGTATAAGTTAACGCCATGAATTTATTATCACCTGATGAAATATAACTTGTACCTAATTTTGCAGCACCTAAGCCAATACTTCCAGCTAGTAATACAATACTAATTATGATGACGATCCACTTATGATTAAGTGACCAATTTAATACCTTTTGATATCCCTCACTGACTACTCCATGCTTTTGTTTTTGAGGTTTAGTTTGGATTCCTTTTCTAAATAACGTAGAACCTAGTGCAGGAACTACTGTGATTGAAACTAATAATGAAGCTAATAAACTGAATGTAATTGCGAGTGCGAATGGTCTGAACATTTCACCAACAGACCCTGACACAAATGCTAATGGTAAGAATACAATAATAGTAACCAATGTTGAAGATAGTATTGGTTTAAACACTTCAGTTGTTGCGCTTATGATTAATGAATCACCTTTGAGTTGTTCATTTTTATCAGATAAACGTCTATATATATTCTCAACCACAACGATAGAATCATCTATCACTCGTCCAATAGCTACTGTTAATGCTCCTAAAGTCAATATATTTAGTGACACATTAGATAATTTCAATGCTACGAGTGCAATTAATATTGACATTGGTATTGAAATGACTGAAATAGCTGTTGTTCGTATATTTCTTAAGAATAACAATATAACTACGATAGCTACGATTGTTCCTAATGCTGCTTTTTCAATCATTGTATATAAAGAATCTTCAATTGGTTTAGCAGTATCCATCGTTTTAATAGCTTTCATTTCACTATTATTTTTTTCAAATTCATCTACTTTTTTCTGTACATCTTTTGCAACTTGAACGGTATTAGCATCTTGAGCTTTTGTTATTTGTAAATTTACTGCATCTTTTCCATTCGTTTTCGAAATGGATGTACGTTCATCACCAACCGTAATATTAGCTACGTCTTTTAATTTAAATGTAGGCATAGAGCCTGATGAACTTTGTTTAGAACTACCAGCGGACGCTGATGATTGATCAGATGGCATTAAGCTGTCGCTCTCTCCATCGTCGCTGCTATCACTACTTTGTCCTTGTCCGGCAATCGTTGCAGGGATTTTTAAGTTTTTCAGTGCATTGACTGATGTAAACTGTCCATCGACAACGATAGATTTGTCAGTATCTCCAAATTGGAAAAGCCCTAGCGGCGTTTCTCGAGTCGCTGTTTTTAAATAGTTTTCGACATCATCTGCTGTAACACCTTTTTCATCAAGTTCTTTTTGCTTGAACTTTAATGTTACTTCACGATTTGTTTGGCCATTTAATTGAGCATTTTGAACACCATCGATTGTTTGTAATTTTGGAATAAGTTGCTGGTTTAATTTTTTAGTTACTGATTTTAAATCATTATCTTTATCTGTTAAAGAATAAGCTACGATAGGAAATGCATCCATAGAATTTCTTGTTAATTCAGGATCACTGACCCCGTCTTTGAATTTAATTTTATCAATTTCTTTTTTTAACTGTTCCTCAGCTTTATCCATGTCTGTATCATTATTATATTCTACAGTTACAATTGAAGCATTTTGGATAGATTCAGTTTTAACGCTTTTAACATATGCCATCGATCTAACTTGACTATCTATTTTACTGCTAATCTCATCTTGAGTAGTTTGTGGTGTGGCACCAGGCATTGTTGTTTGAACTGAGATCATAGGATTCTCTACGTCCGGTAATAATTCAAGTTTTAACTTGGCACTAGCATACACCCCTCCTAAAATAACGAGTAATACCATCAAGAATATTGCGAACTTATTGCCTAAAGAAAATTGCAATAACTTTTTGATCATATAATTAGTGTCCCCTTTTATCAATTTATATATAGTGCTATATTCTATTACTTTAAAAAATGATTCTAAAAAAATCTGAACGTTCTTTATTTATAGAATCGTTCAGATAATAAAAAATCTATTTACGCTTTAATTTTCGTGATAGTTTAATTTTAGCTTTTGTTAATTTTGGTTTAACTTGTTCAATAAGTTGGTAAAGTGGTTGATTTAAAACATAATCAAATTCACCAATTTTTTCACTTAAGTAAGTTCCCCATACTTTTTTAAATGTCCATAATCCATAATGGTCTGAATCTTTGTCTGGATTATTATCCGTTCCACCAAAATCATATGTTTTAGCTCCGTGATCACGAGCATATTTCATCATAGTATATTGCATATGATGATTAGGTAAGAAATCTCGGAAGTCATTAGATGAAGCGCCATATAAGTAATAAGATTTACTACCTGCAAACATTAATAATGCACCTGATAAATAAATACCTTCTGGATGTTCTTTTTCAAGTCTTAATAAATCATCTTTTAAATCTTGAGATTTTTTAATTTTATTATTAGCATCATTGATTTTATTTAGTGTTTTTTTATCTTGCTTTTTATTTTGAAGTTTTTCAATTTCATTTTCTAATTCTTTAATTTCTGAATTCACTGTTTCAAGCACTGGTTTTGGTTCTAATTTAACTAAGAACAATTCTGCATCGCCATCTTCATGTAATGCATCATATATATTTTCAAAGTAACTAATATCTCTAGTTAAGAATCCATCTCGTTCTCCTGTAATTTGCATTAAATGTGCGAATGTTTTTAATCCTTCTCTACCAGCTCTTTCAACTTTCGTACCTCTTTTTAATGCTAATCTCACTTTAGAGCGATTTCGTCTTTCAAAACTTTGAATAATGTCTTCATCAGATTTATCAATTGGTGTGATCATTGTCATTCTTGGTTGAATATAATCTTTAGATAAACCTTCTTTAAATCCTTTATGCTTAAATCCTAAATTACGTAAATTTTTCAATGCTTCAGCACCGTGTTCTACTTCAACGTCTGGATCTATTTTAATTGCGTAAGCTTTTTCTTCTTTAGCTACTTTTTTCGCTTCTTCTAATAATTGTGATAATGCTTCTTTATTATCGTAATCAGTTACAAATCCTCTAGATACATAACATAATGTAAATGGTAGTTTCGGAATTTTTTTGAATAATAATTGTCCAACGCCCTTAATTTCACCATTTTCACCTATCGCAATTCTTCTTGAATACCATCCAGTCAATTTCTTTGTTTCTGCCCATTTCGTAAGTTGCAGTAAATCGCCATTTGGATGAGATTTTACAAATGCGTCATGTTCTTGATTAGTGATATTCATCTTTTCCATGGTTTATAATATCTCCTTTTTATTAACAATAACTATAATTATACAACGTCTATCTATGAGTGTCGATAAAACACATAAATGAATCTACAACAACATTAAAAACATGTTCTTTAATTCCTATAAGTTATTTTATTTCAGCTAAATAATTTTTAAAGCAGTTTTAAAATTGGTATAATAAAACACTAAAATTCTTACGAAAGAGGTGTTCAAATTGCGTCCAACGCTATTAATTTTATTTATCATCTTAAACGCTCTTATCATTGTCATTAGTTTGAATAATGATTTAACAGTCCAATATTTTAGCTTAAGAGTCATACTGGCTGCATTTAGTTTCGTTTTATCATTGTTCTTTTTACTTATTAGAACAACTCAATTTAGCATGTATTTAAGTATTACTTCGATTATTATTGTAGTTGTCCATATCGCCATTATCATACAAAGTGCTTATACTTATCTATATTAATTATTAGGTTCAAAACGATATTTTGCACCTCTTATATATATTGAATATGGTGATGTTGCCTCAGCGTCTTTAAACACGACAGTGTGATAACCAGATTCTTTACCCTCTTCAATTCTAAAGTACATTTGATCTTCCTTTAAAATTAAATCAGTGTATTTATCAGTTTCATTTACAACTTGCATATCAAACCAATTTTGCCAGTTTTGTACTGTCTTTTCTCGTTGACTAGTAGTAACTATTATCATCTCTATAGAGAATTGGGTTTGATATAAAGGTTCTAACTGTGCATCTCGATTAGCTTCACCTTGATCCCATTGTATGAAAAATGGTGGTTTAACCATATAACTAGGATCAGCAATATATAAAAGTCGCCAAGTTATCTTTTCACCTTTTTTAGTTTCTCTCTCCATATTTACTGGACCAATAACTTCTATATTACGTTCTTCCAGTGTTTGCTTAATAGCGTCTATATTATTTGTTCTTAAACAAATGGTTTTGAATCCTTGTTTAAAATGATCTTGAGCTATTTTAGTAGCAAATGATACTCTTCCCTCTTCAGTTTTAGCTAATTTCTGCAATTTTTCTTGATCTTCTACATCTAAAAATTCTATGTAATTTCCATTTATATACGATAACTTATTAAATGTTCCAAATTTATTGTGTTTTCCACCTGAATGCAACGTGATAAGGTTACCTGGAAACTTAAATTGCTCTAATTGATCAATATAATGAATGATATGATCAAATTTCAAATCCATCTTTTTGTCCCCTTTTTATTCATTTCTCAGTTCTTATTTTAACAAAATTGGAAGTATTATACTTCTAAAAACTTACTTTAAATTGGTATTGAAAAATATTGCTTTTAGTTTTATAATGAATCTTGTGTTTCAAAAAGGTTAGCTAAGCTAACTAAATTATAAATTTTGAGGTGTGCTCATGATTAACAACAAATTTTTCAATAGTTTTATTAGTATTTATCGACCTTATATTAAATTAACTCAGCCTATATTAGAACGACATAACATTCATACTGGCCAATGGCTCGTTTTAAAGGATATTGCGCAATTTCAACCAACGACCTTAGTTAATATATCTTATCGTCGTGCTATAGAAAAACCGACTGCTAGAAAATTTATTAAAGTTTTACTCGAAAGAGAATTAATTTCTTATACTACTGGAAATGATAAACGACAAAAATGGTTAAGTTTAACTGAAGAAGGTCGACAATTTTTTGAAACTATCAATAAAGAGGTAAATGAAATACAGGATGAAATTATTGAAAAATCTGGTATAAATGAGCAACAACTGACAGAAATTACTAATTCAATGTCAATTATTTATGAAACAATACTAAAGGAGAGTCAAGAATGAGTGAAACTTCATCTAATAAAGCACCTATCTTTACTAAACGCTTCAATCTTAATTTCATCATAAATTTTTTCGTGTACTTATGTATGTATTTATTGATTGTAGTCATCGCAGGCTATAGTAAATCTGAATATCATGCATCTGATAGTTTAGCTGGACTAGTCGTGGGGTTATTTATTGTGGGATCATTAATTGGTCGTTTTGGAACTGGTAAATATGTAAACACATTTGGTCCTAAAAGAATTTTAATGTTTGGTCTTTTCTGTCTTGTGATAACTCAAGCATTGTATTTTATTCCTGGTAATATTTATTTCTTAATGTTTGTACGTTTAATCAACGGTATTGCAACTGCAATTGCTACAACCGCAACAGGTACTATCGCAGCTTATGTCACACCACAAACACGTAAAAGTGAAGGCATTAGCTTATTTTCATTAAGTTTAGTATTAGGTACTGCTGTTGGTCCTTTCTTTGGTATTTTATTACTAAATACATTTTCTATCACATTACTATTCACGTTATGTATTGTGTTAGGTATTTTAGGACTTATCTTATCGTTCTTTATTAATATTGATTTTAACCCTACGAATAAAGAACAAAATTCTACAAATTCAAATGGCTTTAGTATTCACAATTTCATCGCTAAAGAAGCTGTACCAGTTGCAATTGTTATGTTACTAGTTGGTGTTACTTATGCAGCGATATTAACGTACTTACAAGCTTTTGCTGAGCAACGTGATTTAGTCAGTGCGGCTAGTTACTTCTTTATTTTCTACGCAGTGGCTTCTTTAGTTACACGCCCTATTGCCGGTCGTTTAATGGATAGTAAAAATGAAAATGTAGTCGTTTACCCTTCATTTATTGCTCTTATACTAAGTTTCATTTGTTTAATGTTTAGTTTTAATAGTGGATTATTATTACTTTCTGGTGTATTACTAGGTATTGGTTACGGTAACCTTTCTTCATCAATGCAAGCTATTTCAATTAAAGTATCACCTTCATTTAAGTATGGCTTAGCTACATCAACTTACTTTATCGGATTAGATGTTGGTATTGGCTTCGGTCCTTCATTCTTAGGTTTATTTACACATATGATTTCATATAGTCAAATTTATGGAGCAATGGCTATTTTAGGCATTCTAACTACAATTGTATATTTCTTTGTTCATGGTAAAAAAGTTAAAAACACATATTCATATGAATAGTAGTTACTACAAATAAATTAAAAAGTTAAAAAGCTAGAGACATCACATTAAAGATGATGTCTCTAGCTTTTATTTTATATATTTAGTTTGCAATACTAATTGCTTCGATTTCGTTTATCATTTTATCCATTAATTTCTTTTGCTTTGCGTTAAAGAAGTAGTAAACTTGTCGCTCATCTGTTTCTGAACGTAATTTTGAAATAAGTTCTTTTTTATAAATCTTACGGATAATAACATCAATTTTACTTGTGTCCCATAACATTTCAAAATGTAACGTATCTCTTAATTCTTTACCACTAATCTTCTCACCTTCAAAGACTTTGTATAAAACGACAAATTCTTCAATTGAAGTGCGATAAGATGTTTTTAACCAGTGCTTAAGTTGACTTAGTTCTCTTTCAGATGCAATAAACCCTTGTACTTTATTATTCATATTAAAATGCCTCCTATGTTGATTCTTAGATGTTATGTTTGTATTGTACAATTAAATTGCTTAACTTTATTATATAACATAGTAAGCATTTTATCTATTACAAATATTAAATTTAAGTCTAAATTTTGTTTAGAAATTCAACATTTTAAAGTACATGTTTAATAGTGAAAAGTATATAAAAGTTATTGTATTGAAATTACGAGACACATATAATCTATAAAAGATTTTATGATTGTATAAATATGACTCTATTTTTCCACTTATTTAAATTAAAATTTAATACTATCCACCAATATAGTTCATATTAATCTTATTACGTTTTCTATTTTTTACTGTTTGTTCTGTTCGTTCATCTGAATATCGATCATCTCTAATGTGCCAAAGTGCTTTAAATTGCTCTAATAATTCCTCGTCTGTTGCACCAGAGCGCATAAAGTTCTTAACATCAAATCCTTCTACATCCGCAAATAAACATCCGTAAAATTTACCATCTGAGGATAAACGGGCTCTCGTACATGTTGAACAAAATGATTGAGATACACTAGTTATAAGTCCAAACTTCACTTGATTATCTTTGTGACGATAGTATTTAGCTACTTCCCCAAAATATTTAGGTTCTACAGGCTCAACTTCAAAATGTTGTTCAACCATATTTAACATTTCATCTTTACTCACTACTTTGCTAAAGTCCCAGCCATTGTCATTACCGACATCCATAAATTCAATAAATCTTATTTCAATAGCTTTATCTTTAAAATATTCAATCATAGGTATGATTTGATCATCATTCACGCCTTTTTGAATAACGACATTCACTTTAACTTGTAAACCAATCGAAATCGCATAATCAATCTGTTCTAATATTGTAGAAGCTTTAATATTTCTATTATTAATTGCTTGAAAGACTTCATCGTCAATAGCATCTAAACTCACATTAATACGTCTAAGGCCTGCATTATATAAATTTTGACCATGTTTTTTTAAAAGTAATCCATTAGTAGTCATACCTATATCTTCAATGCCTTCTATTTGATTCAGTTGCTCAATGAGTTGGTAAAGATTTCTTCTTAATAATGGTTCCCCACCTGTTATTCTTATCTTTTTAACTCCTAATTGAGCATACAATCTAGCAATTCTGACCATTTCATCAAAAGACAATAATTCATCTTTAGGTAAAAAGACAAAATCATCGCCAAATATTTCTTTTGGCATGCAATAATCACATCTGAAATTACATCTATCTGTGACTGATAATCTTAAGTCTCTTATCGGGCGACCAAGTTTATCTTTAATTTGCTCCACCATAATGGACCCTCCTTATTGATCTAACTGTTGTTTTAAAGTGTCCAAATCTTGTTGAGAGTTGATATTATAATACCAATATGACGGTGCATCGATGTCTTCTACATTAATCCAATCTACATTCATTTCTTCATACAGTTTCTTAAAACTATAATCATCAGAATTCAAAATTTGTTCAATTACATTTTTCGTTTTAGGACTATAAAAACCAATCGTCGGAATCATATATCCATTTGACTTAACCGTTGCTATATCTATTTGATCTTCAATAAGATGAGACATCATAAATTGATATAGTTGATTTATGGCTTTTTCGTTTATCATCGGAGTATCAACTGACACTACGAAAAACAATTCTTCATCCGGATATTGTTCCATCACTGACAATACTCCTGCTAACGGTCCTTTTCCTTTATAATTGTCTTTATCTACAACTATACTTTGATATTTAAATTCATTTTTAAGTTGACTATTCGTACTAATAATAATGTCATTAAACATATTTGTTGATTTAAGTACATTCACTATTCGCTGATAAAACATTTGTCCGTCAACTGAAGCAAATGCTTTAGGACGCCCAAAACGACTTGATTGTCCTCCAGCGAGTATAATTGCTTTCATTTATTTATCCTCCACTCACTGGTGGAATGAGTGCTACAGTATCACCAGGTTTAATATTATCAGTTAATTTAACGAATTCTTCATTAACTGCAATTTGAAATTGCTTATGTGCCATTTCTGGATAACGTTCAACAATCATCACTTTAAACGCTTCTACCGTTAAAGGTTTTGAAACATCTATTGTTTCTGACTGTTGATTAGCTATATCTTTTAATTCTGCAAAGTAAAGTACTTCCAATTTATTTCCTCCCATTAGCTTCATCATAGTCGCCTTTTTGATGGCCTTGCCATTCAGCCCCATCTTCCCATATCTCTTTTTTCCATATTGGTACTATTTCTTTAATTCGTTCTATGGCATATTCATTTGCATGATATGCGTTTTTACGATGAGGAGACGATACTACAATTAAGACAGCTATATCTGATATCTCAAGAGGACCAATTCTGTGTACTATAGTTGTTATAGTACCTGGCCATTTTTGTTCTATTTCTTGACCTATTTGAGCCATTTTCTTTTCAGCCATTGGAATATAAGCTTCATATTCTAAATACTCAGTTTTTACTCCTTTAGTCCATTCACGAACATGTCCAGTGAACGTCACCATTGCACCTTGATGTTCGTTTAGTGTAAATGCGCGATATGGCTCTATTTGAATTGGTTCTTTAACGATTTCAAATTGTTTCATTACACTCAATCCTTATGTGTCACTTTATTTATTAACCATTCATCAAATAATTGATAAGCATTAGGTTCATTTAATTTTATCTTATAAACTACATTGTTTAAATGATTTAGCTTTTGCAATTGTGATTCACTGTTATAAACTATGATTTTTTCATATTTTTCATCCTTAAAACCTTCAACTAAAATGATGTCATAATCAATTGTAACAGAGTCTTTAATAATCTTTGAAAGGCTTTGTTCATTAATTCTAGTCACAGTTTGACTATATTCATGCCCTTGTATAATGCTTTGGTCTGCTCCTGATTCAAAGTGTTTCATATGATCCACATGTTGTCCTTGTAACTCAATATCCGAACCAGTATGCCCATGATGTTTTATTGTCGCAACTTTTAACTCTAGAGATTTCAATTTATTAATTGTGTGCATCATGAGTGTTGTTTTTCCAGAATTTTTAAATCCGACTATTTGAAGAATCATATATTCAATTCCTCTTCATAAGCAGATGATTCTGTAAGTATAACGTCTACTAGGTGTCCTTTTTTAAACCCTCGTGTTCCTCCTGGCAACATAATCATAGAATTTGAATGAGCAATAGCGACTACTGCACCTGATTTATTAAATCCAGATGGAATAACTGTAGCGCCAGCAGATGTAAATGTAGCTTTAGCACGTATAAATCTAGTAAATGGATTAGCTTTAGTAAAATCTTCCATTAATGTAGCTTTAACAATTTGAGGATAAACTGCATTAGCGTTCATCATTTGATTAATTGCTGGTTTTACAAACAATTCAAATCCTGTGAAACATGCTGAAGGATTACCAGACAAACCAAATAAGTATTTATTATTAGCAACTGCAACAGTTGTTACACTTCCTGGTCTCATTGCAACTTTATTAAATAATACTTCTGCATGTAGTGCTTGATAAATTTCAGGTAAGTAGTCAAAATCTCCGACAGATACGCCACCTGTAGTAATAACAATGTCATGTTCATCCATCGCTTTTTTAACGACTTCAATACTACTTTGTAAATCATCTTGCTGAATTTGATAAGTACCTACTTTTAATCCAAACTTTTCAGCTAATGCTTTAATCATCGGACCGTTTGAGTTTCTAATTTTACCAGGTTGAAGCTCATCTTCCACTTCTAGTAACTCACTACCTGTCGCAATAACAGCTATACTTGGTTTCTTCCATACTTCAATATCTGTATAACCATATGTTGCTAATACAGCTATAGCTCCTGGATTGATTTGTTGTCCTGCTTTCAAAACAATGTCTCCAGTCTGTGTTTCTTCACCTTTCAATGAAACATTTTCATGTTGTTCAAACGTCTTTCTAATTGAAAACGTATCTTCTTGTTGTACAGTTTGTTCAAACATGACAACTGCATCTGTTCCTTCAGGTAATTGTGCACCAGTCATAATTCTTACCGCTTCATGTTCACCAACTTTTTTATCAGACACGGAACCAGCACCAATATGATCAATCACTTTAAAATGTACTCGATTATCACCACTTGCTCCTATAGAGTCTTGACTTCTAATCGCAAATCCATCGTACGGTGATTTATTAAATCTTGGTATATCATAAGTAGCTACAACGTCACTTGCTAAAATATGGCCAGTACTTTGATTTAAAGGAACTGAAATTTTGCTAGAATTTATATCTTGTTTTACAACACGTTGAATTGCTTCTTTAACGGGAATTGGACTTCTTTTTTCAAATGTCATATGATCATCTCCAAAATATTTATTTCGTGATATACTTGTATCGATAAGGAGGGTTAATATGTCAGATTTCACACACATTAACCAACAGGGTAATGCGAAAATGGTTGATGTTTCAAATAAAGAAATTACAAAACGAACAGCAATCGCTTATTCCAGTATTATAGTAAACGAAACTATTTATCAACAAATTGTTCAAAATACTAATGCTAAAGGTAACGTATTAAATACTGCACAAATTGCTGGCATCATGGCAGCTAAAAATACTTCTACAATAATACCAATGTGTCATCCGCTTCCATTAACTGGTATAGACGTCGCTTTTGAATGGGATACTCATCAATCTAATCAATACGAATTGCATATAAAAGCAACTGTATCAACAACTGGAAAAACAGGTGTAGAAATGGAAGCACTGACTGCTGCATCGGTAACAGCTTTAACAATATATGATATGACGAAAGCAGTTGATAAAGGAATGACAATAGGTCAAACTTATTTAGCTGCTAAATCTGGTGGTAAATCAGGCGATTACAAGCGTCCAGAATAATAAATAAAATAACTGTATACTTAAATGGGATTGAAGCAATGAAACTTTGACTTCAGTCCTCTTTTATATTATTTTGTTAATTCATGAACTAGATGGTTTAATTCTGGCTTAATAAGTTTATCAATAGCTAATTTAACTGCACCAGTTGATCCTGGAAGTGAAAATAACAGTTTATCCTGATGTGTACCTGCAATTGCTCTAGATAAAATAGCTCTCGTACCTACATCTTCTGTATAACTTAAATAACGAAACATTTCTCCAAATCCTTCAATTTCTTTATCTAATAAAGGACGTACAACCTCAATTGTCACATCTCTTTGTGCTATACCTGTCCCACCAGTCGTTATAATGACATCTATATCATTCTGTTTTAACCATGTAGAAAGTTGTTCATGAATATCTTGCTGATTATCTTTTACAATCTTATAATAGTCATCTTTCACATTAACATTTTCATTTTCTAATAATGTTTGAATAAGTTGTCCACCTTTATCAGTATTGTAATCTCTTGTGTCCGATACAGTTAAAATTGCCACTTCAATGTCTCTATCCAGTTTAATATGTTGATGCATGATTTCTCCTCCTTAAATGTTTACCCAAATAATTGATTGATTAGTTTAGTAGCTTCGTTAGGACTAGTTAATCCATGTATTAATAATCGACCTCCATTAAATGCTACGATTCTATAACCTTTAAATGAAAATACAATCATATATGGATTTTGTTTATATTGAATATGGTGAGAATTTAAAAATGATATAAGCATTTCCTGGGTAATATCTTTATTAATATATTGCACTGTATCTCTGCCACATAATGTTGCGTACTGACGTTGACTATTATTCAAATAAGGATAAGTAGGTGATTGTCCGCAGGTAGAACATGAGTCATTTTGCATATTTTTAAAACCAATGGCATGATGATATCCTTCCCACACATCACCATATTTTAATTTAATATTAGTATCTTGATGCGTGAGTATTTTCAATGCATCAGTGATTTGAAAACTAGTTGTCATTGTTACAGCCGGTTGTATCACACCTACAGTATCGCAAGTTAAATTAATTGAAGGTAAATGTGGTAATAAGCAATTAAAACATGGTGTCTTTCCTGGAACAAAGGTAGTTTGAGCATAAGTACTTTGTACAACTCCCCCATAAATCCATGGAATTGAATTTTGATAAGCAAAATCATTAATAAGCTGTCTTGTATCAAAATTATCAGTTGCATCAATGATTAAATCAATTCCAGATGTATGTTTATCTAAAAAGTAAGCATCTACGTGTGAGACAAATTCATTGATTGTCACATCATGTCGAATTGATTCTAGATGTTTCTTGGCAGCAATGACTTTAGGGAGCATATCAAGTGCGTCTTGCTCAGTAAATAAAGTTTGCCGTTGTAAATTACTATATTCAATATAATCTCTGTCAACAATCGTAAGTTGTTGTATGCCGGCTCTTACTAAACCTTCTGAAACATGTGTGCCTAAAGCACCCATCCCAATAATCATCACATGTTTTTGACTAATACTACGTTGACCTTCGACACCTATGCGTTTATATAACATCTGTCTTGAATATCTATCTTGATTCATTTCCTGATTCATTTTTGAATCTCCCTTGAAGTATGTTATCTCTATTATAAATCTTGTATCTCAAAGTGACAAAACCTCAACATAAAAAGTTCCCATCAAAGTTCTCATTTTTCAATGTTTACTCTGATAGGAACTTATTAAAATTGACTCTCATTAATTTTGATTAATAATTGATAACTTATTATATTTAAGAAATCATAATCATTTCGTCTGCAAGTTCTTTGGCTTCTTCATTCGAATGTGTAACAAATATAATAGGAATTTGCCACTCATTAAAAATCTTTCGAACTAATGCTATGCTTTCACGTTTAGTCTGATCGTCTAAACTAGAAAATGGTTCATCGAGTAGTATTAAATCTGGTTTTATACTTAAAGCTCTTGCTAAAGCAACACGTTGTGCTTCCCCACCTGATAAGGTGATTGGATAATGATTCATTAAATGTTTTATATTTAAAGTTTCTAATAAATTATCTATATGTTCTGATGAAGATGTCATAAATGTAATATTCTGTTTCACAGTGAGATGTGGAAACAATTGATAATCTTGAAATAAATAACCAATTTGTCTTTGTTGAATTTTTATATCAATATGCTTTTCAGTTTCGGTTAGTACACGATCATTAATTTGAATCATTCCATCATCTGGTTTTTTTAAACCGGCTATCATATTTAATATAGTCGTTTTGCCTATTCCAGACGGTCCTTGGATTGCATATATTTTGGGAACCTGATCTTCAATGTGAATATGAATTGGACGTTGATTAATTTGATGTGTAATATCAATATTCAACATTTAATCACGCTCCCTAAACTTATCATAATTTAATAAATTGATTGTCATAATAACAACAATAGAGAATGCTACTAGAACTAACACCCACAACCAAGCTTGATTTTCTTTTCCTTCAACAACTAAGAAATAAATTTCTAGTGGTAACGTATTGGTTTTATTAGGAATATAGCCGGCAACCATTAAAGTTGCTCCGAATTCACCGATAGCTCTGGCGAAACTCATCATAATTCCTGATAATATATAACGCTTAGATAAAGGTAATACTATTCTATAGAAAATCTTTCCTTCACTTGCTCCCATTGTTCTAGCAGTATCCAACATACGTTTATCAATGCTATTAAAACCTTGAATTGTATGTTGATACATCAGTGGAAAACTAACAATAACAGATGCAATAACAGCTCCAGTCAATGTAAATACTACTGGTAAATGCAATATATTACTGAAGAATTTTCCTACAATACCTCGTGGTGAAAATATAATTAATAATATGAATCCCATTACAGTGGGCGGAAGAACAATAGGTAATAATATAAAACTTTCAATGATTTTAACCCATCGTTTCTTACGATGATATAACCATCTTGATACAATAATTCCAAGTACCATTACAATCAATGTACTCAAAGTTGCTACTCGAATCGATAGCCAAAATGCAGTTAAGTCAGGCATTAAAAACAATCCCTATGCTGAAAACTGATAATCTTTGATGATTTGTTTAGCTTTGTCTGATTTTAAGAATTCCATCCACTCTTTAGCTAATTTTTTATCAGAAGTCGCTCCCGCTTCATAAGTAATTGGTTTTGATAATTTTACTTCTTTAATTTCTTTTACTGAATCAATTTTCTTTTTATTTTTATATAAATCTGTTTTATAAACAAATCCTTGTTGTGCGTTACCTTTTTGTACATAGTTTAATACTTGTTTAACGTCTTTTGCGTAAACTACTTTGTCTTTTGTTGCATCCCATAAATTATTTTCTTGTAAGTATTGTTTACCATATTTACCTGCAGGTACTGTTTTGATTTGACCTAAAGCTAATTTTTCATTATCTTTTAAATCTTTAACAGATTTATAATTTTTATCTTTGTCGCCTATAAGTACTAATTTATTTTTGGCATAATTATATGTATCATGCGCTTTCTTTTTATCTTTTAAGATATCAACATCTTTTGTGTTAGCTGACATAATAACGTCTACTGGTGCACCTGATTCAACTTGTTGTCTTAAAGCACCTGAACCACCATAGTTGAAATCAACTTTAGCATCTTTATGATCTTTTTCAAATTCTTTTTTCAATTCTTTACTAACATCTGTTAAACTTGCTGCTGCTGAAATTTGTAATTCTTGTTTCTTATCTTTACTGTCAGATTTTTCACTTTTCTTTCCATTATCCGATGATGAATTCGAACATCCGGCTAGAACCAAAAGTCCCATTAACAAAATCACAAATAAACTTTTAATCTTCACAAAAATTCCTCCTTAAAGTACATTACACTTCAAATTTAATAGATTTATATTTTATTTGAAGTTAATATCTATATGTAGATTATATACTTTAATTTTTTAAATTGAAATAACTATCAAAGCAAATTTATTTATATTTTGTGAAAAACGCACTAATATAGAATTTATAGTGATATAAAGGAGTTACAAAATGAATAAAGATGTTTCATCCAATCAGCACATTATTAGATTTGAAAATGGTGAATTAAAGGATACTGTAGATACTTATGTAACAGAATTCCCATTAACTATCATGGTCAATGGTGAAGAGTTTGCAACTGTTATTTGTAGTCCTACTAATATGGAAGAATTAGTATTGGGTTTCTTAGCATCAGAAGGTGCATTATTAAAAAAAGCAGAACTAAAATCATTACAAATAGATGATAGTAGAGGGTTTGCCCATGTTGAACTAACAAAATCGCTAAATGATCGATTCGAATACTCTAGTAAACGAATGATTGCATCATGTTGTGGTAAAAGTCGTGAATTTTATTTTCATAACGATGCTGCTACTGCTAAAACATCCTTATCTAATATCACTATTACTCCTCAGCAAGTTTTAAATATGATGACTCGCTTACAAACTGCCAGTACAATATTTAAGCAGACAGGCGGATTGCACAATGCGGCTATTAGCGATGGTGATAACTTCTTTGAACATCGTCAAGATATTGGTCGTCATAACGCGCTAGATAAATTATTTGGATTTTGTATACAAAATAATATTCCTGTAAGAAATAAAATTTTAATATTTAGTGGTCGTATTTCCTCGGAAATTTTAATTAAAGCTGCCAAAATTGGCGTAGGCGTTATTTTATCTAAATCAGCACCAACGACATTAGCTGTACAATTAGCAGATGATTTAAACATTACTGCTGTTGGATTTATTAGAGACGGTAACTTTAATATATATAGCCATCCAGAACGTATAAAAGCTGCTGGTGATTTCAATTAGTGTTTGAAATCAACAGCAGCTCTTTTTATATATTTTCTTTTAATATTTGATATCTAAAACTTCTATATACATAACCCTGTTTCAAATACATATCTTTAACTGTATCTTCACCATCTGCAACTAAAATAACTGGGCGTTGCCCTGCTAATTCCCCTATATACGATTGCATTGTACGACCGATACCATTTCTTTGGTAATTTTCAAGTACGCCAAATCCATCTATTTCTACAGAATTTTTATTTTCTATCACATCGACAATACCTACTGGCTTATTTTCTAAATATCCAATCATAGGCGTTGCTTTCATGTTATCAAAGTTTTGTCTAATCTTTTCAACATTTTTTTTAGCATATTTTTTGCCATATGGTAATGAAAATTGATAGAAAATATCAAGATAATCATTTAAGTTAGTACGATTTACTTTGATTAATCTTACATCTTGATTTCTACTTAATTGGGCTAAGTCATTTGCTTCAATGATATAGAATTCTAATACACCAAGTTCAAATCCTAATTCTTTAAACAGTTCAAACCACTGTTCATTAAGTTGATCGTTCTCAGGAAAGTAAAAAGATAAGTGATTGGAACCTTGTGCAACATGCATTTCCTTTTGGGTTTCAATATCTTTCAACCATTGAACTTGTGATGGGCACTGATGATATAACCAAGTATTGTTGGGAAATTGAAGTGCATCTGATGGTGTTAAATAAACGGTCTTCATTGAATCTTCTAAAAAAATATTACCTTCCAAATATATATCAGACATCGTCAAATGCTTCATAAATATTACCCCATCTCAGCAGATAATTAGAATTGTTATGATTCTATATATGAAACATTGTCTTTCACTGATTTTATTTTATCAACTGTTTGAATCGAGAGTGATTAAGTAAAGTCGCTCCTATTAAGCTTGCAATAATTGCTTTAACTATATCCCCAGGCATAAAAGTTAATGATAATACGATGGATTTAGAAATAGGTATATTTATAATGAATCCCATTATAATGGTACCTAGTATATCTAATCCAAGTACACCAATGATAATAGTAGCAACTAATAGCGTTATAAAGTTTACTTTATGTAAATATTTGTCTCTTATCCATCCGATAAAGAAAGCTACAACTGGATATAAGAATAAAAATCCTGCTGAAGGACCTGCGAAAACGCCGATACCCCCTCTACCACTTGATAACACTGGTAGTCCTACTGCAGCTAACAGTAAAAATACAACAACACTTAAAGTTCCTAACTTTCTTCCTAACATTATTCCTGCTAAAAATATCCCTATATTTTGCAATACAATTGGTACTGGCATAATTGGTAAAGGTACTGGTGGTACCAAACCTAAAATACAAATGATGGCTGCCATCAAAGCTGTAAATACTAATTCTTTTGTACTCATCATTTCATCCTCCTTACATGAGAATGATTATACCATTAATGTAAACTTAATGGAATAAAAAGTTTACATTAGTTGACACGTTTTGCTAAATCACTTATATAATTAAAGAAATTATTTCGCTCTACATAATTAATCACATTAACCTCTCGGCCATCATTACATTTAAATGTTCTACCTTGACTTGGACCATGTGCTATAACATCTACATTCAATTTAACTGATTTAGTTAATTTAGGATTACCTACATAAGCTGTTGTTAACACATCCCATAAAAAGTAAGTCGAATTTGTTATAAAATGTGTTAATGGTGGTACAGCTGCATAACTAACACCTAAGAAATCAATACCTGTATAATGACGTTCATCTGCCCAACGTTGTCTCACTTCTAAAGTTAAAGGAACTTGATTGGTGCTTTCTAAAGCTACCATATCTATCTTGATATCACTATCAAATACTGTTTTCACCGCTTCTGGATCCCAAAACGCATTCCATTCTGCCGTGCCGTCATGCTCTGGTTCTTCAACATTACCTTTTTCTAAAAATGTTCCTCCCATCCAAACTAATTTATCTACTTTGTTCACTATAGTTGGTTGTATTTTTAATGCTTTAGCTAAGTCAGTTAAAGGACCAGTAAATAACAATGTAATTTTTTCTTCAGTATTTTGAAGAATATTAATGATATCTTCATAAGCCTCAAGATGATTTTCTTTTGAATTTGTTAAAGTAACTTTTTCATTTAAAATTGGTAACGCGTCCATGAAAAATGCATGCATTCTCCAATCCTTAGGAAATGGATTTTTCCCTCTTTCAAATGATGGTGCAACATCAAGTTTTTGATTGGAAAAGCGATTGATAATCTTGATAGACGCACTTAAAGATGGTTCTAAATAGCAATCTGCTCCAATCGTGCTTACACCTACAAGTTCTATTTCTTCCATTTGTAAAAGTAAGAATAAAGATATAAGATCATCAACGCCACCATCATGATTAAAATAAACTTTTTTCATTGTTTTTCTCCTTTTTATTATTTTATTTCTTTCAATTTATATGTAATTATATCGAAATCACAAACAAAATTCATAATTTACTACTACATAAAAGAAGTTGAGACACAATTTGCGTCTCAACTTCTAAGTTATTGATATCGTTTTTTTATTATCTTTTTATTTAGTATCCATTAATTTTTTCTTCAAATCTTTACGCATGAAGTCTAAGCTATATGGATCATTATACCAGTATGTTTCTGCTTTAACTTTAATCACATTACCATTTTTAACTGCAGGTAAGTTTTTCCACATATTTGTTTTTTCATATGCAGGTGTTGCTTTACCTTCACTTGTAGATACAATGTAATCGCCAGCGTATTGATCAACTTTTTCTTGTTTAACTTCAGCAAATCCAGCTTTTTTAGTTAAATCATCAACTGATTTTGGCATTTTAAGACCGAATGCTTGATATAAAATTTCTCCGCCACGTCCCCAATGGTCGCCGTAAGTGTATAATTTTTTATCAAATTCATCAAAGATAGTTACAGTTTTATCTTTACCAATTTTATCTTTAATCTCTTTGCCGTCTTTAGAAGTTTGATCTTTCCATTCTTTTTCCCATTTTTTAACTGCATCTTCTTTACCTAGTAATTTACCTAGTTCTTCTTGTTGTTCTAAGTAACTATGTTTCGCATAGTTAAATGGTACAGTTGCTGCGATTTTTTTATATTTTTTAATGTTTTTATTTTGATCTAAGACAATAATTAAATCTGGTTTTTCTTTTGCAACTTTTTCGACATCATCGTCTCCAACTTTAGTTACACCTTTAAATTTGTCTTTCAAAATATCACTTTGATCGACTTGATTACTTACTGCTACTACATTTCCACCTAATTTTTTCACGCCACCAGCATATGATGGAGCTACAACAGCAATTCTTTTTGGATCCTTAGGAACTTTTATTGTTTTCCCATCATCCGTTTTGTAAGATTTCTTCTCAGAACTCTTTGAACTATCGTCTGAGTTGTTACCACATGCAGCTAAAACTAACACTAGTGCTATTAAAGGTAATAATAATTTCTTCATTTTTTCCTCCCATTGAAAACGATTATCAATTTCATTAAAATTATACAACTTTACATATATTTTTACAATAAGCAATTTCACCAGTTTTTTTAAATTTTAATAAATTTATTTCAATAAAGTAACTTATTACTATTTTAATCCTGTAATGCTTTTTGCAATATTAGTATATGCCATATCTTCCATCGGAGGATTATGAAGACCTGCGCGCATATCTCGATAATATCTTTGTAATGGTCTTTCCATCTCAAGACTTTTTGCTCCTACAATTCTCATTGCTAAATCTACAACTTCCAATCCTTGATTTAATACAAGTACTTTACTTGCAGAAGTCTCATTCCAAATTTCTGTGTCTTTCTCATATAATTGATAACCGTGGGCAGTACTCCATAAAAAATGTCTTGCCGATAATAATAGAGATTCCATTTTACCTAAATTTTGTTGAACTGTAGGTAATTCTGCAATAGTTCCTTCTATACTATTCGGACTATACGTTTTAGTGAAATCTACTGCGTAATTTCTAGCTGCTTGTGCGATTCCTAAATAGACACTAGGAATATGCAAAATCCAACCATTTGCTCCAGGTTTACGTTTCTGTTCAACAAAATATTTATGAGGAATTTTTACATTATTTAACACTAAATCATGACTTTCAGTAGCACGCATACCAATCATGTTCCAATTATCGGCGATGTCCACGCCTTCAACATTTCTTGGAACTAAAAAGAATCCTACTTGATCTAATTCTTCTACATATGCTCCTACAATAAAGTGTGTTAATGCCTTACTCATTGAAGTAAATGTTTTGACACCATTTAAAATATAGCCGTCTTTTTCTCTTACTGCATGAGTTGCCGGACGTCCTCCGCGTGTAGGGCTACCAGTTTCAGCTTCACTTACTGCACGATTAACGAGTGCGCCTTTTTTCACTGCTTCGGCAAATTCTTCTAATAATTCAGGCTCCCACAATTGTTGTTCAAATAATTGACCCACTACACTTAAATGCCAACCTATTGATAAGGCAGTTGCGCCATCTATTTCTGCTAAATAAGTTTGCAAAATAACCATATCTTCAATCGTAGCGCCTTCACCGCCGTATGCTTTTGGTAATGTTAATAAAGTATATCCTTCATTAATTAACCACTCTATATTTTCAAATGGAAAGCGTGAGGCAATATCATTTTGCTCCGCATACGATTTAAACTGCTCTTCTATTGTTTTAAACTTTTTTATCCATTTATGTTGTATCTCTGATTGCACCAAGAATGACTGTGTCATTATTTTCACCTCATCATAGTATTAATAGCTTGTTAATTATCCTTAGTTTAACACTCAACATTATTAAATAAAAGGACTGATATTTCATAATTCCTACTTTACCGATAAGAATTAATATGATAAATTTACTTTAATATATTTGGGAAGCTGATACCTTGATACAAGTAGAACATTTATCTCATTTTTATCATTCAAATCAGGTTTTAAAAGATATTAATTTTTCACAAGAACAGGGAACCGTGACAGCTATTATTGGACCTAGTGGTTCAGGAAAAACAACTTTACTTCGTACTCTCAACGCACTCGCAACTCCTTCTAAAGGTTCGATAACGATTGATGATTATCAATTTAATGCTGAACAACATACTAAAAAAGATATTTATCATCTTCGACAACAATCAGCAATGGTTTTTCAAAATTATAATTTATTTAAAAACAAAACCGTATTAGAGAATATTACTGAGGGCTTAATTTATGGGCAAGGTAAAGGAAAAAGAGAAGCGATACATATTGCTGAAGATCACTTAAATATGGTGAATTTATTAGAACATAAAGATAAGTACCCTATCCAACTATCAGGAGGTCAAAGTCAACGTGTTGGTATAGTACGTGCACTTGCATTAAATCCTAAAGTACTATTATTAGATGAACCTACATCTGCATTAGACCCTGAATCAATCCAAAGTGTATTAAATCTTATACAACGTATTGCACAACAAGGAATGACAATGGTTATAGTAACTCACGAAATTAGCTTTGCTGAAGCTATTGCTGATCAAATTTTATTTATTGATAACGGAGAACTAGTCGTACATGGTTCACCAAGTGATGTTTTATATAATCAAGATAATGACCGTATTCAACGTTTTATACAACGTATTAGAACGGAGGTAGATGTAAATTGAAACGATTCTTCCCTTGGTTAGTATTAATGAGCGTATTTATATCTACTATAGCTTTATCTGCATGCTCAAATGATCAATCACAACGTGCTACTAAAGCTCATCCAAAAGAAATCAAAGTAGCGTTATCGGCAGAAGTAAATCCTCCATATTTATATACTAATAAAAAGAATGAATTTGTAGGACTTGATATGGATTATATGAAATTATTAGAGAAGAAATTACCACAATATCATTTTAAATATGAAGTTGGTGAAGAAGAGTCTAACCTAGTAGGTATAGGTTCTAAAAAATTTGATATGGGAATTAATTGGTTCTTTAAAACACCCGAACGCGAAAAACAATTTTTATATCAAGATGTTCCTTACAGTTATGCATTACCTATGCTTGCAGTTAATAAAAATAATCATGATATACATCAGCTTAGCGATTTAACTAATAAGAGATTAACTCCAATGGCACCAAGTGGTGGTTTATTTTCTATATTAAAACAATATAACAAGTCACATAAAGAACCTATCAATATAGATACGATTCAAGCACCTTCTAATGGAGATAATTTAAAAATGGTTGGTAATCATCGACGTGATGCAATGTTTTTAAATTGGAATACATATAAAGCGATTCAAGAAAAAGTAAATGAAGATGTTAAAATTGGTGGCATTGTTAAAAAAGAACCGCTTCACATCGTTTATAACAAAGATAATCAACAATTACATGATGATATTGATCAAGCTACTCAAGAATTAAAAAAAGAAGGTAAACTTCAAAAATTATCTAAAAAATATTTTGATATTGATGTGTTTGATGATTTAGAAAATATCAATAAGCATAAGAAACAATTGGAGGTGCAATAATATGTCTGCCACACAATGGTTAGATTTATTTAATCAAGTATTACAACAACTTCCTATTACTCTAGTAATGATTATAAGTGCTTTAATCTTTGCCATTATATTAGGACTATTATTAACAATGATTCGTATTAAACAAACGCCTATATTGGCGCCTTGCGTCAGAATATACCAATCATTTATGAGAAGTACCCCACTTCTACTTCAATTGTTTTTAGTATATTTTGCATTACCTCAATTTTTATTAATATTTCATATAAACATTAATCACTTTGACAGATTATTTTTCATAATATTAGCTTTTAGTCTTCATAGTGCTGCTTATTTATCAGAAGTCTTTCGAGCTGGTTATTTATCTGTTGAATATAGTCAGATTGAAGCTGGATTATCAGTAGGTTTAAGCTATCCGAGAATACTAAAAAATATTATCGTTCCACAAGCTTTACGTAACAGTATTCCTAATTTAACGACTCAGATTATAGAATTAATTAAAGATACATCGTTAGCATTTACTATTGGAATTATAGACATGATGGGACAAGTTCAACTTATTATTGGCAATAATTATGGTTTAGGAATGTTAGAAGTATATATTGTTATTTCTATTATATATTGGATGCTCGCTTTGATTGTTCAAGGTGTGTTTACATTAATTAATAAAGTTTCAGAAAAACCATATCAAGCATAGGAGGCAATCAAATGTCATTCATTTTACATACCTTCATTGAAGTTTTAAAGGGTGTACCAAATACAATTGCAATTACACTTATAGCTATGTTGATTGGTATTATTATAGGTACAGTATTTGCGATTATTCGATTGCAACGAATACCTGTACTATCTCAATTAGTAATCGTTTATAATTCATTTTTCAGAAGTACACCGCTCATAGTTCAATTATTCATTTTCTATTATGGTTTGCCAGCACTTATTCTATGGTTCAACTCAATTTTTCATACTTCACTTAATCCAGATATGGCACATCCATTGATGATTGCTGCAATCACCTTTGCATTGCATGCGACGGCCTATTTATCAGAATCTATTGAAGGTGGTTTACTTTCTGTTGATCCTAAACAAATTGAAGCTGCTCAAACTGTAGGTTTATCTAAATGGAATGTTTATAGACGCATTGTTTTCCCTCAAGCGTTTGGCTATGCATTACCTAATATTGAAAATCAATTTATTATGTTATTAAAAGGAACATCACTTGCTTTTGCTGTACAAGTAACAGAAATTATGGCGATAAGTACTGAAATTGCTAATGAAGGTTATCAATTTGTACCAGTATATACAGTAGCAGCGATATTTTACTGGGCATTGGCAATTGTTATTGAGTATGTGTTCCATAAAATTGAACATCGCACAACACACTATTTAACATCTTAATAAAAAAATTATGGGACTCACTACTTTAATGGTGAGTCCCATAATTTTTAATTAATTTCTACTTCCTATATCTCTATTTTGACGGCCTGCAAATAACATAATCCATGTTGCTAATATAAATGGCATTGTTAATGAAGGTAACCCAAGAGGTTCAAGCATTGTGTTCAAACCTAGATTTAATAGTACTGCTAGTAATAACCCTAAAAAGGCAGAAACATATGTATTAATTGACGTTTTAAATGTTGAGCCTAAAGCTATTGCAGTTAAAATTAAATTATATCCAAATAGTCCTTGGTTGATGTTATCAGTGTTACCACCTAATAAACCAACAATTAAATAACCAATAATACTTCCTACTATTGCAAAAACAAACGCTTTTCTTGAGCCAATTAAAATTCCAATAAGTATTAATAATCCAGCCCATACACTAGGTATTAAAAATACTTCACTAAACCCATCTAAAATGGAATGTAGTAAATTTAAATGATGACCAGAATTACTTGTCACTGGTTTAATGGTGTTTGGTAATAAATTTAATGGTGTTTTCACAGCTTTTACTTGTTCAGATATAGAAACTGCAAACCACGTCAAAATGACAAATGGTGCTGTAAGCATTGCTATTCCGTATGGCTTTAACCATTCTCTTATTGCTGATCCAACAGGTAATGTTAATATTGTTGCCATCAATGTAATTAGAATACCTGCCCAGTTTTCATTTAAAAATAATGTCAAAGCTATTGCAGTTAATACAGGATTAAAACCTGCTAATCCATTATCTATTTCTTCTTGAGAATAGTTAATATATGGCGCAAGTATGTATGCAATGATACTTCCAATTAATGCACTTATTCCGACTTTCCAATTACCAACAAATAATGCAATTAATATAAAAAGCCCTGTGTAATGATTATTAATTAATAAAACTTGTGAAATGTTTTTCAAAATGATTTGAATGGATTTCATGAACTTTTCCCCCAATTCGACAATGAATATGATACAACAATTTAATATTAATGTGTATTAATTCGATATAAAGAATGAAAATGTTTTACTAATTAAAAAATTCAAATAATATTAGTAAACACGCTGTAATCATTAAAAGTTTTGCCCATTTTAATTAAATTTTTAAATTTATGGAATCGTTATACTTGTTTAAAATTAAAAATCGACCTAATATAAAATTTGCAAGTTTATTGCGAACTTTATTTCGGGAAAGAAGGGATTATTTTGCACTTTACACAACGTGAACAAGATAAACTAATGATAGTTGTAGCTGCAGAAGTTGCTCGTCGCAGAAAAGCGCGAGGACTTAAATTAAATCATCCAGAAGCACTTGCATTAATTAGCGATGAATTATTAGAAGGTGCTCGTGATGGTAAAACTGTAGCTGAATTGATGAGTTATGGTAAAACAATTTTAAATGAAGAAGATGTTATGGATGGGGTTGCAAGTATGATTACTGAAATTGAAATTGAAGCAACATTCCCAGATGGAACTAAATTAATCACTGTCCATCATCCAATTGTCTAAGGAGGACATAAGTATGATTCCTGGAGAAATTAGAGTAAAAAAAACAGATATTGAAATTAATCCAAATTCACCTGAAACAGTTATTGAAGTTAAGAATGTTGGAGATCGTCCTATTCAAATTGGTTCACATTTCCACTTTTTTGAAGCTAACTTAGGTTTAGAATTTGAAAGAGACAAAGCATATGGTAAACATTTAGATATTCCAGCTGGTGCCGCTGTCAGATTTGAACCTGGCGATGTAAAACACGTGCAACTAGTAGAGTATTCTGGTAACCGTAGAATTTATGGTTTCCGTGGATTCGTTAATGGTCCAATTGATGGCTCCCGTGTTTATCGCCCTACTGGTGAAGACGACGAGTACGCTGGTGTTTATAATGACGAAGGTCATGAAAATACCAATAAAAAAGGTGGTAAAAGATAATGAGCTTTAAAATGACTCAATCACAATATACAAGTTTATATGGTCCAACAGTTGGAGATGCAATTAGATTAGGCGACACTAACCTATTCGCAGAAGTTGAAAAAGATTATGCCAATTATGGTGACGAAGCAACTTTCGGTGGCGGAAAATCTATCCGTGATGGTATGGCTCAAAATCCTAACGTGACTCGTGATGATAAAAATGTAGCCGATTTAGTTATAACTAATGCAGTCATTATTGACTATGACAAGGTAATTAAAGGCGATATCGGTATTAAAAACGGCTATATTTTTGCAATCGGTAAAGCGGGTAATCCAGATATTATGGATAACGTCAATATAATCATCGGAAGTACAACAGATATTATTTCTGCTGAAGGTAAAATTGTTACAGCGGGTGGTATTGATACACACGTTCACTTTATTAACCCAGAACAAGCTGAAGTTGCTTTAGAAAGTGGTATCACTACTCATATTGGTGGCGGAACTGGTGCATCTGAAGGTGCAAAAGCAACTACAGTTACACCTGGACCTTGGCATATACATCGTATGTTAGAAGCTGCTGAAGCATTACCTATCAATGTAGGTTTCACAGGTAAAGGGCAAGCTGTCAATCATACAGCACTTATTGAACAAATTCACGCTGGGGTTATTGGTTTAAAAGTACACGAAGACTGGGGTGCAACGCCTTCAGCTTTAAGTCATGCTTTAGATGTTGCAGATGAATTCGATGTCCAAATCGCTTTACATGCTGATACATTGAATGAAGCTGGATTTATGGAAGACACTATGAAAGCAATTAAGAACCGTGTGTTACACATGTACCATACTGAGGGTGCTGGTGGTGGTCACGCACCTGACTTAATTAAGTCCGCTTCATATTCAAATATTTTACCTTCATCTACAAACCCAACTCTACCTTATACACATAATACTGTAGACGAACATTTAGACATGGTAATGATTACTCACCATTTAAATGCTTCTATTCCTGAAGATATTGCATTCGCGGATTCTCGTATTCGTAAAGAAACAATTGCTGCAGAAGACGTATTACAAGATATGGGAGTATTCAGTATGATTAGTTCTGACTCTCAAGCTATGGGTCGTGTAGGTGAAGTGATTACACGTACTTGGCAAACTGCTCATCGTATGAAAGAACAACGTGGTGCTTTAGAAGGCGACTCAGAATATAATGATAACAATCGTATTAAACGTTATATCGCTAAATATACTATTAACCCTGCGATTACACATGGTATTTCAGAATATGTTGGCTCAATTGAATCAGGTAAATTAGCTGACCTTGTATTATGGGATCCTGCGTTCTTTGGCGTTAAACCTGAACTTGTAGTTAAAGGTGGTTTAATCAATGTAGCAGTTAACGGTGATGCTAATGGCTCTATTCCAACTTCAGAACCTATGAAATATCGTAAAATGTATGGTCAATATGGTGGTAATATCACTCATACAGCAATGACTTTCGTTTCTAACACTGCATTTGAAAATGGTATTTATAGACAACTTAACTTACAACGTATGGTAAGACCTGTTAAAAACATTCGTAACTTATCTAAAGCAGATATGAAAAATAACAGTGCAACACCTAAATTAGACGTTGATCCACAAACATATGAAGTATTTGTTGACGGTGAAAAAATTACAAGTGAAGCTGCTACTGAGTTACCATTAACTCAAAGATACTTCTTGTTCTAGGAGGAAAATTGTTAATGATTATAGAAGAAATTCAAGGCAATATTGCTAATTTATCAGCTGATGAAAAAAATAAACATGTAGAAAAAGTTTATCTAGAAAATTCTGACTTAGTTAAACGTATCCAACGCGTAAAAACGGATCATGGTAATGAAATTGGTATTCGTTTGAAACAACCTATCGATTTACAGTACGGTGATATTTTATATAAAGATGATACAAACATGATTATCGTTGATGTAAATTCTGAAGATTTACTTGTTATCAAACCACGTACATTAAAAGAAATGGGAGATATTGCCCATCAACTTGGTAATCGTCATTTACCTGCACAGTTCACAGAAACTGAGATGTTAGTACAATATGACTATCTCGTTGAAGATTTACTTAAATCTTTAGGTATTCCTTATAGTCATGAAGATAGAAAAGTAAACCAAGCGTTTAGACATATAGGACATTCTCATGATTGATCATCAAAATTTACGCTTATTTCAGTTCTGTGATTCACAGTTTCCAACCGGTGCATTTAGTCATTCATTCGGCTTGGAAACATATATTCAACATGAAGCGGTACATGATGATTTAACATTTGTTCAATGGTTAAAATTATTTTTAAATGAACAGCTAACTTATTCTGATGGTTTAGCAATGAAAATTGTATACGAAGCCTTAGACAATAATGATGTTGATAAAATCTTACGTATGGATCGACTTATCTTTGTTCAAAGTTTACCTAAAGAAACTCGTGTCGGAGCTAAACAAATGGGCACTCGAATGGTGAAATTAGCTATGGAATTATACGATAGTGAATGGATTCAATGGTATCATGAACAAATGAAAAATAAAAAAGCTAAGTTACATCCAGCAATTTGTTTTACTATGCTTGGTCATTATTTAGGCGTTGATATTAGTACAATTATTGATTATTATCTCTATCAAAATGTATCTAGTCTCACGCAAAATGCAGTAAGAGCTATTCCCTTAGGTCAAACTGCCGGTCAAAAAGTAGTAACTCAAATGATTCCTTATATAGAAGAAACACGAAATCATGTTTTATCTCTTGATGAAAGTGACTTTGGTATGACTGCGCCTGGATTAGAATTAAATCAAATGGAACACGAAAATGTAAATGTAAGAATATTTATTTCATAGGAGGTCAAATATATGACTGAACCAATTAAAATTGGAATTGGTGGACCTGTTGGTGCAGGTAAAACTCAATTAATAGAAAAAGTTGTTAGACGTCTAGCTAAAGATATGAGCATTGGCGTTATAACAAACGATATATATACAAAAGAAGACGAAAAAATCTTAGTCAATACAGGTGTCTTACCAGAAGATAGAATTATCGGTGTTGAAACTGGTGGTTGTCCGCATACAGCAATTCGTGAAGATGCTTCTATGAACTTTGCTGCTATTGATGAATTGTTAGAAAGAAATGATGACATCGAACTTATTTTCATTGAATCTGGTGGCGATAATTTAGCTGCAACATTTAGTCCTGAACTTGTTGACTTTTCAATTTATATTATCGACGTTGCCCAAGGTGAAAAAATTCCACGTAAAGGTGGACAAGGTATGATTAAATCTGATTTCTTTATCATTAATAAGACAGACTTAGCACCTCACGTTGGCGCTTCTTTAGACCAAATGGCTGAAGATACAAAAGTATTTCGTGGTGACAGACCATTCGCATTTACAAACTTAAAAACAGATGAAGGCCTAGATGAAGTTATTGAGTGGATTGAACGAGATACGTTACTAAAAGGATTATCATAATGTCTCAACAATCTTGGACAGGTCAACTTGATTTAACGGTTTTTAACAATGGTAAACGTTCTGTAGCACGTGACATCTTTTTTGAAAAAGCATTAAAAGTCATACGTCCTGTTTACCTAAATGGGTCAACTACCCCTACTTTCTATATTGTTAATGTAGGTGGTGGTTACCTTGATGGTGACCGTTATTCTATGAATTTCAATATTGAAGATAATGCTAGTGTCACATTAACGTCTCAAGGTGCTACAAAAATTTATAAAACTTTAAAAGATCATGTTGAACAATATCAAACTTTCCAATTAAAACCTAATGCTTATATGGAATACGTAGCTGATCCAATCATTGCTTATGAAAATGCTAAATTTTATCAACACAATCGTTTTGATTTAGATGAAACAAGTGCGATGTTTTATACCGATATTCTCACACCTGGTTACTCATCAGATGATAAAAACTTTTCATATAAATATATGCATTTAGTTAATGAAATTTATATCAATAATGAACTCGTAACATACGACAATCTTATGTTAAATCCTGAAAAAAATTCAATTGATTCTTTAGGTTACATGGAAAATTATACACACTTAGGCTCAGCATATTTTATTCATCCTAGTGTAAATCAAAAATTCATTGATGAAATTTATAATCAAATTAAACACTTTGAGAAAGAATTAAACTGTCGATTAGGTATAACGCAATTACCTACTCATGGACTTTCAATTAGAATTTTGTCTAACCGTACGCAGTATATAGAATCCATACTTGAAAAAGCCCAATCTTATATTGCTAATGAACTGTATGATAGAGAAATTAACTTTTTAAGAAAATATTAAATTAAAAGGCATGGTTACAAATGTAACCATGCCTTTTTCAAGCTAAAAAATAAGGATGAAGCTATATTATGTAGTTTAGATGCTATTCAATTTGTGATCAATGGATACTCTTTATCGTATTAACAATAAAAACACATTCACTAACCATTAAATAAATCTCTTTTCTATTTAATAAACTTTCTTACTGATCAACATCTATCATTTCCTAGCTACCCTATTAAATGGAGCATATCATATAAATTTATATACTCCATTCCACTTCTCAATTCCAAAACCTACTTTTCCATTACATCAATCACCTGAATTTGAACCCTTAATATAAGAAATACAATATAATAAAACGAGTTACTTAGATATATTGTTCTAATTCATCAATGAGCTTTTTAATTTTATCTTTTTGTTCTTTAGTTACATATACTATAACTGTACGTTCATCATGAACACTTCTTTTTTTCGATAATAAATCTAACTCTTTTAGTTTTTGTAATGCTTTTGTTAAGTAATATGGTTTAAATTCAGAACATGTCGCAATTTCTTTAGAAGAAATCTCAGTAGAACCACTTTTTAAGATATAATTCAAAATATAAATTTCCTCATAATTCAAATTATATTTCTTTTTAGTGTCTCTAAAGAACTTTTTCACTTGAAATGTAGCTTCTACTAAATCATTAATATTTTTTATTTTTGCCATTTTAAAAACCACTCCTCTGATGCACATCTTGTTGTAGCAAGGCTCACATAATTTCATCTAACTGAATTGAACTCCACCCATGTTACAAAGTTCATTTTAAACAAACAAGTATAAAAATTCAATAATTTTATTACTCGAATTTGCATTTATATATTTATTACTTTTCACAAACATTTATTTAACTTTATTCAAGGTTATTAAAATATGCATATCAAAATTTTAATACTTTTAATTATTGATTATATTTTAATTATTTTATAATAACTATCTGATTAATTGACTTTTTAGAAGTAATTCTACATGTTTAAACTTTTAAAATAAAAAAGCGATAAGCCAGAAAAAATTAAGAATTAATTTATTCACGGTTTATCGCTATATTAATAATTTTAATTCAGCTGATTTTGAAACTCTAAATTACTTTGATTGTAATTTTTCTTTAACAAAATCAACAAAACTTTGTACATCGTTAGATTTAAAATCATGCATTGGAATTTTACCAATATTGAAATCAAAAGTGATTGTTTTACCATCATATTGTATATCATTAACTTCATCATACCCAATACTTCTATAATAAAATTGTCCATTCATATCTACATTCATTATAATTCTTTCTGAAGTAGCTATAAATGCACCTTCAAATTGTGACTGTCCTCTAACTTCGTAATCCATAATGCCTAATACAGAAGGCCCTTTTTTCTCTGTTGGAAATAAATCATTGGGATTTACATTATCTAAAATCATATGTTAACTCCTTCTATCACTTACTAATTTACAAGTTCTTCATTCCTTGTTTTAAAGTATTGTAACATGATTCAATAATAGAAAGTATTAAGGATGCTTTACAATCGTTCAATTTTAATATAATCGTTCTTTCATCTTCTAAACTACGTTCTTTGATTATATAGCCTTTTTGATTTAACTTTTTTATTATAGAACTTAAAGAAACTATACCTACTTGAGTTTTATATCTCATATACTTAACTGTCATTTTATTATCATTATTAAGTAATATTGCTAACAAATACACCTCTTCCAAAGAGAGATTATTAATCATTAATTGTTCATCCATATCATCAAGTACCTCACCACATTTAATAAAATATAAAATGTGGTTACTTACTCTCTGATTTATAACTATCTTTCGAGATTCTAGCATCTCATCAATTTCATTAAATAATAAATGAATTTTATTCTTCTGTTGTTCTGACATAGTAATAACCAATTTTCGTTGATCTTTGTCATCACGTTCTTTTGATATCCAATTGTTTTGATACAAATATTGCAACATTTTTAAAATTGAAAATTTCGATCGCTTATTATACATTTCGAGTTGGCTAATATCTATATGCTTATTTTCATCATATAAATATAATATAAAGTAGAGTAATTTAACATGATTTATAGTTAAATGGTATGAATATTTTAAATAATCATTAGCTAATTTAACTAACATATAGTGTGCTACAAAACAGTTCATTTTCACATATGACATGACATATCTTCCTCTCTACTAATCAGTCATGCATAATTAACTAAATCAATATTTTAATATGTGCTATTGTCATACTTGGTAATCGAATTAAGCTTTCTTCTATGTCTTTTTTAGTCATTTCGCCAATCCAATAAAGGTTCTCTATTTTCATTTCACTTACAATTGATTCATTATCGTTTTTCATTGGTTTCATAAATGTTTGATAATTAATCATGTTAATTTCAGCATGAGTGATTTTATTAATACTTGAGAAATTTAATTGAACTTGCTCAACATTTGGATTTTTGGAAATAGGTAAATCAAATAGTGCAATACATTGATATTCATTTTTATAATTAGTAACTAATAATTGTGTATCTAGATAAACTATATCCCCTCGTAGTTGATTAAAAATATTTAGCATAAATAAAATGGAATCTGACAATGAAATTTGAGATGACTGTTTTTCTTTCAAATCTAAATGTTGCCAATATAAATGAATAGATCTCATATTACATAGATGTTTAAATATATTTTTCAAATTTTTTAAATCAACTATATCAATAAGTTCTTTTGTTGTATTTGTAAATAAATTACTTATCATTAACTTATTTGGTTGCGCTAATTTGATTTTATCTGTCTGATTTATTGGAAGAATAATATAGTCAACGAATGTTTCAACTTGTTCAACTATTGCTAATTGTTCTTCATTAGGTCTCCATAGCAAAATGTGATTATCAAAATATGAATTTAAAATTTGCTTAAGTTCTTTTATTTCAAATAAACTTAATTCATGCATTAAAAATTCAATATTTTCATTTCTAAAGCGTCTTGATACTTGAAACAACGTATTCATAAATTGTTGTAATGCTATTCTTTCTTGCGCTGTAAAATACTTAGATTGTTTAGTTTTGATTTTATAAACAGGCGTCATATGTACATCGTCCATTAATGTCAACAATTGAGTTATGTTATCTTCAAATATTTTTATATTTTGCATAATTAACTCAAAATCAACGTCAATAATGAGATGTATCTCATTACTTCTATAATTCAATTTATTTTTTAATTTTAATAAATCAAAATGACTCAACGTCATTAATTTATTCATTTCTATATAAAGTTGATATGGAAAAATACAATTCTGTTTGTCTTGCGCAGAAAATTGAATATCACATTGTATAGATGTGTTATTAGAACCTTTCTCTATATTACGTATAAGTTTAAACACATTTTCGTCCAATTTAATTTCTTCAGTTTCATTATTTGAGATAGATGTTCCTATGTATTTCTTTCTAATTAATTTAGGAGTTTGTCCATAAGCTTCTTTAAAAAGTTGTATAAATCGAGAATAGTGATTAAACCCATGCTTACCAGCTATATCTTCAATAGGAAGGTTCGTTGAAATAATATCTAATAAACAAAATCTAAGTCTAATATGATTTAAATATTGATTAAAACTATTGAATGGCGTATGACGAAACATTTCTGTTAATAATTGGCTAGGTATTTTTGTAGCAGACACGAGATCACTTTTAATAATTTTTTGTGAATGATTCTTAACTAAGTATTCATGAACTGGTTCAGCAATAAAAGATAATTTTTCATTATCATTAATATTTGAATCAACTGAACATAGTTCGATACACAAGTATTTAATAACTTTATCTATCGTCATGTATTGAGTTTGATTGATACATCTTAATTCAATTAGTTTCTTTAATAACCAAGATATTCTTGTATGATTTTCTGAATTAATTTCTCCACCTAATAAACTCGTCCCAGGAGTCATAAATCTCATAAAATCCTTTGCCGAAATTTCTATTAGACTAGTTATAGCTTGTTCTTCACTATTAATTTGATACACATCATTAATCATAATAAGTGCAATGCTACCGGTTTGCATTTTATATCTTTTTAAGTTGATTAATATATCTCCATTCCCTTTCAACCAATAAACTAGTTTAACATTTGTCTCTTTACTATTATTAATAATTAAATTCTTGAAAACACGAATTGAATAATTTTCTATCATTTAAATTCCTCACGTTGCATATAGACATATTTCTAATCTTTATTTTGTCCCCATTTCTTTTAAATCTTTAAATTAGATAACATCTATCTTCTTACTTAATTGTATAATGATTCAAAAATTTATAGTAGCAATTTATTTTTATATTATATCATTTTTTAATTATATTTAAATAGCATGTTTTGAACTATATGTTACTTTATCCATATTTCTTAATATTTTATCACTGCTCATTCATCTTACTTTGATTTTAAAATATGCACGTTAGTCAACGTATGATTAAAAGAGGTTGTCTCACACTTAAAAATTTTGTTTATACTTTTCATCTATATTCAATTTAAATTTTCTGTAAATTTACAGATATGTAACACATCATTTTGTAACTTTTTTAATATATTTGATAAATAGCTTAACCACCATATTTATGTGCCTTTCATGTACTATTATATTAATTTTAAATTGTGTAACAATATTAGCATAAAATTACAAATCAATAACAAGGCACACAAATTCACTTTTTTTTGGTAAAGTATGTCTTGTCGTTAACAAACGAAATAAAACTTACATAAACTATAGCATTAATGCTATTTAAACTTTTTAAACATATTTTAGGAGGATATTTATCAAATGAAAAAAATCGCTACAGCTACAATCGCAACTGCAGGAATCGCTACTTTCGCTTTTGCAAGTCATGATGCTCAAGCAGCAGAAAATAATAACGGGGGCTACAACCCAAATGACCCAAGTTCATATAGTTACTCATACACAATCGATCAACAAGGTAACTACCACTACACTTGGAAAGGTAACTGGAGTCCAAATCAAGTAAACCAAAATAATAGCTACGATTATGGTTACAATACTCAAGCTTACAATTACAACAATAATAATTACAATAGTTATAACAATAATTACAATAGCTACAAAAATAGTTATGATTACGGCTATAATACACAAGCTTATAATCAAAACAACCAACGTACAGGTGGTCTTGGTGCTAGTTACTCAACTTCAAGCAGCAATGTACATGTAACTACTACTACTGCACCATCATCAAACGGTGTATCATTATCTCAAGCATCTTCAAATGGTGGTAACTTATATACTGCTGGTCAATGTACTTATTACGTATATGATCGCGTAGGTGGTAAAGTTGGATCAACTTGGGGCAATGCTAATAACTGGGCAAATGCTGCTGCAGCTGCAGGTTATACAGTAAATAATAAACCAGCTGCTGGTTCTATTTTACAAACAACTCAAGGTGGATATGGTCACGTTGCATATGTTGAAAGTGTAAATAGTAATGGTTCAGTACGTGTATCTGAAATGAATTATGGTCATGGTGCTGGTGTTGTTACTTCACGTACAATCTCAGCTAGTCAAGCCGCTTCATATAACTACATTCACTAATCAATTTTAAATATTAATAAAAAGAAGACCGAACTATAAGTCACTTTCTAGTGATTTCATAGCTCGGTCTTCTTATATTATATTAGTGCAACTATTATTTACTCATCAAAAATGTCGTAACTTATCATTCGACATAGTCAATAACCAAACGAACCAGGTAATATCAATATATCTCACCTGGTTCTTTGATTATAAACAAATTCAAATAAATTTCTTGATTAGTCTTTCTCATAATAATTGGCAATTTATTAATATGTTGTTTAAAAGAATTCGTTTAGTCTAATATTTCACGGTTAAATTCCGCTACAAAACTTAACCCCTACTCTAATTAGAAGGATATTTATCATAGTTAAAACATAATGAAGATATAATCGCTACAATTTATACCTATGTAATTGTTTTAACGTATTTACTATTTTCCACTTATTTATTAATTTAAACTTCATTTTTATTAATTTTTTTAATTCCTATTCCTGTAAAGCCATATATCACTGCTATAATTGCGCAAATGTAACAAGGAACTGTCCAAATAAAGAAGTCATTAACATTTACATTTAATTGTTGTGCATAGTATATACCTGAAGTACCCCAAGGAATTAAGGGTAACACCATTGTACTTGAATCTTCTAACGTTCTTGATAACACAGTTTGCGATAATTGTCTTTCTTCAAACATTTCTTTCATTAAAACGCCAACCATAATGATGACGATAGAAGCTACACCTGCCGCAAAAACTAACATAAGACAACATACAACTGTTATTAAAATCAGTGTCCCTACTGAATTAACACCCTTAGAGACAGTTTTTAACAATACGTCTAAACAACCTGTTCTTTCTACTATCCCCGCAAATGCATAACCGCAAAATATCGTAACTATAATTTCGGTCATACTCATCATACCGCCTTGCTCAATAAGTGCTTTAACATTATTCGACACATGGCTATGATTCGTCATTGTATGGCTAAAGCCATTAAATGTCGCTTTAAATCCATCAACAATATTGAAATGATTATTAAATGTACCGACTAATAATGCACTTAAACTTGATATTAACATCGCAGGTACTGTAGATATTTTACATAGTAAACAAATGATTATAACAATTAAAGGAATCCATACAAATACATTGATATGATATATCTTTGCAAGTTCATGTAGTAATTGTTCAATTTGTTTAGGATTAGTTTGACTATGGTAGCGTAATCCAGCAAAAAACCAAACAATTAAACCTATGATTGATGCAGGAATTGTTGTCCACATCATCGATTTGATATGTGCAAAGATATTCACCTTTGTAACTAAAGCAGCTAAATTGGTAGTATCAGAAAGTGGCGACATTTTATCACCAAAAACAGCTCCAGCAATAATTGCACCGGCAGCCATACCACTATCAATGCCTAATTGATTTCCTATTGATATTAAAGCAATCCCTGCAGTGGATGCAGATCCCCAAGCAGTCCCTGTTGCTACTGAAGTAATTGCACTAATTATAAAAGCTGATACTAAATAATAACTCGGATTTAAGAAATTTAGACCATAATAAATGAGTGCCGGAACTGTACCTGAAAACATCCAGCTACCAACTATAACACCTACTGCTAAAATGATAAATATAGCTGGCATTGCTGTATTTAAACGCTTAGAAATTCCTTCTTCCAAATCTCCCCATCGTAAGCCTACACGGTATGCAATACAAGCTGCATATGCAGAAGAGATCAATAACAATACTTGAATAGGTATGTTAAATATTACAAAACCAGTAGTTACTACTATTACCATAACTATAATAGTAGATATCGATTCTAAAAAAGTTGGTTGTCTTTTCATATATTTTCCCCTTATCTATACTTTTCTTTTTGAAACAAGACCTCTTTCCTTTCAATATTTTTGACATGTAATTATTCTAAATCTAATTTATCTAATCCTAATTCTTCTACAGTTAAACCATCTTCAAAGAAATCACGTTCTAATATAGTAGAAGCAATGACAATGACTGCATCTATATTAGGTGTAGGTACATCTATGACACGGCCTAAACTTGACCATAGCACTAGACCATATGCAATATCCTCTGTCAGATATCTATTTTCCACATGATTAGGACCTGGAATTTGAGAAAATACTGGACTGGTATTAAATAATCTATTTAATGGTTCGTCTTCATCTTTACGTTCTAAATACCCTCTTTGAATTCTTGATTCTTTAGCGGTTTCTAACTCAAAACCTAATTTACGTCCTAAATTTAAACGTTCTAATTCAATGCCATGAAGTAAACGTACCGTATGTTTTGTTATTCCTTCTTTATATAATGAGAACTCTTCTGCATAATCTATACGACCTACATTTAATAAAGTTGGTCCTGGATGAACTTCGGGGTTACCATTTTCTAAATTAGTTTTAAGTAAACTTTCTTCTTTAACTAGGTTTGGATAAATTTCTGATACTTTATCATAACTATCATTCAATTCTTCTCTGTTAAATGTTGAGAAATAAACTCTACGTACGTTTAAAGATAAATCAACACGTGCTTCATTAAAGTCAACACGAGTCCCATATGTTAATGTATTCGCTTCTGCAAAATTAGGCATAACATCAATATGTCTGTCTTCTAATACATTCATAAAACGAATAGATGCCATAGAAGCTGCAATGTTAAAGAATATTAATTGATCATTTGTCACATGATAAGACATCACTTTTGCATAATATTCTATAAATGAAGAAGGAATAATAACTTGAATAATTTCTGCATCTTTCATTACATCTTCAATATCATCACTAATATTAGTGAATTCTATAAATTTTTCTTCGCCTTCATTATTAAAATCAAACCCACCACGTTCAAATGCTTTATTGAACTTTTCAATAGATTGATTTCGGCAATATAATTTAACATCATGCCCTTTGTCTACCATATCTAAAGCAGCTGTTACTGCACCATTACCTGATCCAATAATTGCAATTTTCATATAAAAACCTCTTTCTTATTTATATTTCATTAAAAAGGTGGAACTAAAATGGCTTTATAAAAAGTTATCCTAGTCCCACTCTATACCTTCGTAAATCATTAATAATTTTACATTTCTACATTATAATTGTTGATACAATATGATTAAACTATTTATTTAGTTTAGTCACCATTTACATATTAAATTTATATATAAACTTAGGTTACAGAATACTTAATGACGAAACTAATAATTTTATATATCCTATTTTAAAATAAATAAACCTGTAGATAGACGATAAGACAAAACATGTTATTATATAAACTAAAAACTTATTTATTAATTTATAAACATTTGATATAGTAAAGATGTAATAAATTTAATTTACATATAAAACGGGGGTATTCCTATGGCAGAACAATTGCAAGATAATGAAATATCTGATCAAACGTCTCAAATGGTTGATTCGAACGATGAAGATTCACGTCTTATGTCTATGCTAATATATCTACTAAGTTTATTTAGTGGCATTATTGGACCGATTATTATTTGGGTTATTAAACGTAAAGAATCTAAACTTGTTGATAAAGCTGGTAAGAACTATTTTAATTTTGCTATTTCGTATACTATTTGGACAATCATTCTTACAGTAATTATGTTAATACCTTTTATTATCGGTTTAAGTATGAATAATGATACTGCCGCAATAATTGGCATCATCTTCTATATTGTTGGCATAATTGCATTATTAGTTTTATGTTTACTATCATTTATTTTTACTATCATTGCATGTGTAAAATATTATGGTGGTAAAGAATATTTAATTCCTTTAAGCATAAGATTTTTCAAATAATTTCTGGATAGTTTATTACAACCTCTTGTAATATATGTTTTTTAGAAATGTTACTTATATTAAAAAAATAGATTTACAACGCCTTTGGAAGCGTTAACTATATTTATTACCATGATTTTTGTTTATTACAACAAGAGTCATGGTTTTTTTAATTTAATTACGATAGTGTAACAACACACACAAAGTCATTGATATCTGTTAAAGTTACTCTTGTCGTAAAACGATTAAAACTTAAATTGGTAAATGAAGATGATATTTGGATCGCTACACCATATCACTTTACATATTAATACCAAACAAATTCGGGAGGATATTTATCATGAAAAAAATTGCAACTATTACTACATTAACAGCAGGCATTGGCGCTGCATATTTCGGTACAACATCTTATCATGCAGATGCTGCTGAATTTAATCAACCAAATAATCAATCATATAATACAACACAGACTTCAACTACAACTACTACAACATCTACTACTACACAGAATTCTTCATCTGGTAATTTATATACTGCTGGTCAATGTACTTGGTACGTATATGACAAAGTCGGTGGAAAAATTGGTTCAACTTGGGGAGATGCTAGAAATTGGGCATCAGCAGCACAACAAGCTGGTTATACAGTAAACAACACACCTAAAGCAGGATCAATTTTACAATCGTCAGCTGGCGGCTACGGTCACGTTGCTTATGTTGAAAATGTTAGCAGCGATGGATCAGTTACAGTTTCAGAAATGAACTATAATGGTGGACCTTTCTCTGTTAGTACACGTACTATCTCAGCAAGTGAAGCTGGTTCATACAACTATATCCATATCTAATATTGATAGTAATTTGAATAATGAATAAAAACTTGTAAATGATTAATTAATCATTTACAAGTTTTTTTATGTTATAACACTTACATTTTGCCTCTTATCACCGATTTTGAGAGAATAGATTTATTGTCATTTTATTAGGAGGAATACAATATTGAAATGGTTAAAAGTCATTTTAGCAGGATTAGTAGAAATCATATGGGTTACTGGTTTAAAAAACACTGATTCATTTATTAGTTGGTTAGTAACCCTTATTTTTATATTTTTAAGCTTCTATCTTGTGATTGATACTACTAAAAGCTTACCTGTAGGTACTGTATACGCTTTTTTTGTTGGTATAGGAGCTGCAGGTACAGTTATTGTTGATATGGTCTTTTTCAATCAACCTTTTACATTTATTAAATTATTTCTAATTATATTATTAATATTAGGAATTATCGGTTTAAAACTTTCAACGAATGAAGATGTTGAAGGAGGTCATCAATAATGGCATGGATATATCTCATCATCGCTGGTTGTCTAGAAATTACTGGCGTTGTATTTATGAATGAATGGTCTCGAACTAAAAATAAAATATTTATGATTTTAATTGGGATAGCTTTTGTCTGTAGTTTTAGCACATTGAAGCTTTCAATGACTGAAATACCTATGGGTACTGCTTATGCTATTTGGACAGGCATTGGTACAGCGGGAGGTACTATTATAGGTATGATTTTTTATAATGAATCTAAAAATGTATTTCGTATTATATGTATTGCAATGATATTAGCTGCTGTAATCGGATTACGATTAATAAGTTAATTTGATCTATTCTTATAGTTGAATTAATTGTTAAGACTCCTATCTTTTTATATACTGTTGATAAAAGGAGTGATTAGGATGGAAAAGGTATTTATAGCAGGTGCAATTCCAGAAGTTGGATTAGAACTTTTGAAAAAGCATTTTGAAGTAGAAATGTATGATGACGAAGGTTTAATAAGTAAAGAAGCATTGATAAATGGTGTTAAAGATGCAACAGCATTAGTAAGTTTACTATCAACAAACGTTGATAAAGAAGTTATTGATAGTGGTAAAAACTTAAAAATCATTGCAAATTATGGTGCTGGCTTCAACAATGTCGATATTGACTATGCACGTGAAAAAAATATCGATGTTACAAATACGCCGAAAGCTTCAACTAATGCAACAGCTGATTTAACAATTGGTCTTATCTTAAGTGTTGCGCGTCGTATCGTTGAAGGTGATGAATTATCTCGTACTAAAGGATTTGATGGTTGGGCACCTTTATTCTTTAGAGGACGAGAAGTATCTGAAAAAACTATTGGTATTATAGGTTTAGGTGAAATTGGTGGTGCAGTTGCAAAACGTGCACGTGCATTTGATATGGACGTTTTATACACTGGTCCTCATCGTAAAGAAGAAAAAGAAAGAGATATCGGAGCTAAATACGTAGACTTAGATACTTTATTGGAAAATGCAGACTTCATTACTATAAATGCTGCATACAATCCCGATTTACACCATTTAATTGATACTGAGCAATTTAAGAAAATGAAATCAACAGCTTACTTAGTAAATGCAGGACGTGGCCCTATCGTCAACGAACAATCATTAGTACAAGCACTAAAAAATAAAGAAATCGAAGGCGCTGCTTTAGACGTTTATGAATTTGAGCCTCAAATCACTGATGAATTAAAAACATTAAAAAATGTAGTATTAACACCTCATATTGGTAATGCAACATTTGAAGCAAGAGATATGATGGCTAAAATTGTTGCTAACGACACTATTAAAAAACTTAATGGCGAAACGCCTCAATTTATTGTGAATAATAAATAATGGTAATTAAAAACAGCAATCAAGCTCATCAAAGAGCTTGATTGCTGTTTCTCTTTTCTTAATAACTTTATGTCTCTGACACAAGTACTGCTAATCTAATAAAATTCTGAAGTAACTCTTTATTTTTCTTTAGATTTATAAAGAAATTTAGTTTGATTAGAGGCAATTTTATTAGGTAATATCTTCATAACAGTATTTCTAGCCTTAACCATTAATCTATTTTGATATTGAGCTATTTTACCGATTTTGCGTGATTTTTTAATCACTTTAGATGTATGATTGACTCTTAATTTATCATAACGTTCTAGTGCTTTAGTAAAATCATATTCTTTTAGACAATTAGCTAATACAATTGCGTCTTCCATTGCTTGGCCTGCACCTTGTCCCATATTTGGAGTTGTAGCATGTGCAGCGTCACCTAATAAAATAGTACGTTCTTTTACAAAGGATTTGAGTGGTTTCATATCATAAATATTGTTTAATATAATACCAGTTTCACTTTGTTTATCTAGAATATGTCTTACTTCATTTGGGTAATGGTTAAAACGCGCTTGTAAATGTGGTTTACCAAATGATTTGTATTTAAGATCATTTTCTTTGGTATTAATTGTTATAAACCAATACGCTTGATTGCCTACAAGAGGAACAATACCTACTCGACCTTTTCTACCCCAAAATTCTTTTGCTACAAATGGATCTTCTAATTGGACATCATCCACTAAACCACGAAAACATGTATAACCTTGATATTGTACTTTACTTTGTTCATCTATAGTATTTCTCACAGTGGAATGAATACCATCTGCACCAATACACAAATCAAATGCTTCACTTTCCTGTTTAATAAAATGTAACGTCACCTTTGAGTTATTATTATCTATTTTAGTTACATTATGATTTAAGTAAATACTGTCAGGTTCAACGTACGATTGAATAATATTAATTAGTTTTTGACGAGATAATGTCACATTAAGTGTATCTTGTTTAAGAAAAGCAGTCATTAATGGATTATTTTGTTCATCAAATGTTTTCATTGCTGTTAAATTTTGACCTGCATTTTTAATACCTTTAGCTAAATCGTGATTATGTAATTTTTTAATCACATTATCGCCAATACCTATCCCAGCACCTATTTCTCTAATAGCGTCGTTCTTTTCATATACTTTAACTTGATGACCTTGTTCTTGTAATAGTGCAGCAGCAGTTAATCCACCAATACCTGCACCGACGATTGCGATTTTCATATGATTCCACCTCATCATTGTGATTCTAATATATTTTATCATATCTCAAACTTTAAAAAAATTCGGTCCTTACAATATAAATTTCAAATTTCACAAAAAAGGAAGTATACTACATCATTACAGATGAATAGTAACTTCCTATCTAACGTTAATCTTTTGTATTTGAAACCGACTATAAGTAAAAATCTTTTCTAACTTTATCTTTTTTTATACCAAATTGTTCGTAATATTTTTTCATAAACTTGGCAATATTATCTGCCCAATGTATATCACTAGCATATTGATTTTGTCCGGGTTCTTGTGGATTCCATCTCATTTGATACAAAGAAATTTGCTGATTTTCAAAATATTGCTTTCTAACAAATTTTGCACCACCTAAAATAGCCTTTCTAGGTGAATTCCAATCTTGCTTTTTAGCATAACTTTTACCAGTATGCACTGCATTTTCATCGAAAGCACCTATACCATAAAAGTTATAATAATGATGTTTACCATCTTTAATGCCATGAGCTAAATCTGATTGTCCATTACCTGTTTCAATAATAGCATGACTGATTAAATAAATAATATTTACTTCGTATTTATCTTGGGCATCTAAAAAGCTTTTTCCTTGTTTTTCTAATATACCTTTACCTTTTAGTATCTTATTTACTTCCGCTTCTGACATAGGAACCTTTTCAGATATGTCCATGTATTTTAGTTTATTGTCACCACGGTGAATTGACATTGCTTTTTTAATATCAGATTCATTCGCCTTTTTAAATTCACCATTTTCTTCTTTTGTATTTAGAACACCTTTATTTTGTTGTCTTGATACTGCTTCATTAAATGAAACACGTTTATCATTGTTAAATAAATTAGTATCGAAAATAATATACAAAATACCAAAAATAATAATTAGTACAATGATAACTAATGTACTCAAGCGGGCTTTACTCATATTTTTCATTTATTCAAAGCTCCTATTTATAACTATTTAGATAATACGAAATAAGCAACGACAATTGCCACGACAACTATAAAGAAAGAAACATTAATAGCAATCTTCATTCCTGTTTTATCTCTGAAGAGTACATTAAATATAACTAAGCTAATAGCTAATGACACTGCAAAAAAAGTAATGGCTAAAACTAATTTCAACATAATTAAAAAGATAATACCTATCACTAATAACACGTTGGATACAATTGCCATTGCTTTTAATATATTAGGATTTATCATACGACACCTCTATTCTTTAAAATAATATTTAATATACATGATACATGATTTTTTAAATTTCTGTCGACATAAAGAAAAGAGATCAGAACATCATAGGAGAATATGCTTATCCTAGATAAAATGTTCTGACCTCAAATGTTAATTAGTCTTCTCGAGACATGCCTTTTAATAAGTTTAGCATGTATGTAAGACTACGATTCATATCATCATCTTTTAATACACCCATTAAGCTTCTAATCGTTGTTTTAGAGTTAGGGCTTGCTTGATTTGCAACATGCATACCTTTATTAAGTTTATTAAGCATTTCACTTAAATCTTTAACATTTAAGTCTCCTAATAAGAATACTAATGATGCCATATTTGAAAGTAATCCTGTATAAATGTCTTTATTAAGTTCAACAGCAAATTTATTAATAATTACTTGTCTACCTTTAATACCACCATTTAATGCATCTAATATTTTCGCTTCATCTAATACTTTAACTAATCGTATGGCTTTTAAGATACTGTCTTTGTTTTCAGATATAGCATCCAATACTTCGTTAAGACTTTCTGCTTTAACTTGTTCGGGTGACTTTTGCATACGTTTGATTTCAGTTATTCTTTCTGCCATTAGTCATTCACCTGATTTCCCGGGAAAACATAGTCCTCACGATCCCATTTTTTATCAACTCTAACACTGTATTGTGGATTACGTTGTTTATCTACACGGAAGTTAGTTGGATTCAATGGTGACTTACCACGTTTAGAAATCACTTCCATGCGAGCGCTAGTTCGTTTATATGATGGTGTATCTGTTTCAGGATCCACATCACTATTCGTAAGTGCATTGATCGCACCCATAGCACCATTTTCAAGGGCGTCATTATTTAATGGAATATAAATTTGTTTGCCGCTCACTCTATCAGTAATATGTGCTAATAAAGTAGCTTCACCTGATTCAGAAATGAATTTTAATTCTGCGCCTTCATGAATACCTCGATCTTTAGCAAGTTCTGGTGAGATTTCAACAAATGCGTTAGGCATTTTATATTTAATCATTTCAGTTTGATACGTCATATTTCCTTCATGGAAATGTTCTAATAATCGACCGTTATTAACGTGAAGGTCATAAACTTCATCTTCTTTAAAGTAATTATCAAACGTTAATGGATAAAGTTTAGCTTTACCATTATCAAAATTAAATCCTTCTAAATAAAGTAATGGTTCATCTGTGCCATCTTCATGAACTGGCCATTGTAAACTATTGAACCCTTCTAAACGCTCATAACTTACACCTGAATATAAAGGTGTTAAACGCGCAATTTCATCCATAATTTCGCTAGGATGTTGATAATTCCAATTAAAACCTAAGCGATTAGCAATAAGTTGGAAAATTTCCCAGTCAGGTTTAGAATCGCCTTTAGGTTCTAAAGCTTTATATAAACGTTGGATACGACGTTCTGTATTTGTGAATGTACCATCTTTTTCTAATGATGGGCTTGCAGGTAGTACAACATCAGCATATGTCGCTGTATATGTTAAAAATTCATCTTGAACTACCATAAAGTCTAATTTTTCGAAAGCTGCTTGAACGAAATTGATATTTGAATCAACGATACCAGTATCTTCACCGTATAAATATAGTGAATTGATTTCACCATTATGAATACCTTCAATCATTTGGTGGTTATCACGACCTGGTTTTTTATTTAATTCTACGCCATATTCTCTTTCGAATTTAGCACGAACATCATCCGCTTCAACACTTTGATAACCTGTAATTTTGTCTGGCATACTACCCATATCACTACAACCTTGAACATTATTATGTCCACGTAATGGATAAGCACCTGTACCTGGTTTACGATAGTTTCCTGTAACTAATAATAAATTAGAAATAGCAGTACTTGAATCACTACCGATATCTTGTTGCGTAATACCCATTGCCCAACAAATAGATACTGATTCAGCTTTGGCTACTTCATTAGCAAATTTAATTAAACGTTCTTTTGGAATACCAGTTGTTTCTTCTGCAAATTCCATAGTGAATGTTGATAATGATTCATAATACTTATCAAAATCATCTACCCATTCATCTAAAAAGTCTTTGTCATGTAAATCATGGTCGATGATATATTTTGTTACTGCACTTAACCAAACTAAGTCAGTTCCTGGTTTAGGTTGATAGAATTCATCAGCACGTTCAGCCATTTCATGTTTTCTAATATCAAACACATGAGATTTTTGGCCAAATAGTTTTTGTGCACGTTTCATACGTGACGCGATAACTGGATGTGCCTCTGCAGTATTTGTACCAATAAGTACAGTCATAGCTGCTTTTTCTAAATCTTCAATACTACCAGAATCTCCGCCGTGTCCAACAGTTCTAAATAACCCTTTTGTTGCTGGTGCTTGGCAATATCTTGAGCAATTATCAACATTGTTTGTACCAATAACTTGTCGTGATAATTTTTGCATTAAATAAGATTCTTCATTAGTTGCCTTAGACGAAGAAATAAATGCTAAATGGTCTGCATTATATTTTTCTTTAATTTTAGTAAAGTTATCAGCGATTACATTTAACGCTTCATCCCACTCTACTTCATGGAATTGTCCATCTTTACGTACTAAAGGTTTAGTTAAACGTTGATCTGAATTAATATGGCCCCATGAGAATTTACCTTTAACACATGATGCCATTTTATTTGCTGGTGAATCGTGTGAAGGTTGTACTTTTAATACTTCTCTATCTTTAGTCCATACTTCAAATGAACATCCAACACCACAATATGTACATACTGTTTTAGTCTTATTGATACGTTCTTTACGCATTTCTGCTTCAGAATCTGAAATGGCAAATAATGGTCCATATCCTGGCTCAGCCTTTTTAGTTAAATCAATCATAGCAGCTAATGAACCTGGCTCTGTATCAGTCATATAACCAGCATTACCTTCCATATTGACTTCCATCATTGCATTACATGGACACACTGTTGCACATTGACCACAAGATACACATGAAGATTCATTAATAGGAACATCATTATCCCAAATTACTCTTGGATGTTCTCTATCCCAATCAATACTAATTGTTTCATTAACTTCTATATCTTGGCATGCCTCTACACAGCGTCCACATAAAATACATTGGTTCGGATCGTAACGATAAAATGGACCATAATCTTTTTCATATGGCTTTTCTTTATATTCATAAGTTTGATGTTGGAGCCCCCACTCATCCATCGTATTATGAATTTCACAATCACCGTTGTTATAGTCACAAACTGTACAATACAGCATATGTTTTTCTAAAATACGATCTAACGCTTCTTTTTGAGAAGCTTGAACATGGTCTGTTGTTGTATTAACTGTCATTGGTCTATCAATTGATGTTCCACATGCTCTTTCAATTTTGCCATCTATTTCTACTGTACAAGTATCACAAGTTTGAATTGGTCCCATTGATTCGTTATAACAAATCGCTGGTACAAATGTATCTCTTGAACGTATGAATTCTAATAAATTGGTACCTGGTTCAACTAAATAATCTGTTCCGTCAAGGGTAACGATTAAATGTTCTTTCATACTTTCACCCCATTATATATTTTTCCGTAATTGCTAACGTCATTTTCTTTTATTCTTATCCAACTACATGCCCCACATATATGAATAGATAGAATCATATTAATTGTATAACTTAAAACATACAATGTTAAGGACTTTTTACATTTTAATATAAAATTAAAGCTTTTGAGAATTGCAAAAAAAGAACAATGGTATTAACTATTAACACCATTGTTCTTTATTAATTGAAATTATGAATTTTTATTACATATTTAGATTTTCTTTTAATAAATTAGCATTTTCTTGAAGAGAGCTATCGCTTGGCACAAAGTAATATAATCCATCGTCTTGTATGCCACCTTGTCCATCTAGTTGATGACGATTAACTGTATCATTTGCATCTTTATATTTACTTCTAATAGTATTCAGTTCACCTAATGATAAATCTGTCTTCACATTTTTTTGGATTTCATTCATTAAAGATGGGAAGTGTGCAATAGAAGATGCGCTAGTCATTTTATTTGCCATAGCTTCTAATATCAGTTGCTGACGTTCTTGACGTCCGAAGTCACCACCAGCACCTTCTTCTTTACGACTTCGAATAAAGCTCATTGCTTCTTTTCCATTTACGTGTGTTTTCTTTCCTTTTTCAAAATGAACGCCATTAGTTGTAAAAGTATCATTGCTGACAACATCTATACCGCCAAGTGTATCAATCATATCATGTAATCCGTCCATATCAATGGTTGCATAATGATCAATAGGTACATTCATTAATTTTTCTAATGAATTGATAGACATACTAGGCCCACCATAAGCATAAGCGTGCGCTATTTTCTCTGTTGTACCCTTTCCTACAATTTTAGCTTGTGTATCTCTAGGAACACTAACTATTTCAGTTTTTTTCTTTTCTGGGTTAATTGATAATATCATAATCGTATCACTACGAGAGCCGCCACCCTGTGCCTTACGTTCAGCATCTGAATCTACACCAAATAGTGCAATCGTAAATGGATCACCATTTTTTAAATTAACCTTTCCATCTCTCAAGTGAGAATGGTCTCTATCTAAAGGATTATGTATTTTATCGCCAGTGATAAAAATTTTAGCAACGACATAAATCACTGCTACTAAGGCTAAAATAAATAAAATTCCAATAAACCAAACTAAAATTTTTGCGGGTAGACTCATTTTATTTTTTTCTGATCTGCGCACACCCATCACTCCTTTTCCTTAACTGTGTCACATACTACATACCTTAATTATTATATAATAGAAAATTAATTTTACTATACTTCTAAAGTCTTATTATACAAAAATTAATTTAAAAGAATAATCTAAGTGTCAAATATGGACATCATATAGTGATGAGGCAATATATTTATAATATTACTTTCCGTATCCAGAACCACTATTTAAAATTTCAAGGACTTCTTTATAACATCCTTCATTACTTATAATAAATGGCGCTGCAGTTGATAAGTCTATTTGTTTGCCATCCAATGAACTCATTTTTAAACCAAGTTCTTTTGCAAATAAGAATTGAGCTGCGATATCCCAAGGTTTAGGATTAGTATTGATATGTGCACCAAATTGACCTTTAATCACTCTTAATGAATCTAAACCACATGATCCTATAATTCTATGTCCAAAGGATGCCTCATATAATTCATGCATTGTTTCATCATTCAACACTTGTGTATTAAATGATAGAATGGCATCTTTTATATCTATGATTGGCGGGGCTAATAATATTTGGTTATTATCATATGCACCTTTATTTTCAATCGCTTTATATAAATGTCCATGTGGATAATCATAGATATATGATAATTTAGGTTCTCCATCTACGAAATAACCTAGAATTATACAATAATCTTCTTGCTGTTTAACTAAATTCGCTGTACCATCTATAGGATCCATAATCCATACATGGCCTTGCCTAGGATCAATCCCTTCATTGCTCTTTTCTTCAGCAAATAATTGATGGTCTGGTAAGTGTTTACTTAAAAATTGTTGAAATTCATTTTGGATTTGCTGATCAACATTCGTCACTAAATCAAATCGATTTAATTTTGTTTCAGTATGCATATCAAAAATTAATTTAGGGATAATATTGTCTATATTTTCTAACCATTCTGTAACCATTTGATCTATATCATTTAGTTGATAATTAGTCATCTATAACACCTCTTTATTTTTTTCTATTTATCATTGTATGTTCAAATTTTATTTAAAAACTATAATTCATTAAAATCTACTCTAACACAGTCATAATATATTGTACTTAAAAATTTTAGTCCTACATTAACATTATTGACATAAAAAAAATCGGCTAGTCTTATGCTAGCCGACAAATAGAAAGGAAAGTAAGTAATAAATATTGAAGATGTTTTAGTGTAACTCGAACGATTATCAGCTACCTGTTATATAGCTCTACCCCTTTGTTAATCGCTCCCCCTGTTACAAATAATATATTAACATAAACGTTTTTCATTTGTAAGCGTTTTCTAAAATTTTTTTGAGATATTTTCACTTTTTATTTCTAAAATAAGCTACAAATGTCATCATTGTCGCTTATATGATATAATTATTGTAATATGTAATGTTTATTGGAGGTGACTTTCATTGAATAAATTAGAACGTCAAAATCGACTGATACAAGAAATTCAGCAAAGTAATAAGATTACTGCTTCTGAATTAGCAAAAAGATTTAAAGTTTCAAAACGTACAATTCTTAGAGATATTGATGATTTAGAAAATCAAGGTGTACAAATACATGCATCACATGGCAGTCAAGGCGGCTATAAAATTCAAGAATCACAATCAAAAATTGCGCTAACTTTAACAGATGCTCAACTTTCTGCATTATTTCTTACTTTAAATGAAAGTCAATCTTATTCAACTTTGCCCTATGCGAAAGAAATTCAGGCTATTTTGAAACAATGTTTAAGTTTACCGCAAACACGTATACGCAAATTATTAAAAAAGATGGACTATTATATAAAATTTGAAGACACTACTCAGGTTACATTACCCAATATTTTTTCTGATATTTTAATATACTGTTCTGAGCGTAAAGTGATGCTAGTAGATTTTTACGAAGAAGATCGAACTGTTGCTGAAAATGTAATCTTTATTGGATTGTTGTGTAAAGATGGTCAATGGCATGCTATCGTATTCGAAATTGGCTTAGGTTCCACTAGAGAACTTTTAATAAGAGATATACAAGACATTTCTTATTCATTTGAAAAAACAATTAAAACACAAGATATAACAATTGATAACTATCAGCAATTTTTATCAGACCCCACCAGAAATATAAAGAACCACTCCTAATTCATTAGGCTAGTGGTTCTTATGCACTAGCTATAGCTAGTGTAATCCTTTATTTCACTCCTAATTCATTAGAGGTACTTGCACTTTAGTGCTTAGTAACTCTTATGCATGAACTCTTTAGTTCATGCGAACCTTCTGTTCTTAATAGCTTATTGCTATTAAGTAAGTCATACTAATTTGTTACACAAAAAGTATGACTTTAAATGATTTCTATAACTATCTCACTAGGCGACAATATACATATAGCCTGTGACATCTTTCAAGTCACAGGCTATACTTCGTTTTACTAATAAATAATAAATAACGTCCATATAAATGATATAAGATTATTTAATATGTGAATGGTCATTGAGGCCGCTAAATTTCTTTTAGCTTTTAAATAACTAACTACCAATATAATAGCTAATATAAAATATGCCCCAAATTCAAATGGTGATTTCGCGCCACTAACATGTAATAAAGTAAAGGTTACTGCTGAAATAATCCCCATAAAAATAAAATTAAACTTCTTACCTAATTCTCCGATAAGGATATGCCTAAACACTAATTCTTCAACAATAGGCGCAACAATGACTATTAAGAGAAATGCTATAGGTAAAAATAAAGGTGTTTTGAATAATTGATTGAGCGCTAATTCATTTTGCGTTTCACTATACTGTAATGATTTTGGTAAAAATTGCATCAACCACTCATAAAGCGATGATGCCCCAAGCGCTATAAGTAACATAAAAATTAAGAATATCCAATGCTTTTTAACATAATTAATTCCATTACTAAATCGTTTGGGAAATGATTTTATATGCATTAAATAAAAGCTTAAAATTGCAATAATATAACTCATCACTTGTGCAACAGTCGCCATCATTGACTGCATTAATTTATCTGGGTGAGTATAATGTGTATTTAATATCCCAAAACCTACCATCGAAAATATCAATAACACAATATAGATAATTGGTATTAATAACAAATCTCTCCACGCAATATCTTTAAAACGATATCCTTTGTTCGAAAGTTTCATATTATGTATCCTTTCTTTTTATCTTTATATCTAAACGGAGGCTTTATGAATTCGCAAGAAACATTTACCCACATAGAATTAAAATTAACTCAACTCATTATGATAACTGAAAAGTTAAAGTATTATATACTTTTTAATCATAACAAATTCGAGACTACATTAAACGAATTTACCACTTTACTCATTGAAGAATCTCACTGGATTACCTCACAATTATCAGATCAATTTAAATCCACTGATCTAAATTTAAACAATTATAAAAATTTAATCACCTTTTTCAACGAACATCCTTTTAACATTACAAAAAATGGAGACAGTTGCCAAACCATCAATCATTATCAATTAATGATTTTCGACAGTTTAACTTATTATAAATCTTATACCTATTAAAAACTTCTTTCTCTACAATATTCAATGAATACACATTAACCTCTAAACAACTATTTATTTTAATTTTTATTGTTTTTTAATTTTTTTGTAAAAGTTTTATACTTTATTCTAATATGCAAATTGTAAATTAATAATATTAGCGTTATAATCGGATATGATTAAGCAATTATTTGAGGAGGATGATCATGCTTGGTTTCTCGGTATCTATAGGACAAAGATTGAATGAATCTTATATTCTATCAATGGTATCTCAGGGATACGATACCATTTTTACTTCCCTTCAAATACCAGAAGAAGATGATCAATTTAAACTGTCGCATTTGGGAGAATTGTGCCAGTTATTATCGCAATATTCAATCACTTTTATTATTGATGTAAATCCTTCTTTACTTAATCACCACTTTTACAGTTTATTAGATCAATTCTCAAACGGGGAATTTGTTATTAGAATTGATGATCAACTTAATGTGAATCTTATTCTTGATATTCAAAAAAGAGGATATCAATGTTGTATTAACGCTAGTACAATAACGCATCATATATTATCTACTATTTATAGTAATCCAAATATTCGAACACTTGTTTATTGTCATAATTATTATCCTAGACCCGATACAGGATTAAGTTTGTCATCACTTCAACAGCAAAATAATCTTATTCATTTATTCGATCCAAATGCTAAGATATTTGCCTTTATTCCTGGAACAAACTTAAGAGGTCCTCTATACAAAGGCTTACCTACAATAGAAAATCATAGGCATGAACATGCTTTTCAAGCTGTACATGAACTACAGCTAACTGGTATTAATACTATCGTTATTGCTGACAATGGTTTTGAAATCAATTTAGCTAAACAACTTTATCAAATATTTGTTCAACATCACTTTGTATTGCATATCAATAATGTCGAAAATAATGATAATCATTTATTAAATCTATTATATGCAAAACACCATGTAAGAATTGATTCGCCCGAACATGTCTTACGTTCTCAAACATCTAGATTAATGGTGAATCAGAAAATTACACCTATTGGTATCGAACAACGTTTGCCTGGAGATATTACTATCGATAACCACCTCAATGGTCGTTATGAAGGTGAACTTCAAATTATTAAAACATCTCTTCCAGGACATTCAAATATCAATCGTCTTGCACGTATTTGTAAACAAGATCTTCCTTTTCTTAAAATCATGCAGCCAGGCGATACTTTTGAATTTATATGTTTAAAGGAGACATAAGCATTGAATGATTTAACAACTGAATCACGTAACGCACAAACAATGCATTTAGATGAAATGTCAATTCAAGATGCACTTAAAACAATGAATCAAGAGGATCAATTAGTTCCTAAAGCTATAGAATCTATTATTCCAAAGTTAACAAACGTTATTAATGAGTCAATTGCAAAATTTAGTCAGCACGGTAGATTGATATACATTGGTGCAGGAACAAGCGGTAGATTAGGTGTACTAGATGCTGCTGAATGTGTACCCACTTTTAACACTTCACCAAATGAAGTAATAGGTATTATTGCTGGAGGCCCTAAAGCGATGACAAAAGCTGTTGAAGGTGCCGAAGATAATGAAGCGCTAGGTCAAAAAGATTTAGAGAATATTGGTTTAACTGAAAATGATATGGTTATAGGTATTTCTGCAAGTGGGCGCACACCTTATGTTAAAGGTGCTTTAACTTATGCTAACAAAGTGGGTGCTACTAGTGTTTCAATCTCATGTAATACAGACAGTAAAATGAGTAAAGTAGCGCAATATGCATTAGAAATACCTGTAGGTCCGGAAGTACTAACAGGATCAACACGTTTAAAATCAGGAACGGCACAAAAACTCGTTCTCAATATGATTTCTACAATGACAATGATAGGTGTTGGCAAAGTTTATGATAATTTAATGGTAGATTTAAAACCAACCAATCAGAAATTAATTCACCGTTCAATACGCATCATTAAAGAAATATGTGATTTAAATGACGAAGAAGCAAAGTTACTCTATGAAAAAGCCGATAAAGATATTAAAACTGCAATTGTCATGAATTTAAGTGACATAACCAAAGATGAAGCACAACAAAAATTACTACAACATAATGGAGTGATTAAGCAAGCCATCAAAGGTTAAAGGAGGCTAATTCCATGAGTAAAGAAGAACGACTTGCTCAAGAAATTATAAAAGCTGTAGGTGGCATCGAAAATATACAGCGAATAATGCATTGTATGACTAGAGTTCGATTAACTATCAATGATTCAAGTATTGTAAATTACGATAAACTACATCAAATTGAAGGTGTCATGGGGATTGTCGAAGATGATCATCTTCAAATTATTGTTGGTCCAGGTATTGTTAATAAGGTCGCTAATAAAATGGCTGAATACAGTCATGTACCATTGGGTGAAGACATCAATCATTCTGAAAATCAAAGCTATAAATCACAAGCTGAACAACTTGCTAACGAAAATAAAAAGCATTATCAAAATTCAAGAAAGCAAAGTAAATGGCAACGTATTTTAAAGTCCATTTCTAACATCTTTATCCCCTTAATTCCGGCATTTATAGGGGCAGGTTTAATCGGTGGTATAGCTGCAGTATTAAACAATATGTTAACTGCGCACATGATATCTGGAGATTTCATGAAACAACTTGTTACCGTATTAAATGTTATTAAAGACGGTATGTTAGCTTACTTAGCCATTTTCACTGGGATTAATAGCGCTAAAGTATTCGGTGCTACACCAGGTTTAGGTGGAGTTATAGGAGGTACAACATTATTAACAGGTCTAACCGATGAAAATCCTATAAAAAATATTTTCACAGGAGAACCTCTTGTTGCTGGTCAAGGTGGAATTATAGGTGTTATATTTGCCGTTTGGATCTTAAGTATCATTGAGAAGAAACTACATAAATCAGTACCAGAATCAATAGATATTATTATCACACCCACCCTATCACTACTTACCATTGGTTTATTGACGATATTTATAATCATGCCAATTGCTGGTTTTATATCAGATGGTTTAGTGCATGTTGTGAATTGGGTGATTGACGTTGGTGGTATCTTTAGCGGATTTATTATTGGTGCCTTTTTCCTTCCATTAGTCATGTTAGGACTTCATCACGTTTTTACACCAATCCATATCGAGCTTATTAATAGTACTGGCGCAACCTATTTACTACCTATCGCTGCAATGTCTGGTGCTGGTCAAGTTGGTGCTGCCCTTGCTTTATGGGTACGCTGTCGTCATAATCAACCACTTAGAAATACTTTAAAAGGCGCATTACCCGTAGGTTTCTTAGGTATAGGGGAACCATTGATTTATGGTGTAACGTTGCCACTCGGTAGACCTTTTTTCACTGCATGTCTTGGTGGCGGTATTGGCGGTGCTGTTATTGGAGGAATTGGTCATATAGGCGCTAAAGCTGTTGGACCTAGTGGCTTATCTTTATTACCTTTAATCTCAGACAATATGTATCTAGGTTATATTGCTGGTTTAATTTCAGCATATATAGGTGGCTTTATCATGACATTTTTATTTGGAACTACAAAAAAAATGAGAAACTCTAACAAACTGGGTGATTAAAATGACGAACATTTTATATGAAATAGATAACCAGTATCCCTATTTAACAAAAAACGAGAAAAAAATAGCAAATTATATTCAAAATGCACCACACGAAGTCATAAAGATGAATTCTCAAGATCTTGCACAAGAACTTGATACGAGTCCATCATCTATTATCCGATTTAGTAAAAAATTGGTAGATGGTGGTTTTCAAGAATTAAAAATCGAACTATCAAAGTACATGCCTAAAGAAACAACTGTTTATAATGTTGAATTAGTTGATAATGAAAGCACCTCATCACTTAAAAAGAAGATGCTTGCTCGTGCAAATGGTGCATTAACTAAAGCAAATAATAATCTGAACGATAAAACCGTAGATCTCATTTGCGATCAATTCAAACATTCTAATAGAATATTCATTTATGGATATGGTGCATCTTTTGTCGTAGCGACCGACTTATATCAAAAGCTTTCACGGATTGGTATGAATGCACAACTTGCACAAGAAACACATATTTTCACTACGATGCTTGCTTCTTGTGATAGTCGAGATTGCGTTATTTTTATCACAAACAATGGAACACAAAGTGAAATGCAATCTATTGCTAAAGTAGTTGAAGATTATCATATTCCAATTGTGACAATAACTAGTTCACCCAACAATACCATTTCTCAAATGTCAGATATCGTACTAGATTATGGTGAAACTGATGAAAATGAAATGCGCATGGGCGCTACAACATCTTTACTAGCACAAATGTTTACGATTGATGTTCTTTATTATCGATATATTGCTTTAAACTATCAATCTTCTTTAGACTTTATTACACAATCTAAAATTGCATTAGATAATTATAGAAAGCATCTTTCTAATATTGACTTTAAGCATTAATTAAATAGGATTAAGTTTAGACTAAATTATTGTCTAAGCTCAATCCTATTGTTAATTATATACATTTCAAATATAGAAAAGCAGCACTAACGCAAGTTTAATGACGTTAATGCTGCTTTTTAAATTGATTTTATTTTAATGTATTATCTTTTTTTAACTTTTTCTCTGCTTTATTATATCTAATAAAGTAATAAATAGTTACAGCAGTTAAGAATACGATACCAATTACTACTGATACTACAGTTTCTTTATTAAATAACATACCGATTAAAACAATAATTAGAAACGCTATTGTTAAGTAACTTGCAACTATACCACCTGGCATTTTAAATGGATGGTTTTTAGTTTCACCAGGATGTAATTTTCTAAAACGAATATGACTGATTAAAATCATAAACCAAGGAATCATACCAGGTAAAATTGAAGCACTATACACATATACAAATATACTATCTGCACCTTTAATAAACAGTGGTAAAATAACGTTTAATAAAGCTCCAATTAAGATTCCTATAGAAATTGCTAATACCGTATAAATTGGTACACCATTTTTCATAACTTTAGTAAAAATCTTAGGTAGTTGACCTTTACGTGCTAATGTATAAATCATACGACTCGCACTAAAGATTCCTGAGTTACAACCAGACATTGCTGCTGTTAATACTACAAAGTTAATTAAACCAGCTGCGAATGTGATACCGACTTTAGCAAATGTTGCTACAAACGGACTTCCGATGCTTCCTAACTCATCCCATGGATAAACTGTAACGATAACAAAGATGGCACCAAGATAAAAAATAAGTATACGCCAGATAACACCGTTAACTGCTTTTACAATATTTTTATGTGGATCTTTAGTTTCACCTGCTGAAATACCAATTAATTCAACACCTTGATATGAACCTATAACGATTGATAGTGCAAAGAAGAAACCGACTATACCATTTGGCATAAATCCACCATGTGACCATAAGTTAGAAAAACCAACTGGATGTCCACCATTACCTAAGCCAAATAATATTAAACCAAAACCTGCTATAATCATTAAAACAATTGTTATAACTTTAATTAAAGCGAACCAAAATTCAAATTCTCCAAAGGCTTTTACTGATACTAAGTTAGCAGCTGCTAATAATAAAATAGCTATAACCCCTGGAATCCATTGAGGTAAATTCGGGAACCAATAATTCATATATTCTCCGACAGCTATAACTTCACTCATACCTACGACTACCCACTGGAATATATTACTCCATGCTGTCATATATCCAGCTGCTGGGTGTATGTAATCACTAGCAAATGTAGCAAAAGAACCAGTTGTTGGATTAATATAAATCATTTCTCCCATAGCACGCATGATTAAAAATAAAAATATACCCGCAATTAAATACGCAAATATTACTGACGGTCCTGTCCATTTGATTGTACTTGTTGCTCCCATAAACAAGCCAACACCAATCGTACCGCCTAGTGCAATCATCTGCATTTGACGTGCACTTAATCCCCTTTGTAATTCGTTATTCTCCATGTTAATAACACACCTCTTTTTTACTAGGATAAAATAATAATAAACTTATTGACGCAATTATACTATAAAATGACAAAATTGAAACAATATTTTAACAATTTATTGAAATCGCTTACAAAACTATTATGACAGTCTTTTGCAAACCCGCAATTTTACTGGATTTGCAATAATTAATTAATTTCAACTTTTTTAAAAATTTCTTTAAAGAGATTTACTTTATGGTTCATTTTAGGTTTATGATATACTTTTCATATATTTATTAAGGAGTACATTATGAGTAAAACATTAATTCAAAAAGCATTAAAAATATCAATCATATTTTTAATTATCTTTTTCTTACTCAATTATTTTTCTGTTAAAAACCCAAATCTACTACCATTAATTGGTAAGTCACTACTGGCAGCAATTGTTTTCTTTATCATATATGTAGTTGCGTTTACCATTTTAAATTCTCCTGAGAGAAAAATGAAATTTGGAACTACTTTGCCAATAGCCATTATTATTGGATTAATTATTGGTGCCATGATTTCACATATAAAAATAGGCGTTTTAATAGGGATTATAGTGGGTATTATCGCAGGATTTATTTGGGAATATATTGAAAATAGGAACGGAGGACAAAGTTAATGTCTGTCATTATTGGCGTAATTATTCTTATCTTATTAATTATTAGTTTAATACCAAATTATAACGCTTTAAAATTAGCTAAGTCTCAAGGTCAAAAAACCACTCGTTTTGCTATTATGGTTGGTATTGATGCGATATTAATTGTATTGATTTTAGTTACCTTGTTATTAAAAATTATGTAATGAAATATTTTAATCAGTAAAAATCCGCTTCAAACTGAGTAAGATCTACTCATAATTGAAGCGGATTTTTTATAATCTACCTTGTAATAATAAGAAATATCCAATTGTAGCTAATATTAAATATATCATCGTACCAACAAAAAAAGATCGCACATGTATGTGTAAAGGAATACGTTTATTAAACATAGGACCTAATATCAAGTTTCCAATACCGATAATGATAGGTCCAGCTATGAAAAACAGGATAGTATAAAACATACCATACCTCCTATTTACGACTAAAGAAGCGCTGAACAATATTATCGAAATCAATATCTTTAGCTACATAATTAACAGTAGAAAAGTCTTGTTCTTCAGTCATAACATTTGTATTTACAATAACATCCAAACCGGCACTATTTGCAGCCGTTGCACCATTTACTGAATCCTCAATCGCTAAGCAGTTTGTCGGATTATAATTTAGTTGTTGTACTGCTGTTAAATAAGGTTCAGGATTGGGCTTAACATTTTCAACATCTTCTCTACCTACTATCACTTCTATATATTTATCTAAACCTAGTTTATGAAATGTAGGTAATATATCTTCTCTATGACTACTAGTCGCAATTGCCATCGGTATATGGCGTTGCTTTAAATATTCCATTAATTGTTGAATTGTTTCTATTATTGGTAAATGTCCACTTGTATCATTATGTTCTTTATAAATAGCTGCTTTTTTCTCTGGGCCAATAAGTGCTTCAAGATAATTATGAAGTTCAGTTGCTGCCCCACCTATTGATCTTCTATAAAATTCTAAAGTAATTGGTGATTCATTATGTTTAGTTAAATGTTTATTAATGACATCAAAAAGATGTTTTTCTGTATCGATTATAGTTCCATCAAAATCAAAAACAACTGCTCTATACATATGCGTACTCCTTTATCTTTTTATAATAAAAATTAAATCTCAATGTCTCATATTTTAACATAATCTAGATACTATCTTAGTTAAAAATGGGATTTAATCTTCAGATAAATGAGTCAATTAAATATCTTTACTTCTAGAAGACCAATATTTTGCAAGAATAGGTCCTGAAATATTATGAACTAAGCTAAATACAGCCCCTGGCACAGCAGCTAAAGGACTAAAATGAACTGTTGCAAGTGATACTGCTAAACCAGAATTTTGCATACCTACTTCTATCGCTACGGCTTTTTTATCTTTATAATCCATTCGGAATACTTTAGCTAATACATAACCGATTGTATAACCAAGAATATTGTGTAAGATAACAACTACAAAAATTAACAATCCTGTTTTCAAAATTTGTGTTTTACTAGCTGCGACTACAGCTGCCAAAATAAGAGAAATGGCAATAACAGAAATTAATGGTAATGCTGTAGCTGTCTTTTGAGCAAAACGTCTTGCTACCTTTTGGAATACAAATCCTATAATAATTGGTATCAATACTACTTGAACGACTGACCATAACATACTAGCAAATGAGACCTTCAACCATTCATGTGCAAAAATATAGATTAATGCTGGTGTAACAAAAGGCGCAATTAAAGTTGAGACACTCGTTATCGCTACAGATAATGCTACATTTGCTTTAGCTAAATAACTCATTACATTACTAGATGTTCCACCTGGACAGCATCCAACTAAAATCACACCTATGGCAATTTCAGGAGGTAATTGAAAGCCTTTAGCAATAAGAAATGCTAAGGTAGGCATAATCGTAAACTGTAAAATAACGCCAATAATGACAGGTTTTGGTGATTGTAAAACAATTTTAAAGTCTTTAGGATCTATAGTCATCCCCATTCCTAACATAACAATCCCAAGCAAGTATGGTACGAAACCACCTAATATTGAGATGTGTGAAGGAAAAATAAATCCAAGCACAGCAGCAAATAACATCCAAAATATAAATGTTTTTGTCGCAAATTGACTGATTCGATTTAACATATAAACACACCCTTAATAGTTAATAATGACAAATATTATCATAACTATTTATAATGGACAATGTTATTTTCAGAATTTTCTTATATTTTAAGTTATTTACGGTCCCTGTAATTAGATTTTAATAAAGTCCTTTAATCCATGATACTCATAGTATTGGCTAATGAAATATTCTTTTTTACTAGTCTTCATTCAAAAGTCCTAGTGAATATCAAAAAGAAGCATGGTACAATCATTTTAAAGCAACAAAAACTATTACCCTACTTAACAATAAATTTCTAAACCATGAATGTTAGCAATCGGGAGGCATAACATGTTGATAGACAAATTTGAAACTTACATTATAAATATCGCAGATTTAAAATCTCGATCATCTCGCAAAACATTATCAAAGCTATGTAAGCAGATTAAATTTTGCGAATCCTTTCAATATCAAATATTTAAACAACAAGGTATGTATGCTTTAGAAGTGAGCTTACCAAAACAACAATTACCTTATTTTATTAGCTTTTTAAGTTTTCATAATTTCACTATTTATCAAATATTATCACCAAAACAACTTGATGAACTACTTGATTCAGATCATTTATATCAATCAGCTAAACGATTTGAACTATCTATTGACGGATTACAAGATGCTTTTATTAAAGACAAAGTGATAGATATAATGAATATGTTTATGAATCATTATGATATTAGTTATACATTAAATAAAAATTGTGCAAGTATCATTTGTCCACCTGAAGTTTTTTCTAAATTATTACATACAGTAGCAACACGTAATATAGATATCCTATCAGCTGGTTATAAATCTAAAATGATTCATAAAGCTAGAATTTCCTAATTCAATTAACTATAAAAGAGTCCGGGACATAAAGTTCTTGGATAAGTGAAAAAAAGACAATTTCTATTGAAATAATATAGAAATTGTCTTTTTT
>NZ_JAUOQO010000106.1:0-344 GCF_030547725.1 Staphylococcus pasteuri | reverse complement strand
CACAGACTTACCAACACCAGAGCCAGCCATTACACCTATTCGCTGGCCAATACCCAGTGTAAGAAACCCATTTATAGAAGATACGCCTACATCCAGTGATTGAGAAACCGATTTACGAACTTTTAGCTCTTCATATGAATCAGGCAACACACACCTATCTTTAACGACAACATCTGAACTACCAAAAGCATCAACAACCGACCCTAAATATGAATCGGAATAGGTATAAGATGAAAAGTTATCAACCTTATAAACAATTGATTTAGATGATATTGTGTTGATGGTATCAAACACCATCAACACAGCCCTATCATCTTCAAAACCAATTACCTCTGCATAAACAC
>NZ_JAUOQO010000105.1:0-344 GCF_030547725.1 Staphylococcus pasteuri | reverse complement strand
ACTCGAAGAAAATAAAAAGCTCAAACAACAGCTCAAAACAGCTGAAATGGAACGTGAATTTCTAAAAAAGGCAGCAGCGTACTTTGCGAAAGAAAGTCAGTAAGGTACGCCTATATGAAACAGCAAAGATATTTATTCCCGATTAGCTTTATGGCTAGATTACTTCACGTTTCAGTGTCACGATTTTATGATTGGCTAAAACGAGGCATGAATAAAAGATTGGTTCAGCGAAATCAACAGACAATTTTGGTCAAAATAGCTCATGAGGAAACTAAACAAAGCTATGGCTATATTCGATTAACTAAGCATTTACAAGCGCAAGGTATCAAAATCAGTACGTATGC
>NZ_JAUOQO010000104.1:0-345 GCF_030547725.1 Staphylococcus pasteuri | reverse complement strand
GTTTTATACCGAGCTGCGGCGCAGTGAGTGAACTGACTGCGTCTTCTATCTCATTACTTTTCAAACGTTCAATATTAGTGAGCAGAACTGTATTAGGTTGCTCGGCGGCAATTTCAGCCAACTGTTCTGAGAGACTGTATTCTTGGCTATGGCAACTAACAGAATAAAAACGTTCGTCGCTGCCCATGGAAAGCTCATTAAGTAAGCGCGCTAAAAAGCGTTTACCAACGCCTGCTTCACCAAACAATAAGGTGGGCATAGGGTGGTCAACTAAACGTTTTAAACTATTGAGAACATTATTGGTTTCGTCACTGCTGGCCACTAAGCGGCCTTCGCTAATGCCTA
>NZ_JAUOQO010000103.1:0-345 GCF_030547725.1 Staphylococcus pasteuri | reverse complement strand
CCGCTGAAGTACAAGATGATTTTAACCAGCTATCGGAGATGGCGTGGCATCAGCTGTCGGGGATTGACGTTGAATTAGACAATACTCAAGCCTCGATACTGCGCTTTAATGCTCCATCAGTTAACGCAAAGCAAGTGCTGACTTTTGCCTTTACAGCCCGCAGCCAAGCAGGCAAGCAATACTCCGATAGCCTTGTCGTAACGGTACTTAACATTAATCAAGCGCCTACCATTGAGTTAGCCAGCGAGATGGCGGTAGCGGAGCAGCAGAGTGTTCTCATCAATCCTTTAGTCACCGATGCCGACAATCACACTCTTGATATTCAGTGGCGCCAAATACTTCTAG
>NZ_JAUOQO010000102.1:0-345 GCF_030547725.1 Staphylococcus pasteuri | reverse complement strand
GACCACGGATGCCGTCACGTTCGACTATGCAACCAGCGACGACAGCGCACTGGCGGGCAGCGACTACACCGCCGTGAGCGGCAGTGGCAGCATCGCCGCAGGCGATACGCAATACACCATCGAGATCCCGATCACGGACGACAACTACGCCGAACTGACCGAGACGTTCAACATCACGTTGAGCAATGTCAGCGCCGGTGTCGCCATCGCCGACGGCAGCGGCGTGGGTACCATTACCGACGACAGCGCACCGGCCGATCTTGAGACCAGCACAGTGACGTTAGAGAGCACCCCTAGCGTAGAAGAAGGCGGTAACATCACCGTCACAGCGACCGTGGATAACCC
>NZ_JAUOQO010000101.1:0-346 GCF_030547725.1 Staphylococcus pasteuri | reverse complement strand
CGGCCTAGCTCAACTGGTAGAGCAACTGACTTGTAATCAGTAGGTTGGGGGTTCAAGTCCTCTGGCCGGCACCATCTTTTGAGCCATTAGCTCAGTTGGTAGAGCATCTGACTTTTAATCAGAGGGTCAGAGGTTCGAATCCTCTATGGCTCATTACGATTTTAATTATATTTTTAAAGCAAAATAATGCAGAAGTAGTTCAGCGGTAGAATACGACCTTGCCAAGGTCGGGGTCGCGGGTTCGAATCCCGTCTTCTGCTCCATTATTTTGCCGGGGTGGCGGAACTGGCAGACGCACAGGACTTAAAATCCTGCGGTGAGAGATCACCGTACCGGTTCGATTCCG
>NZ_JAUOQO010000100.1:0-347 GCF_030547725.1 Staphylococcus pasteuri | reverse complement strand
GAATAAAAGACACCCGCTGCCATGTTAAAACCGGATACTTGGTAATCTACCCCTAACTCGATATTTTTAGATGTTTCTGCACCTAGGTCAGAAGCATTTGAACCGCTACTTAGCTTAAATGCATCCTTTACTTCCGGGCCTCTTAACGCCTCTGCATATACAGCACTAATAGCCCACGCAGGAGTTAACTGATAGCGAGCACCGGCATTGAATGAGAAGCCGTTATCACTTAATTTTTGATCGCTTGCATCGGTTATCGAGAAATCATCAAATCTAGCACCGGCTGTCAGTGACCATTGATCATTTACGGTGTAATGATCCTGTATAAAGATCCCCCAAACTTGGCC
>NZ_JAUOQO010000029.1:0-574 GCF_030547725.1 Staphylococcus pasteuri | reverse complement strand
GAACAAGCGCCCTATCGCCAAGCGCTGGCCTCCAAACCCAAACCTTTTAGCTATTCAGTGGATCAAAGCTATCAACGTTACTTAGACTACGCCGAAAAACTGATCGCCCAACGTAACCCACGCGCAATGATGGCCTGCCCTATTTCTACTCAAAGTTACCAGTTGTTAGCTAAGCAGCAGCAATGGATAGGCAAACCTAAAGTCATCCAACTGATCGCGCCGTTTGAACTTCGTCATGGCGAGAACAACAAAGCCGTTCTGCTGATCCACGGTTTAACCGACTCCCCCTATCACTTTCATGACTTGGCGTTACAGTTTTACCAACAGGGCTTTGATGTAAGAACCTTATTGTTGCCTGGTCACGGCACTGCGCCTTCTGATTTAGTCAAAGTAAAGCACCAGCAATGGCAGCAAGCCGCCGACTACGCGATTCAACGCACTCTTAAAGATTACCAAGAAGTGTATTTAGGAGGCTTTTCTACAGGCGGCGCACTAATTCTTAATCACTTGATTATGGAACCCAATAGTGCAGAACAAGTGCAAGGTGTGATGCTGTGGTCGCCCGCTTCTGAAG
>NZ_JAUOQO010000099.1:0-347 GCF_030547725.1 Staphylococcus pasteuri | reverse complement strand
CTGTAAACCGGTTGGCGTTTTACGGTCGGCTTCAAAAAAAAGCAGAGTAGCTGTCGATATGCTGATGATAACCTTTACGAACAATAAGCTCGGCGGTGGGCAGATCTAGCTCATCTACTAATGCCGCATCATCTGTCCCTTGTACACAGTGATCGGGCCACAGCACTTGTGTACCATAGTCTAACTCAGTGGTTTCGAACGGTTTTTTTGTGTCGTAGCTTGATGCAAATGAAGCATGCTCGGGCGTATGCCAATCTTGAGTAATCACAATGTTATCGAACGCAGGCGCTAGATGATTGATTACTGGGACCACCGCTTTTCCATCGGCCACAGGCAAGGTGCCACCA
>NZ_JAUOQO010000098.1:0-348 GCF_030547725.1 Staphylococcus pasteuri | reverse complement strand
GAATAGTAATGGAAAATATCACAGCTATCATCAAAAAAGCAGTAGAATTATTCAAAGTTTTATTTTAAAATAAATAAACTACATTTATTCATCTAATGACATAACAATGTAAGAACTATATAAATTAATCCTAGAATTTACCTTTGGGTATGATTCTAGGATTTTATTTATAAAAAACTAAATTAAAGGATTGTTTTTTAATGAAATTCAATAATTGTAATATTATAATTAATGGTTTAAATTCTAGACATGAAATCATAAGTAATAATGAAACTTTAGTTATTTTTGAGAGAAACCAACACGCTGAATTTGTTTTAAAATCAGATAGTGACATCATTAAAGTAAAAT
>NZ_JAUOQO010000097.1:0-348 GCF_030547725.1 Staphylococcus pasteuri | reverse complement strand
AACTGGCAGACGCACAGGACTTAAAATCCTGCGGTGAGAGATCACCGTACCGGTTCGATTCCGGTCCTCGGCACCATCTTTAAATAGCGCCCGTAGCTCAACTGGATAGAGCGTTTGACTACGGATCAAGAGGTTATGGGTTCGACTCCTATCGGGCGCGCCATTTTTAAAGTTAATAACTACATACGGGAAGTAGCTCAGCTTGGTAGAGCACTTGGTTTGGGACCAAGGGGTCGCAGGTTCGAATCCTGTCTTCCCGACTTCTTAAATAATGGGGGCTTAGCTCAGATGGGAGAGCGCCTGCTTTGCACGCAGGAGGTCAGCGGTTCGATCCCGCTAGTCTCCACC
>NZ_JAUOQO010000096.1:0-349 GCF_030547725.1 Staphylococcus pasteuri | reverse complement strand
AATATCAACAGGCAAATAATTAATTGGCATTAAGGTTCCAGATAATATCAATAAAGGTAACATACAAATTTTTACTATACGCCCAATGTCAGTATACAGAGTATTAAGCACTGAAAAAACCATCCCACTAGCAAGGCCAATCATCCATAAAGTACACCAGACATATATAGATTCCATTGAATCATCAGGAAGGAAATCGAAACGCAACCAAGCTCCTAAAAATATGAATATAAGAAAAATTATAGTTTTTATCAGTCCTTCAAGTGCACACCTTACTATGACTGTATCCACAGGTAAGACCTGTCTATAATTAAATAAACCTTTATTAGAGTCTATAGCACCTAAAGAC
>NZ_JAUOQO010000095.1:0-350 GCF_030547725.1 Staphylococcus pasteuri | reverse complement strand
AGATAAGACTACGCATCAATACAATAGCGCCTTTAGAGGTGACATATTGAGCTGTATAGGTTTTTTCTACGGGGCAGAAAAAGAAAAGAGAAGCTATGAAGGCGCAAACGCATTTGCTGATTTTTTCAAAATTCCAACATGGGTGCTCAGCTTTGAGCAAAGAGACCTAGCGATTGAATTTTTGATAAGTAAATACGGATCACTAAGAAGTGCAGGTGAAAGCCTATCCAACATGACTCTCTATAAATGCCCTACCAAAACGGGGCAGAACTGGGAATCAACTAAAGGATATCGACTACTAGAGGATGATGATTCTTTCTGTGTAGTTCACCTAACTGACGGTGTTTGTG
>NZ_JAUOQO010000094.1:0-350 GCF_030547725.1 Staphylococcus pasteuri | reverse complement strand
CTTAGATCTACACCGAAGTTACGGAATCGAATGGAATCAACAGAGTCATCGCGCTGGCTGCTGCCATCCCAACCTAAAGCTTCACCCGCAAAGCCTTTTACTTCGATGATGTTCATCGCCATGGTATTCGCATTACCCGTATCGTAGGTTTGCCCCACTTTTAGGTTTAAGCCTTTGTTAGTAACACCTACACCCGCTTGGGTATACACAGCTAGCGGATCCGACATGTCTTGTAGCTCTTGCTCAGTGTCTTCCGCCGGAGAATGAGACTTAGAATCGGCAATACTTACCGCACTTACAGATAGAGCACCAAGCAGTAAACTTGCATTAAAGATAGGAGAGATTAAAGA
>NZ_JAUOQO010000093.1:0-351 GCF_030547725.1 Staphylococcus pasteuri | reverse complement strand
GGGTAAAGCAGCACAAATTTTAAATTAGAAAAGCTCACAAATGTGAGCTTAGTTTTATTCGAAGAACGAAGACATGCTTACAAAATCATATGGAACAGCTTTAACACTGTTTACAGCTTTGTACACATCATTCCACGTGGTTTTTCGACCTACCTTTTGAACGTTAAAGCGCTGCCTCCAACTTTTAGTTGAAGTTTCAGCATTCTCCAAACATCTTAACTCTTCGATTTGAATTTTAACCCCAGGAAGTGCTGAAAGCGAACTCTCAACACCACTTGTTAATTTGGCCAATTCAAGTTCAGATCCGTTAAATCTGCTATCAGATATCTGCTGAAACGTTAATGTTCTGAC
>NZ_JAUOQO010000092.1:0-351 GCF_030547725.1 Staphylococcus pasteuri | reverse complement strand
GCAACATACAAGCGCCGGGCATGACTTACCGTTAGACGCACCCGATTGGACTGCAAAACAAATACAAGCGTGGTTAGAAATCTTGACCTCAGATTAGACCTCATCTAAGACTAAAACTGGTAGAGTAGAAGGATGTGACATATGAAGTTATGGATGACACTATTAGTACTTTTTAGCCCACTTTTATATGCTAACCAGTTAGCCCTAGAGGTAGTAGAAGGAGCTTATCCGAAACTTACGCTTAGATTGGAAAAAGTAACAGAGTTAACTCAACATCTCGCCAATACGCAAAGCTCAGGCTTTGAGCCTAAACTAAAAGACCATATACAAGTTGTCCTACCCACTAGCTCT
>NZ_JAUOQO010000091.1:0-352 GCF_030547725.1 Staphylococcus pasteuri | reverse complement strand
AAGACAAGGTGAGCTACTTAATCGCCTCTGAGCGTGTTCGTCACAACCATCAACTCATTGAATCAATCAGCCGTTAAGGAGGCCTACACATGAACGCACCTATGATGCCAAGCATTCCACAAGGCGACATTACTGCTCACAACGATTACATAAACGATCTAAACCAGAGCCTGGACCCACGATCCATGACGGGTGAACAGCTATGGCACCATGAACGTCGTTTAGGCATTGGAGGGTCTGACGTTGCTGCTATCCTCGGGATTAGCAGGTGGGCAACGCCACTCGATATCTTCAACCAAAAGCGCGGATATGTTGAGCCAGCCGATTTAAGCACTAACGAACGTGTTCACTT
>NZ_JAUOQO010000090.1:0-352 GCF_030547725.1 Staphylococcus pasteuri | reverse complement strand
GTCGACGAAGACGGTACCGCATGGGGCGGCGCGATTGTTGGCGCATTGGCCGGTGGGGCCGCCGGCGCCGGTGACGCCAGCGAACGCCGGGAAGAAATAGTTGTGCAATGCATGCGTGGTCGCGGCCACCGTGTTGTCGGATAGAAAGGCATCGCAATGGCCCATATGCTTCTGCGCCGACCGCCCCGGCTATGGGCGATTTACGAACTCTTCAAAGGGGCAGCTCGTTCAGAGCTGCCCGCAAATTCGGACAAGCCGCGCAACACCAATCCCCCCCGACCAGAGCCAGGCAATCGCAACGGGATGCGCGGCACCGCTTCTGATTACAGCCAGCAAATCTCGATGGCCAAGG
>NZ_JAUOQO010000006.1:0-251598 GCF_030547725.1 Staphylococcus pasteuri | reverse complement strand
GTGCGAACCGAAAAAAGAAAAATCTTTAGATTTTAGAAGCACTTATGCACTAGTGAAAGCTAGGGCGATCCGCAATCCACTTCTAATTTTCAATTAGATTAGTGGAACTTATGCACTAGCAAAAGCTAGTGCGAACCGAAAAAAGAAAAATCTTTAGATTTTAGAAGCACTTATGCACTAGAGAAAACTAGTGCTACCCAATAATGATTGGTATCTATGCCTATAAATTAAAACTTGAAATAAAGTAAAAGTGTTACTTAATTAAAAACTAATAACACAGTAATACATAAAGTTAGTTTTAATTATGTAAGGAAAATATTAAGAGAAATTAAAGTTTAATGATATATGTTTGATAAATAACACTACAGTGGAAATATATAGTGATAGCTAATTATTGATTTTTCAAAGGGTGAATCATTATGACTATTGTGAATAAGGTAATTATTGTTGAAGGTAAATCAGATAAGAAAAGATTACAACAAGTCATTGCAGAACCAGTTAACATTATTTGTACGCATGGTACTATGAGTATTGATAAAATTGATGATATGATAGAGTCACTTTATGGCAAGCAAGTTTTCGTTTTAGCCGATTCCGATGATGAAGGTGATCGTATTAGAAAATGGTTTAAGCGATACTTGAGTGAGTGTGAACATATATTTGTAGATAAAACCTATTGTGAAGTAGCTAATTGTCCTAAAAATTATTTAGCAAATGTACTTACTAAACATGGTTTTAACTGTAAAAAAGAAAAGCCCCTCATGTCTAATTTAAAAACTGAAAGGTTAGTTTTAGTAAATGAATAAAACAATAGAAGTAGATGATGTAACTGAAAATTTTGGTGAGGAAAAACATTTGATATTTGGGTATACTCCAACTTGTGGAACTTGTAAAGTATCAGAAAGAATGCTGGATATCGCTAATGAAATATTAAATCTTCCAGTTAAAAAAATCGATTTGAATTTTCATCCGAAATTTAGTGAAGACCACCAAATTATGTCAGTACCAGTATTAATGTTAATGAATAAGGATAAAGAATCGAAAAGAATATATGCTTTTAGATCAGTTCCTTATTTGTTAGAAAATTTAAAATAATGATTGACGAATTTCTACCTGGATGGTAGGATTAAATCAAATTAAATAATGCTTACACTCTTATCGAGAGAGGTGGAGGGATGTGCCCTACGAAGCCCGGCAACCGTCTAATATAGAAATGGTGCCAATTCACATAAAGTCAAACTTTAGAAGATGAGAGAAAGATATTTTTCAATGCTTTCTCTAACACCTTAAAGTTTAGAGAAAGCATTTTTTAATTGGTAGAAGTTAAACAAGGAGGCATTAACGTGATTGAGTTAAAACAATTAGTTAAACAATATCATACGAAAAACAAAGACGTACTTGCTGTAGATCACGTTGATTTAAATATTGAATCTGGTTCGATATTTGGCGTTGTCGGTTTTTCTGGAGCAGGAAAAAGTACATTGATTAGAATGTTTAATAATTTAGAAACTCCAACCTCAGGTGATGTTATTATCGATGGCGACAGTATTAGTAAATTAACTAAATCAGATTTACGTAAAAAGCGTCAAAAAGTGAGCATGATTTTCCAACACTTTAATTTATTATGGTCAAGAACCGTACTAAAAAATATCACATTTCCTTTAGAAATTGCTGGCGTTTCAAAAGGCGAAGCAAAAAGGAAGGCTAACGAACTTATTGAACTTGTAGGTTTAAAAGGCCGAGAAAATGCATATCCTTCTGAATTATCTGGAGGTCAAAAGCAAAGAGTAGGTATCGCTAGAGCATTAGCAAACGATCCAACTGTTTTACTTTGTGATGAGGCTACAAGTGCATTGGACCCTCAAACAACAGATGAGATACTTGATTTATTATTCAAAATACGAGAACGACAAAATTTAACTATCGTCTTAATCACACATGAAATGCATGTAATACGACGTATTTGTGATGAAGTTGCAGTAATGGAAAACGGACGTGTTATCGAGCAAGGCCAAGTAAGTCAAGTGTTTGAAAACCCACAACATGAAGTTACTAAACGTTTTGTTAAAGATGATTTAAACGATGATTTTGAAGAATCATTGGATGATTTAGAACCACTTAGTGAAGATTCTTACATAGTTAGATTAAACTTCAATGGCGAGAATACAACACAACCGATTGTTTCATATATTACTAAAAAACATAATGTTGATTTGAATATTTTAGAAGCTGATATCAAAAACACAAGAAATGGTACTTTAGGTTTCTTAGTCGTCCACATACCGCATATAAGTTCTGAAAATTTCGAAGATTTTAAATCTAATCTTGGTGAACAACATGTAAATGTGGAGGTGTTAAGACATGGATAATTCATTTAGTGATATTTTAAAAGAAATGGTCACAATGCCTAATGTGCAATGGCCAGATGTTTGGCAAGCCATAGTTGAAACACTTTATATGACTGTAGTATCAACTATTTTCGCATTTATTTTTGGATTAATTTTAGGTGTATTACTATTTTTATCAGCTAAGAGCGAATCTAAAATAGCAAGAGTCTTTTATTCAATTGTTTCATTCATAGTGAACTTATTTAGAGCAATTCCATTTATCATCTTAATCTTGTTATTAATACCATTTACAAGTGTAGTACTAGGAACTATTAGTGGACCAACGGGTGCATTACCTGCATTAATAATTGGTTCAGCACCATTCTATGCAAGATTAGTAGAAATAGCTTTCAAAGAAATAGACAAAGGGGTTATTGAAGCGGCTTGGTCAATGGGGGCAAATACTTGGACTGTAGTTAGAAAGGTATTACTTCCAGAAGCGATGCCAGCATTAGTATCTGGAATTACAGTAACAGCGATTGCTTTAGTAGGATCTACTGCAATTGCAGGTGTTATTGGAGCCGGTGGTTTAGGTAACTTAGCTTATTTAACTGGTTTTACTCGAAATCAAAATGATGTCATTTTAGTTTCAACAGTATTCATTTTAATTATTGTATTCATCATTCAATTTATTGGTGATTGGATTACAAATAAAATAGATAAACGCTAAAAAAGGGGAGAAATCAATGAAGAAAATCTTAGGTATTTTATTATTATTAACGTTGACTGTAGCACTTGCAGCTTGTGGTGGAAAAGGAAGCGATAAAACAATTAAAGTTGGAGCTTCACCAGCACCACATGCTGAGATTCTAGAAAAAGCTAAACCATTATTAGAGAAAAAAGGGTATAAATTAGATATCAAAACAATTAATGATTATACAACACCAAACAAATTATTAGATAAAGGCGAATTAGATGCCAACTTCTTCCAACATACACCTTACCTTAAAACTGAAAGTAAAGAAAAAGGCTATAAAATTGAATCAGCAGGTAACGTTGAGTTAGAACCAATGGCTGTTTATTCTAAAAAATATAAAAGCTTAAAAGATTTACCAAAAGGGGCAACAGTTTACGTTTCTAACAACCCAGCAGAACAAGGACGTTTCTTAAAATTCTTCGTAGATGAAGGTTTAATCAAAATTAAAAAAGGCGTTAAAATTGAAGATGCTAAATTTAGTGACATAACTGAAAATAAAAAAGATATTAAATTTAATAACAAACAATCAGCAGAATTTTTACCTAAAATTTATCAAAAACAAGATGCTGACGCTGTTATCATCAATTCAAACTATGCACTTGATCAAAAATTAAATCCTAAAAAAGATTCAATCGCATACGAAAAAGCTAAAGACAATCCATATGCTAACTTAATTGCAGTTAAAGATGGACATAAAGACGATAAGAAAATCAAAGCTTTAATGGAAGTATTACAATCTAAAGAAATTAGAGATTACATTAATAAAGAGTACGATGGTGCGGTTGTACCAGCAAAATAATTAGCATAATAATAAATCCTCAAGTCACTTTGACTTGAGGATTTTTGTGTGAATAAGAATTTAAAGATAGACCTAAACTCTTATTTACTATAAACGCATTAAGCCATTGATAAGCAGAATTAATGAAGCAATTAATAATAAAATAGAAGGTACGAATGTACTTTTGTTTTTGGAGTGGCGAGATAGTTGGGCTCTAATAATTAAAATAATAGCGATCAAAATTAAAATAGCACTAATACCATAAATGAAAATAGAAAACACTACAGATACCTCCTCGCCAATAGCGTAACATAACTATATATTTAATATACTCATATAATAAGTTGATAAAAAATAAAAGTATGTTTAATTTTTATAGGTCGTGGTATTTAATAATCATAACAATTGATAAATATTTCAAGGAGGAATTCAAAATGGCTGAAGATAAATTCGAACAAGCAAAAGGTAATGTAAAAGAAACTGTAGGTAACGTTACTGACAATGAAAACCTTGAAAAAGAAGGTAAAGAAGATAAAGCTTCTGGTAAAGTGAAAGAAACAGTTAACAACGTTATTGATAAAGTTAAAGGTAATAAAGAAGATAAATAGATAATATTAAGGCTCTCTTACACATGATGTGTTTGAGAGCCTTTTTTGTTTTAATACTTTTTTGCCTATATACTTTCTTCGTTTTTAACAGTTATCTGACCAAGAATGTAACTAACGATAAAACCTATAATTAACGTTAGTATAGAGATTATCCATGTTACCAATGAAGTTGGTATTCCAGGAAATACAGCATAAATAGATCCGATAACAAATCCAATAATTAATGCGAATGTTACGGTTGTATGATGATGTAATAAATACTGGATGAGTTTACTAGAAATTAAAAATCCAGACAATATACCTAAACCTACTATTAAAAGTATTGGTAAAGCATCGAAATTAAATTTTACTAGTTCTGATATAGCAAACATAACCGTCCCGTATGCTCCGAAAATAAGTAACATAAATGACCCTGATATACCTGGAAGAAGCATTGCACTAGAAGCACATATACCTGCAATATAATATTTAATAATAAGACTAGTAGTTAAAGATAATGTCTCTCCTGCGTGTTTGTCTCCACTATTTAATAAGGTCATGATGACTAGTAATGCGATGCCTATTAAAACGACAATATAATGTTTCGTTTTAAAAGTAGTTTTGAAATGTGACACTTTAAGAAGGTAGGGAATGATGCCAATAATTAAACCAGTAAAAAAGAACATAGTAGGAACTTCGTGCGCACTTAAAAGGTAGTTGAATAAATTACTTAAAATACCTATAGCTAATAGCATACCAATTACAATAGGTAATAAAAATTTAAAGCTAGGCCAAAATCTTTTCGAAAATAAACCACTTATTGAACTGATAAAGCCATCATAAATACCTAGCAAAAGTGCAATTGTTCCACCACTGACTCCTGGCACTAAATCACTTGTACCCATGCCAAATCCTTTAATCAAATTTATCCATTTGAAGTTTTTCATTAATGACTCCTTTCTTAACCTATAAGGTTAAAATGAATCATATCATAATTATTGATTTAAAGTTAAATAAACCGACTATTTGTCTAAAAAATGGCTATTGAGAAAGTAACGGTTTTCGTTATCATTTGAAATAACATTAAACTATAGATAAAAATAATTTTTTAAAAAGAATTACTCTAATTTATCGGTTTAAAAAGTTTATATTAACCTGTAAGTACGTTATAATATAGTAGATTGAAAATTCCAAAGGCTTTTTGACTATAGATTAAAATTATTATAAACTAGTTAAGAAAACTTTATATTTTATGGAGGGAATATAAATGTCATCAACATTAGAAATTAAAGACCTACACGTGTCTATTGAAGATAAAGAAATTTTAAAAGGCGTTAATTTAACAATTAATACTGGGGAAATTCATGCCATTATGGGACCAAATGGTACAGGTAAATCAACATTATCATCAGCAATTATGGGTCATCCAAGCTATGAAGTAACAAAAGGTGAAGTGTTACTTGATGGTGTTAATATTTTAGAACTTGAAGTTGATGAAAGAGCAAAAGCTGGATTATTCCTAGCAATGCAATATCCTTCAGAAATCACTGGTGTAACAAACGCCGATTTCATGCGTTCAGCAATTAATGCAAAACGTGAAGAAGGTCAAGAAATTAACTTAATGCAATTCATCAAAAAATTAGATAAAGAAATGGATTTCTTAGACATTGATCAAGACATGGCTCAACGTTACTTAAATGAAGGTTTCTCAGGCGGAGAGAAAAAACGTAATGAAATCTTACAATTAATGATGTTAGAACCTAAATTTGCTATTTTAGATGAAATTGACTCAGGTTTAGATATTGACGCTTTAAAAGTAGTGTCTAAAGGTATCAATCAAATGCGCGGAGAAGACTTCGGTGCATTAATGATTACGCACTATCAACGTTTATTAAACTACATCACACCTGACAAAGTACATGTTATGTATGGTGGTAAAGTTGTTAAATCTGGTGGACCAGAATTAGCAAAACGCCTTGAAGAAGAAGGTTATGAATGGGTTAAAGAAGAATTTGGTGCTACTGAATAGTCGAGATTAATCTATCGATTTAAAGCTCGTTGAGATGTTCGTATAAATGATGAAACTGAACATTGAATTATTAATACTATTTCATCAAGTGGGAGGATAAGAGTTATGACAACTGAAACTTTGAACATTTCTGAAGAACAACTTGTTGATTATTCAAAAGCGCACAATGAACCTTCTTGGATGACTGAACTACGTAAAGAAGCGTTGAAATTAACAGAAACTTTAGAAATGCCAAAACCTGACAAAACTAAATTAAGAAAATGGGACTTTGATACGTTTAAACAACATCACACAGAAGGTAATGTTTATCAAAGTTTATCAGAATTACCAGAATCAGTTAAAAAAATTATCGATGTTGAAAACACTGAGAATTTAATTATTCAACATAATAATGATTTAGCATACACACAAGTTTCTGAACAAGCCAAAAATGATGGTGTCATCATTGAAGGTTTATCAGAAGCACTTGTTAATCATAGTGAATTAGTACAAAAATATTATATGAAAGATGCTGTAAATGTAGATGAACATCGTATTACAGCATTACACACTGCATTAATGAATGGTGGCGTATTTGTATACGTTCCTAAAAATGTCGTAGTTGAACATCCAGTTCAATATGTTGTTTTACATGACGATGAAAATGCAAGTTTTTATAATCATGTTATTATTGCCACTGAACAAAGTGCTGAAGTAACTTATGTAGAAAACTATTTATCTAATGCAAGTGGTGAAGGAAATCAAATTAATATTGTTTCAGAAGTAATTGCTGGGGCAAATTCTAATATCACATATGGTTCTGTAGATTATTTAGATAAAGGTTTCACTGGACATATCATTAGAAGAGGTACTACTGAAGCAGACGCTGCCATCAATTGGGCATTAGGTTTAATGAACGAAGGTAGCCAAATTATTGATAATACAACTAACTTAATAGGTGATCGTTCTACAAGTGAATTAAAATCAGTTGTAGTCGGTACAGGTGATCAAAAAATCAACTTAACTTCTAAAATTGTTCAATATGGTAAAGAAACAGATGGTTATATTTTAAAACATGGTGTAATGAAAGAAAATGCATCATCAGTATTTAATGGTATCGGTCATATCAAACATGGTGGTACTAAATCAATTGCTAACCAAGAGTCTCGTGTATTAATGTTATCAGAAAATGCTCGTGGAGATGCGAACCCTATTTTACTAATCGATGAAGACGACGTAGAAGCAGGTCACGCAGCATCTGTTGGACGTGTTGATCCAGAACAACTTTACTATTTAATGAGCCGTGGTATTTCTAGAAGAGAAGCTGAACGTTTAGTTATACATGGTTTCTTAGATCCAGTAGTAAGAGAATTACCAATTGAAGACGTAAAACGTCAATTAAGAGAAGTTATCGAACTTAAAGTTTCTAAATAGATTTAAAGTAAGAGATTTTTAATTAAAGAAGGGTCGTGAATAAAGTGGCCGAACATTCATTTGACGTTAATGAAATAATCAAAGATTTTCCGATTTTAGAACAACAAGTTAATGGCAAACGTTTAGCATATCTTGATTCAACAGCGACAAGCCAAACACCAGTACAAGTTTTAAATGTGTTAGATGATTACTATAAACGCTATAACTCTAACGTTCATAGAGGTGTTCATACGTTGGGTTCATTAGCAACTGACGGATATGAAAGTGCACGTGAAACAGTTAGACGTTTTATTAATGCTAAATATTTTGAGGAAATCATTTTTACAAGAGGAACTACGGCTTCTATTAATATTGTTGCACATAGTTATGGTGATGCTAATGTCGATGAAGGCGATGAAATTGTTGTTACTGAGATGGAACATCACGCTAATATTGTTCCATGGCAACAGTTAGCTAAACGTAAAAACGCATCATTAAAATTCATCCCTATGACAGAACAAGGTGAATTAAATATCGAGGACATTAAAGCCACAATTAACGACAAAACTAAAATTGTAGCTATTGCCCATGTATCTAACGTTCTAGGTACAATCAATGATGTAAAAACCATAGCCGAAATTGCTCACCAACATGGTGCGGTGATTAGTGTAGATGGTGCTCAAGCAGCTCCTCACATGGCTCTAGATATGCAAGATATTGACGCTGACTTTTATAGCTTTAGTGGGCATAAAATGTTAGGGCCTACAGGTATCGGTGTTTTATATGGCAAACGTGATTTATTAAAAGATATGGAACCCGTCGAGTTTGGTGGAGATATGATTGATTTTGTAAGTAAATATGATGCTACTTGGGCTGATTTACCAACAAAATTTGAAGCTGGTACACCATTAATTGCACAAGCAATTGGTTTAGCTGAAGCAATTCGTTATATTCAACAATTAGGATTCGAAGCAATTCATCAACATGAAAAAGAATTAACAGAATACGCCTACGAACAAATGTCTAATATTGAAGGCTTAGATATTTATGGGCCACCTAAAGATCGACGTGCAGGTGTCATTACGTTTAATCTAACAGACATTCACCCACACGATGTAGCAACAGCAGTTGATACTGAAGGTGTAGCAGTGAGAGCTGGACATCATTGTGCACAACCATTAATGAAATGGTTAGGCGTTTCTTCTACAGCTAGAGCAAGTTTTTATATTTATAATAATAAGCAAGACATCGACCAATTAGTATATGCATTGAAACAAACGAAGGAGTTTTTCTCATATGAATTTTAATAATTTAGATCAACTTTATCGATCTGTAATTATGGATCATTATAAAAATCCTAGAAACAAAGGCGTATTAGATAATGGCTCGATGACTGTTGATATGAATAACCCTACTTGTGGTGATCGTATTCGACTTACATTTGATATAGAAGATGGCGTTATAAATGATGCTAAATTTGAAGGCGAAGGTTGTTCAATTTCTATGTCTAGTGCTTCTATGATGACTGAAGCAGTAAAAGGTCATACGTTAGCTGAAGCTATGCAAATGAGTCAAGAATTTACTAAGATGATGCTAGGTGAAGATTACGAAATTACTGAAGAAATGGGAGACATTGAAGCATTACAAGGTGTTTCTCAATTCCCTGCAAGAATAAAATGTGCCACTTTAGCTTGGAAAGCACTCGAAAAAGGAACAGTCGAAAAAGAAGGTAAGACAGAAGGGACAACAGAAGATTAATAGTTATGTTTCTTAATGACATAACGGGTAAACAATAACTAGATATCAATGATGTTGGCTTTTTACTTTCGATAATCATTGTTATAATATGATGACAATTTTATACTTGTAATTAAAAATCTCGCGCATGACGTTTAAATATATATAAGGAGTGATTGAAATGGCTAAAAAAGCACCTGATGTTGGGGATTATAAATATGGTTTCCACGACGAAGATGTTTCCATTTTCAGATCAGAACGAGGTCTAACTGAAAATATAGTTAGAGAAATTTCTAAAATGAAAGATGAACCAGAATGGATGTTAGATTTCCGTCTGAAAGCTTTAAAATTATTCTATAAAATGCCAATGCCTCAATGGGGTGGTGACTTATCAGAATTAAACTTTGATGATATTACTTATTATGTAAAACCATCGGAACACACTGAGCGTTCATGGGATGAAGTACCTGAAGAAATCAAACGTACATTTGATAAATTAGGTATTCCTGAAGCTGAGCAAAAATATTTAGCAGGTGTTTCTGCACAATATGAATCAGAAGTTGTTTACCATAATATGGAAAAAGAATTAGAAGAAAAAGGAATTATCTTCAAAGATACTGACAGTGCATTACGTGAGAACGAAGATTTATTCCGTGAATATTTTGCTTCTGTTATTCCAGCTGCAGATAATAAATTTGCGGCATTAAACTCAGCTGTATGGTCAGGTGGATCATTCATTTATGTTCCTAAAAACGTTAAATTAGATACACCATTACAAGCATACTTCCGTATTAACTCTGAAAATATGGGTCAATTCGAACGTACTTTAATCATTGCTGATGAAGGTGCTTCAGTAAACTACGTTGAAGGTTGTACTGCACCAGTTTATACAACAAGTTCATTACACTCAGCTGTAGTTGAAATTATTGTCCATAAAGATGCACACGTCCGTTATACTACAATTCAAAACTGGGCAAACAATGTTTATAACTTAGTTACTAAACGTACATTTGTTCATGAGAATGGTAATATGGAATGGGTTGATGGTAACTTAGGTTCTAAATTAACTATGAAATACCCTAACTGTGTATTATTAGGTGAAGGTGCAAAAGGTAGTACATTATCTATCGCATTTGCTGGTAAAGGACAAGTACAAGACGCTGGAGCTAAAATGATTCATAAAGCACCAAATACGTCTTCAACAATTGTTTCTAAATCTATTTCTAAAAACGGTGGTAAAGTAATCTATCGTGGTATTGTTCATTTTGGACGTAAAGCTAAAGGTGCACGTTCAAACATTGAATGTGACACATTAATTTTAGATAATGAATCAACTTCAGATACAATCCCTTATAATGAAGTATTTAACGACAATATTTCATTAGAGCACGAAGCTAAAGTATCTAAAGTTTCAGAAGAACAATTATTCTACTTAATGAGTCGTGGTATCTCAGAAGAAGAAGCGACTGAAATGATTGTTATGGGATTCATTGAACCATTCACTAAAGAACTACCAATGGAATATGCGGTAGAAATGAATAGATTAATTAAATTCGAAATGGAAGGCAGTATCGGCTAACTTCCTCTACTAACATCAAGCTATTTTACGTATAGGTATAATAGCTTGGTGTTTTTTTAGTTACTAATTTATGATTTGTTTAAATTTAGTATGAAATTAAATAGCAAATAGAAGTGGATAATAAATTGACTAAACTCTATTTATTGTCCACTTTTTATGATTCATGGTTACTCACAGAAGTTGAATATTATATTAATTAAAGCAGCATATTGTAATAGTTTACAAAAGTTTGTTCAGGGGAATAAATTTATAATTCAATATTTATATAACTATTATGAACGGGGAGCATGCTTCATGATTATAGCTATCATATTTTTAATTTTATTATCATTTTTCTTTTCAGGAAGTGAAACTGCATTAACTGCAGCAAATAGAACGAAATTTCAAGCTGAAGCCAAAAATGGAGATAAAAAATCACAGGGATTATCCCGATTATTAGATAAACCAACTGAATTTATTACTACTATATTGATAGGTAATAATGTTGCAAATATCATTTTACCTACATTAGTAACGATTTTAGCAATTAACATTGGCGTCAATGTGGGTATAGCATCTGCTGTAATTACTGTTGTCATTATTTTGGTATCTGAAGTTATTCCTAAATCAATCGCAGCAACATTTCCAAATAAAATAACAAGATTGGTTTATCCAGTTATTAATATTTTAGTTATTATACTTAAACCAATAACTAAAATATTAAATGCTATTACAGATAGTATTAATAAATTATTGTCAAAAGGACAAAAGGAACAAAGTAAGTATTCTAAAGAAGAAATAAGAACAATGTTAATGATTGCAGGACGTGAGGGTGCATTCAATGAAACAGAACAAAATCGACTCAAAGGTGTACTAGATTTTGAAAACTTAAAGGTCAAAGATGTTGATACGACACCTAGAGTGAATGTCGTTGCATTTCCCAAAACTACGTCATTTGATGAGGCATATGAAACGGTAATGAATGAACCATATACAAGGTATCCAATATATGATGAAGATATAGATGATATTGTAGGCGTATTCCATTCTAAGTACTTATTAGCATGGAGTAAGAAAAAATATGAATCAATCACAAAATTTTCATCAAAACCATTATTCGTGAATGAACATAATAAAGCTGAATGGGTACTTAGAAAAATGACAGTATCAAGAAAGCATTTAGCTATAGTATTAGATGAATTTGGTGGTACTGATGGCATAGTATCTCATGAAGATTTAATAGAGACATTGCTAGGTATGGAAATAGAAGATGAGTTAGATAAAGAGGAAGAAGAAAAGTTAAAGAAACAAACATTTCCAAATAGAAATAGAAAATAATTAGTAAGAGTTGGTGAATCAAATGTGGAATAATAATCAATTAACGAGAACATTACAGGTTCAATATCCTATTATTCAAGCTGGTATGGCAGGTAGTACGACCCCATCTTTAGTAGCAACTGTTAGTGAAAAAGGTGGATTAGGAACGATTGGTGCGGGTTATTTTAGTATTGAAAAGTTAGAAAGTGAAATTCAAACAGTTAAATCATTAACAAAACAACCATTTGGTGTGAATCTATTTGTACCTAAAGAAAACACAGGTGTCAACCCAGACCAAATTGAACATATGAATGCATGGTTGAAACCATATAGAAGAGCGTTTCATTTAGAAGAACCTGTGGTTAATATTGAGGAAAGCCAAAAATTTAAAGATGCTGTAAATAAAGTTATTGAATATAAAGTTCCAGTATGTAGCTTTACCTTTGGAATTCCTGATCATCAAATTATCGAGAAACTAAAAGAAAATAATGTAATATTAATTGGTACAGCTACAACAGTAGAAGAAGCTATAGAAAATGAAAAAGCTGGTATGGATATTGTTATAGCCCAAGGTAGTGAAGCGGGAGGACATCGAGGATCATTTTTACGTTTAGGGGATAGTGAAGAGCCAATGATTGGAACGATGTCATTGGTACCTCAAGTTGTTGATCACGTGTCGATACCTGTAGTTGCTGCAGGAGGTATAATGGATGAAAGAGGTCTATTAGCAAGTATTATGTTAGGTGCTCAAGGTGCACAAATGGGTACGGCCTTCTTAACTTCTAATGAAAGCGGAGCTAATGATTTACTAAAGGAAGCCATATTAAATAGTAAAGAAACAGATACCATCGTAACCAATGTGTTTAGCGGTAAAAATGCACGTGGTATTAATAATCAATTCGTTAAAGAAATGAGTCAATATCAAGGTGAAATACCTGAATATCCAATACAAAATCAACTGACAAATCAAATTCGTAAAACTGCAGTACAGCAAGGCGAAAGTGAATTAACTCATATATGGAGTGGACAATCACCACGTCTAGCTAAAAAACAAAAAGCAGAAGAATTAATGGATCGTATAATTAATCAAATAAACCTAATAGCAAAGAACTTAAAATAAAATATCACTACGATTTTATAAGTCTAGTGACATATACACGTTAAGTTAAGCTAGGTTGTTCTACCGATTATAGCCTGAGACATACATCATTGTCGCAGGCTATTTAATTTTCGATTGTAATTTTATTATGGTACACCAATTAATAAGAATCTGTAAATTTCGTATTGATAAAGTGAATTGCGAATTTATTCTGTGGTATCATAAGTTTGGTGATATAAATGATAAATATAGGTCTAACTGGTTGGGGAGATCATGATACGTTATACGAAGATTTAGAGAGAAAAACCGATAAACTTAAAACATATGCAAGTCACTTTCCAATAGTTGAACTAGATGCATCTTATTATGCAATTCAACCAGAAAGAAATATTCAAAAATGGATAAATGAAACACCAAAACGATTTCAATTTGTAGTTAAAATTCATCAAGCATTAACATTGCATGCAGATTTTAGAAATTTTGCAGAAACACGTCAAGAATTGTTTGATAAGTTTAAAGAAATGTTAAAGCCATTACAAGAAAATGAAAAATTAGCTATGGTTTTGGTGCAATTTCCACCTTGGTTCGATTGTTCAAGTCAAAACATTAAATATATTTTATATGTGAAACAACAATTAAAAGATTTTCCTATATGTGTTGAATTTAGACATCAATCTTGGTTTAATGAAAGATTTAAAGAAGAGACATTAACATTTTTGACTGAACATCAAATTATTCATGCTGTTGTTGATGAACCACAAGTCAAAGATGGAAGTATCCCATTAGTAAATAGAATAACTAGCGATATTGCTTTTGTAAGATATCATGGTAGGAACGTACATGGTTGGACTAAAAAAGATATGACAGATCAAGAATGGCGAGATGTAAGATACTTATATAATTATAATGACCAAGAATTATATGACTTAGCACAAAAGGTTAAAATTTTAGAACAAAAAGCTAAAAAGGTTTATGTTGTTTTTAATAACAATTCAGGTGGTCATGCCGCACAAAATGCAAAAACATATCAAGATATGCTTGGCATTGACTATGAAGGTTTAGCACCACAACAATTAAAACTATTTTAAGAGGCGAAACAAGTATGTTATTGACAATTATTTTATTAATTATTATTGGTGGTCTATCTGCTATTATTGGTTCAATTGTAGGTATTGGTGGCGGAATCATTATTGTTCCTACACTTGTCTATTTAGGAGTAGATCATAATATTTTACACGGTATTACTACTCAAATAGCAATAGGTACTTCTTCGGTTATACTTATTGTTACAGGTTTATCATCTTCTTTAGGCTATTTAAAAACTAAACAAGTAGATATTAAAAATGGCTCTATTTTTTTATTTGGTTTATTACCAGGTTCATTATTAGGTTCTTTTTTGAGTCAGTTTTTAACATTAAAATCATTTAACCTTTATTTTGGGATATTTATGATTTTGGTTGCTATTTTATTAATAGTAAGAAACAAAATTAAACCTTTTAAAGTTTTTAATAAGCCACAATATGAAAAGACCTATATTGATGCAGAAGGTAAAACCTATCATTATAGTGTTCCACCTTTAATAGCATTTGTCGCAACTTTATTCATAGGTATCCTTACTGGACTATTTGGTATTGGTGGTGGTGCATTAATGACTCCGTTAATGTTAATTGTTTTTAGATTTCCACCACATGTTGCTGTTGGTACAAGTATGATGATGATATTTTTCTCAAGTGTCATGAGTTCAATCGGACATATTATACAAGGACATGTTGCTTGGGATTATTCAATAGTATTAATTATTTCAAGTTATATAGGTGCTAAAATAGGTGTTAAGGTAAATCATTCAATCAAGTCTGATACAGTGGTAACATTATTACGTACAGTGATGTTATTAATAGGTGCTTACTTAATCATCAAATCAATTATTTAAATTAATTGTTAATAGCATAATCTACTATAAAAGTTATTACTCGATAGATTACGTATAGACTTATCAAAACAAATAGAAAAGGGGGAAGTACTGTGAAGTTAACTATTTATCATACAAATGATATTCATAGTCATCTTAATGAATATGCACGTATCCAATCTTATATTGCAGAACATCGTTCCCAACTTCAACATCCCTCACTATATTTAGATATAGGTGATCATGTTGATTTATCAGCACCGATTACCCAAGCTACATTAGGTAAAAAGAATATAGAACTTCTTAATGAGGCGCAATGTGATATTACGACAATTGGAAACAACGAAGGCATGACCATTTCGCATGAAGCCTTACAAAATTTATATACCGATGCTCAATTTAAAGTAATTTGTGCAAATTTATTTGATGAAGAAGGACATTTACCTAACCACATGTCTTCATCTTATATAAAGGAAATCAACGGAGTACGAATTTTATTTGTTGCTGCTACAGCTCCATTTACGCCGTTTTATAGAGCATTAGATTGGGTAGTAACTGATCCATTAGAAGCTATTAAAGATGAAATTAATGATCATAAAGATCAATATGATATTTTGATAGTGATGAGCCATGTTGGTGTGTTCTTTGATGAAAAATTATGTCAGGAAATACCTGAAATAGATTTAATACTTGGAAGTCACACGCATCACTACTTTGAACATGGAGAAATGAATAATGGAGTATTAATGGCTGCAGCAGGTAAATATGGACATTTTTTAGGTGAAGTAAATTTAGATATTGAAGATAAAAAGGTAACTAGTAAGACGGCTTGTTTGCATCCATTAGAACAATTGCCTCAAGTTGAAACAGATTTTGATAGTGAAGGCAAAGCATTAATGAGTAAACTAGTAGTCAACCATCCTATCAAATTAGAAAATAAAACAGATGTTATCACAAAAACGTCTTATTTATTAGCTGAAAGTGTCTATGAATTTACGAATGCAGATTGTACAATTATAAATGCTGGTTTAATAGTTAAAGGACTAGATTCTGATGAAATTACCGAATTTGATATTCATCAAATGTTACCTCATCCTATTAATGTGGTTAGAGTTAAATTAACAGGTGAAGAATTAAAAAAAGTAATTATTAAAAGTCAGAAACAAGAATACATGCATGAACATGCACAGGGACTTGGATTCCGAGGGGATATCTTTGGAGGATATGTATTATATAATATAGGTTTTATTGAATCAGAAGATCGCTACTTTATAAATGGAAAAGAAATTCAAGATAATCAATCATACGTATTAGGTACAGTTGATATGTACACGTTTGGTAGATATTTTCCAATGTTAAAAGGACTTCCAACAGAATATATTATGCCAGAATTTTTAAGAGATATATTCGAACAAAAGTTACTACAATTTTAAAATAACTGTAGATTAGATTTTATTTTATGATTAATTTCGTTATAATAACATAAAGAGAGATTAAACAGGAGGGTATGCGTTGTTATGGCTACTAAAAATGAGGAAATACTACGAAAACCGGATTGGTTGAAAATTAAGCTGAACACGAACGAGAATTATACTGGCCTTAAGAAAATGATGCGTGAAAAGAATTTACACACTGTTTGCGAAGAAGCAAAGTGTCCAAATATACATGAGTGTTGGGGAGAAAGACGTACAGCTACATTTATGATTTTAGGTGCTGTATGTACACGTGCATGTCGTTTCTGTGCAGTTAAAACTGGTTTACCTAATGAATTAGATTTAAATGAACCAGAACGTGTAGCAGAATCAGTTGAATTAATGAATTTAAAACACGTTGTTATTACAGCAGTTGCACGTGATGATTTACGTGATGCAGGTTCAAACGTTTATGCTGAAACAGTTAGAAAAGTTAGAGCAAGAAACCCATTCACTACAATTGAAATTTTACCTTCAGACATGGGTGGAGATTATGAAGCATTAGAAACATTAATGGCTTCTAAACCTGATATCTTAAATCATAATATTGAAACAGTTCGTCGTTTGACACCAAGAGTTCGTGCTCGTGCAACTTATGATAGAACATTAGAATTCTTACGTCGTTCTAAAGAATTACAGCCAGATATTCCTACAAAATCAAGTTTAATGGTAGGCTTAGGGGAAACAATGGAAGAAATTTATGAAACAATGGATGATTTACGTGCCAATGATGTAGATATTTTAACAATTGGTCAATATTTACAACCATCTCGTAAACATTTAAAAGTTGAAAAATACTACACACCATTAGAATTCGGTAAAATGAGAAAAGTAGCTATGGATAAAGGCTTCAAACATTGTCAAGCTGGACCGTTAGTACGTAGTTCTTACCACGCAGATGAACAAGTTAACGAAGCTGCCAAAGAAAGACAACGTCAAGGTGAAGAGCAATTAAATAGTTAATAATATACAATCTGTAGAGCCACTTTTTTATGAAAATAAATAAAGTGGTTCTTGTTTTTACTAAATAGTTTAAAGATTTGAATGAAAATATATAGTGTTGTTAAAATAGCGATATAATATATCGTGAAATAGATTAGGTGAAATTATGATAAAAGTAGAGCAACAGTATTTTGAATTAATAGAAGATTATAGAGATTGTTTTGATGAAGAAATATTCGCAAATAGATACTCTGATATTTTAGATAAATATGACTATGTAGTAGGAGATTTTGGTTATGACCAATTAAGATTAAAAGGTTTCTTTAAGGATACTAATAAAAAAGCAGAAATTAGTAAAAGATTCTCTAGTATACAAGATTATTTATTAGAATATTGTAATTTTGGATGTCCCTATTTTGTAGTTAAACATTTATCAGAAAATGAAGTGAAACAACAAGCAGAAGACTTAACTGTTATTGATCAAGATGATAAATTACATGATGTCAAAATACAACCAACTATCCAAGATACTGAAAAGTGATTTATCAATTTTAATTAATAATAACAAATATAAAAAATCTCCCTTCAAATACATTAACGTACTTGGAGGGAGATTTACTTTTAATTTATATCAAAATTATTATTGAATCACTTCATTAAGGTATTCAATGATTTCATCGCCTTCTTCTTCAGATACACCTAATATATGAGCGATATAACCTTCTTCTTCAATATCATCAGATCCAATAATACCAAATTTATTAGTTTGCATATTTAATACCAAAGTTTTACCATAATGTCGATCGGTTTGAACGAGCATTAAGTCATATCGACTATGTTCACCAACAAATCCAACAAATTGAACTTGGCTTTGTTCTTCATCATCATATAAATACATATCAATCATTTGTAGAACCCCTTTAAACGAAATATACTACGCCTAAGTATAACGACAAATGAAGTGTACTGCAAAATTATGATATTATAAAGTTAATAAGAGGTGATTAGGAAATGTATTTTGTAGATAAAGATAAACTTTCAGAAAAACTAAATTACTTAAGACAATTAACAGAGGATTATACTCAAAACAAAGATAATCATTATGCTTTTGAAAGAATCGCACAAATGTTAATTGAATCATCAGTAGATATTGGAAATATGATTATTGATGGATTTATTCTAAGAGATCCAGGTAACTATAAAGACGTGATTGATATTTTAGAATTAGAAAATGTTATTTCTAAAGAAACTCAAGAAAATATTAATAAAACTGTAGATGTAAGAAAGCAATTTGCACATAACTATATTCAACTTGATACTAATGAAATTGAACCGTTATTTGATCAAGCAATACCTTACTACAAACAATTTATTGATGAAGTTATTCAATTTTTAAATAATGAAAATGTTCCAATTACTGCATTTGGCAAAGGAGAGAACAAATAGTGAAGCAATACAAGGCATATTTAATAGATTTAGATGGGACGATGTATAAAGGAACTGATGAAATTGATGGTGCAAGTCAATTTATCGATTATTTAAATGAACATCAAATTCCACATCTATATGTAACAAATAATTCTACCAAGACGCCAGATCAAGTTGCAGATAAATTGCATGAAATGAATATCGACGCAACACCTGATGAAATTGTTACATCAGCTTTAGCAACAGCAGATTATATTTCTGAACAATCTCCAGGTGCATCTGTCTATATGTTAGGCGGTGAAGGTCTACATTCTGCATTGACTGAAGCGGGTCTAGTAGTTAAAAATGATGAAAATGTTGATTATGTTGTTATCGGACTTGATGAAAATGTTACTTATGAAAAGCTTGCTATAGCAACACTTGCTGTCAGAAAAGGAGCAACATTTATTTCAACAAATCCTGATGTTTCTATACCAAAAGAAAGAGGTTTCTTACCAGGTAATGGTGCAATTACAAGTGTGGTATCAGTATCTACAGGAGTACAACCACAGTTTATTGGTAAACCAGAAACGATAATTATGAATAAATCTTTAGAACTATTGCAACTTAATAAAGAAGAAGTGGCCATGGTTGGAGACTTGTATGATACAGATATTATGTCTGGTATAAACGTTGGTATCGATACTGTTCATGTTCAAACAGGTGTGACTACACTAGAAGAAATTCAGACAAAAGATATTCCACCAACATATTCTTTTAAAGATTTAAATGAAACAATTGTTGAATTAACAAATTAACTTGGTGAGAGGGGCTCAAAGATTGAACAAAATTGTTGTAACACGTCAAATTCCTCAAAAGTTTATAGCACAGTTAGAAGAAATTGCAGAAGTCGAAGTATGGAATGAAAAATTTATACCCATGCCTAGAGAAAAATTCTTATTATCTATCAAAGATGCAACAGCTTGTTTTGTTACTTTAAGTGAAAAAATTGATGAAACGTGCTTAAATGAAGCACCAAATTTAAAGATAGTAGCCAATATGGCTGTTGGTTTCGATAATATAGATATTGATGTTGCCAAACAAAAAGGTGTCACTGTGACTAATACACCAGAAGTTTTAACTGAAACGACTGCGGAATTAGGTTTTACACTTATGTTAGCAACTGCTCGTCGCATTGTAGAAGCTGAACAATATATTCAAGAAGGACAATGGAAAAGTTGGGGGCCATATTTATTATCTGGTAAAGACGTATATGGTTCAACTGTTGGTATTTTTGGTATGGGAGATATTGGTAAGGCTTTTGCTAAACGTTTGAAAGGCTTTAATACTAAGATTTTATATCATAATCGTTCAAGACAAGAAGCGACTGAAAACGAATTGGGTGCTACATGGGTTTCATTTGATGAATTACTTGAAGAAAGTGACTTTGTGGTATGTACTGCACCTTTAACAGATGAAACCAAACATAAATTTAATGCATCCGCATTTGAAAAAATGAAATCTGATTCAATATTTATCAATATTGGTAGAGGTGCCATTGTAAATGAAGAAGATTTAGTAAATGCTTTAAACAAAGGACAGTTATTAGCATGCGGTTTAGACGTGTTAGAACAAGAACCAATTGCTATGGATCATCCACTATTAAAAATGCCTAATGCTGTGATTCTTCCACACATTGGTAGTGCATCTGAAAATACACGGAATAATATGATTCAATTATGCGTGGATAATATTAAAGCAGTATTAAATAATAAATCTGCAATTACCCCAGTAAATTCATAGTTTTAATTATAATTTAAGCTTATCTATTTAGTTTAATTAAATAGATAGGCTTTTTATTATGTTTAAAATAGCTCAATCTAACAATTTTGTTATACCGTCTGTAATTGTTTAATTACAACGTAAGATTTAAAATAATATTATTCAATAAGTAATATGCTCATACTATATTTATAGCTTACGCAACTTGGAGTAATTAACTTAAATTTTTATGCTAAAAATAATTTTGAATTTTATTCGAAACATGAGTATAATGAATTGTAAAAACAAAATATAAAACAGCTATTATATATTAAAATTATTTACATTGAATACAGACGATTAAGAACTTTGGTTTATGATAAGTAAATTTTAGGAGAGTTGCCCAATGAAAACTAAAGGTAAGGAACCTACGAATAAATATTACCTAGCAATGAAGCCGTATCTTTTAACTTTATTATATTTAGCAATATTTATCGCTTTATATTTAATATATGGTAGTGGAGATACACATAATAACTTCATTTATAATGAATTTTAATGAGGGAGAAAACTATGACAGATATTATTAATATTCTCAGTCAACTGAGTAAAGAACAACCAGATGTAGTAGCAGTTAGACATACGACTGATGAAATAACATATAAGCAATTAGATGAAGTTTCTAGTAAGCTTGCACATCAATTACAAGGCAGTCAACAACCTATGATTTTATTTGGTCATATGTCGCCTTATATGATTGTAGGTATGATTGGTGCGATTAAAGCAGGTTGCGGCTATGTGCCTATCGATACATCTGTACCAGAAGAGCGAGTGAAGATGATAATCGATAAAGTTCAACCAGAATATATTTTTAACACAACCGATTATGAATTAGATCATCAACATGTACAGATGATTACGATTGAAGATGTTGTTAATTCACAAGACTCAATTATTTTTGATAGTCAAATGAAGGATAATGATGTTGTATATACTATTTTCACATCAGGTTCTACAGGTGAGCCAAAAGGTGTTCAGATCGAATACGCTAGTCTTGTTGAATTTGCTGAATGGATGAATTCATTGAATCAATTAGGTAATGGGAAAGAATGGTTGAACCAAGCGCCATTTTCATTTGATTTATCAGTTATGGCAATTTACCCATGTTTAGTTTCTGGTGGCACTTTAAATCTTGTTGATAAAGACATGATTAAAAAACCAAAACTATTAAATGATATGTTATTAGCTACGCCGATTAACATATGGGTTTCTACGCCATCATTTATTGAAATGTGCTTATTACTACCAACATTAAATGAAGAACAATATGGTAGTTTAAATCATTTCTTCTTCTGTGGAGAAATTTTTGGACACAGAACAGCTAAAGCATTAGTTGATAGATTCCCTAATGGTGTTATATACAATACTTATGGTCCTACGGAAGCTACTGTAGCGGTGACTAGTATACAAATTACGCCAGAGATTCTTAAGCAATATAATCCACTTCCAGTAGGCGTTTCAAGACCTGGCACTAAATTAACGACAACTGATGAAGGTGAATTAGTCATTCAAGGTCAAAGTGTAAGTGTTGGTTACCTAAAAAATGAAGAAAAAACAGCTGCCGTGTTTAACTTTGAAGATAGAGTGAGAACATATCACACAGGAGATAAAGCTAAAGAAGAAGATGGTTTATGGTTTATTCAAGGTCGTATAGACTTCCAAATCAAATTGAATGGTTACCGTATGGAATTGGAAGAGATAGAATCACAATTACGAGATTCTGAACTAATTAGAGAAGCTATTGTAGTTCCTGTTTATAAAAATGACAAAGTAACTCATCTTATAGGAGCTGTTGTTGCAACTGAAAAAGTAGAAGATTACAGACAAATGACAAAGAACATCAAAGATGAACTTAAAACGCGCTTACCAGAATATATGATTCCTCAAAAGTTTGTTTGGATGGAGCAATTACCACTTACATCTAATGGTAAACTAGATCGTAAGAAGATTGCAGAGGTTGTTAACGGATGATACCTTATGGCACGTTTACATTCTTCTTAATTTCATTCATTGTACTAATTCCTGTTATAATTCTTGGCTTTTTAGGTAAGCGAAGCTATATATATAACGGTATTACGACAGCAATAATGGTTATACTGATATTTTCATCAGATAAACATAATTTGTTTGGTCAAAAGTATTTAAGTGTTCAATTAATCAGTTTTATCATATATGTTATTTGGCAAGTTGGCTTAATCATGTTTTATTATAAATCTAGACAAAAGAATAATACTTTTTCAAAATTTGTGATTATCATGGTTCTGTCAATATTGCCATTAGCACTAGTTAAAGTATTACAAAGTACATGGTTAGGTGGGCATCAAATTCATTTCCATGAAAGTAAATTAATTGAATTTGTTGGTTTCTTAGGTATTTCATACGTTACTTTCAAGAGTGTTCAATTAATTATGGAAATCAGAGACGGTTCAATTAAAGAAATTAAAATTGGCAAATTAATTCAATTTATCTCATTCTTCCCAACTATCTCATCTGGGCCAATTGATAGATATAAACGTTTTGTTAAAGATGACAAAAAGGTACCAACTGGTGGGGAATATAGAGAATTAGTTTTAAAAGCAATTCACATGATTATGTTAGGTTTCTTGTATAAATATATCATTGCTTACTTCATTCAAGTATATGCGATCAATCCACTACAAATGAATTTACATGGATTTACTCATATGTGGTTATATATGTATGCATACAGTTTCTATCTATTCTTTGATTTTGCAGGTTATAGTTTATTTGCCATAGCACTCAGTTATTTATATGGTATTAAAACACCACCAAACTTTAATAAACCTTTCCAATCTAAAAATATTAAAGATTTCTGGAATAGATGGCATATGACTTTATCATTTTGGTTTAGAGACTGTATTTATATGAGATCATTATTTTATATGTCTCGTAAGAAGATGTTTAAGAGTCAATTGGCTATGTCAAACATGGCTTTCTTCCTTAATTTCTTTATCATGGGAGTTTGGCACGGATTAGAAGTTTATTATATTATTTATGGCTTATACCATGCAGCATTATTTATAGGTTATGGTTATTATGAAAAATGGAGAAAAAATCATCCTCCACGTTGGCAAAATAAATGGACTAACGCGTTAAGTGTTGTCATCACATTCCATTTTGTAACGTTCGGCTTTTTAATTTTCTCAGGTAAATTTATTTAATAAAGGAGTAATTAATTATGGAATTTAGAGAACAAGTATTAGACTTATTAGCAGAGGTTGCAGAAAACGATATTGTAAAAGAAAATCCAGATGTAGAAATTTTCGAAGAAGGTATTATTGATTCTTTCCAAACAGTAGGTTTATTATTAGAAATTCAAAATAAATTAGATATCGAAGTTTCTATTATGGACTTTGATCGTGATGAGTGGGCTACACCAAATAAAATTGTGGAAGCATTAGAAGAACTACGATGAAATTAAAACCTTTTTTACCCATTCTAATTAGTGGCATTATATTTATTATATTTGTTCTGTTACCCGCACAATTATTTACAGGGCTAATTAATGATAAAACGCTTGCTAATAATAGAATTTCATTAACAGATCAAGTATTAAAAGGCACGCTCATTCAAAATCAACTATATAAGTCGGATAAATATTATCCAGTTTATGGTTCAAGTGAATTAGGTAAAGATGATCCATTTAATCCAGCAATTGCGTTAAATAAGCACAATTCAGATAAACCAGTATTTTTACTAGGCACTGGTGGGTCAACAGATTTAATTAATGCAGTAGAACTTGCATCTCAGTATGATAATTTAAAAGGTAAAAAATTAACTTTTATTATCTCACCACAATGGTTTACTAATCATGGATTAACAAACCAAAACTTTGATGCTCGTATGTCTCAAAATCAAATTAACACGATGTTTAATCAAAAAAATATGCCTGCTGAATTGAAACAACGTTATGCCAAACGTTTATTGCAATTCCCGCATGTACATAACAAAGCGTATTTAAGAAAAGTTGCTAAAGATCCACATAATGTATCAGGTCACTATATTTCAGCATTTAAAGAAAATCAATTAATTAAGATTGAAGCAATTAAATCATTATTCTCTATCACTAAACCACCTTTATCTCATGTTAAACCTGCAACTGATGAAAAAGCATCATGGGGCCAAATGAAAGACAAAGCAGAAGTAATTGGTAAAAATAATACCAAAACTAATGATTATCATATTAGAGACCCATATTGGAAACTGATCAAAGAAAATAAACGTAAAATAAATCGTGATTATGAATTTAACGTTAATTCTCCAGAGTTCCAAGATTTAAAATTACTTGTTCAAACAATGAATAAAGCTGGCGCAGATGTACAATATGTAAGTATCCCATCAAATGGTAAATGGTATGATCATATTGGTATCGATAGTGATAGACGCCAAGCAGTGTACAAAAAAATTCATTCAACTGTCGTTGATAATGGCGGTAAAATATACGATATGACTGATAAAGATTATGAAAAATATGTCATTAGTGACGCGGTTCATATTGGTTGGAAAGGTTGGGTCTATGTAGATCAACAAATTGCCAAACATATGAATGACAAAAAACAACCTCAAGTTGATAAAGACAAACACAAACAAAAAGAATCAAATTAATAATTAACGCCTTTCAAGAATCTAAGATGACAAATAGTTCATCGAAGTATACTTGAAAGGCGTATTTTTTAGAATAAAGAAGTAGAAATAAAATAGCTTATAATTGATAAACAAATAGATACAAAAATAATTATGAATAACGGTTTTAAAGCTTTTGATTTTAAATCTTTGAATGATACATTTAATCCTAATGCAACCATTGCCATTAATAAGAAAATATTAGTTACTACCTCTATTATTTTTAATAATGCGTGAGGGATAGGAATATATGTATTGATTAATGCCATTAATATAAATCCAATTAAAAAATACGGAAAATCAATATGGTGTGCTTGTTTATCATTTTTATTCTTAAATTTCACAATAAAAATAAATATTAATATAACTGGAATTAATAAAAATACACGTCCTAATTTTGCTAATAAAGCTATTTTAAGAGATTCTACCCCAGCATAATTACCAGCCAAAACAACTTGTGCAATTTCATGAAGGCTAGTTCCAGACCAAATACCAAAATGTACAGGGGAGATATGAATGATTGAATAAATAAATGTATAAATTAATGAGAAGACAGTCCCTACTAATGCAATGATGCCGACACTAATAGCTGTATCTTTGTCTCTTGATTTTATAATTGGTGCTATTGCTGCGATAGCGGCTGCACCACAGATACCAGTACCAACGCCTAATAATGTTGTTATTGAAGTATCTGCTTTTACTATGCGACTAATAAAATAGGTGAATAGGATACTGAAAACAATAACGCACGCATCCATTAATAATAATTGACCACCATGTCCTAATATTTCATCAATATTTAATTTGAGACCATAAAAGACAATCGCAATTTTTAATAAGTATTTAGATGAAAATGTTATTCCACTTTTATAATCTTCTGGATATCCTTTGAAATGTCGATAAAGTATAGCAATAAGAATTGCGATTGATAAACCACCAATTTGACTAAGGACAGGTAATTTAGATAATACAAGACTTATGATTGCGATGATAAATGTAAATAAGATACCTATAATAAAGTGCTTATCCTTAATTTTATTCATGACATGTTCCTCCTTTACGAAAAGTTTAGCATTACATAATTATATCGTTAAATAAATATTTAACATACTATCTATATCAAATTTGTTATAATCATATTAATAATATAAATGAGTATAGAACAAGGAGAAAGTACATGGATCCTTACAAAGTATTAATAGAAGTGGTCAAAACAGCTAATTTTACTAAAGCAGCCGAGAATCTATATACATCTCAACCATCGATTAGTCGAGATATTAAAAGATTAGAAGCAAGATATAATGTTAAAATTTTTGAGTTTACTCGGCCAACAATATGTTTAACATCAGATGGAGAAAAGATTCTACGTTATGCGTTGCAACGTGAAAATATTGAACAAGAGTTATGGCATGATCTAAAAAATGACCTTAATATTATTGCTGGATCAATATCGATAGGTAGTAGTTACACATACGGCGAACAATATTTATCTGAAAAATTAATTAAAGTTGCTAATGAATATCCAGACTTACATGTTAATGCTTATTTAATGAATTCAGATACGGTCATAGATAATGTAAAACATAATATTGTTGATATTGGCATTATTGAACGTGAAATTCAAGATAACACACTTGATTTAGCATGTATTTCCCAAGATGAAATGGTTTTAATTTATAATAGGCAAATAGGCTTTGATAAGAATCAAGTATGTTATGTGAGAGAACAAGGATCTGGAACAAGGGTGTATCAGGAAATTGGATTAACTAGATTAGAATTGCATCCTTATTTGGTGGAAATTAATTCAAATCAAGTGATAGTAGATATGGTAAAAGCAGGTAAGGGATTTACAGTAATTTCTAAATCAGTATTAGAAAAAGAACCAAAAGAAGTGCTTGCTTCTATCGAGTTAGACGTGTTTCGTAATTTCTACCTTACTAAGCACAAAGATAAATACGTGGACAATAATTTAAAAGCCATCATAGATCTATTCGAATGCCAATATTATAATGATGAAACGAAAAAAGAATGATTTTATTAACTTTAATAAAAATAAAACAAATCCAAAATTTCAGAGACATAAAAATACCACTCAAATGATTGAATTCAATCCATCTGAGTGGTTACTATGTCTTAAATATCTATAATATATGAAGATTTTCATAATTTGTAAAACAAAGTAAATAATTACTTGTAAACAAATTAGAATACTTGTTCAACTTCGATAACACCAGGTACTTCTTCGTGTAAAGCACGTTCAATACCAGCTTTTAAAGTAATTGTAGAACTTGGGCATGTACCACAAGCACCATGTAGTTGTAATTTAACAATTCCGTCTTCAACGTCAACTAATGTACAGTCGCCGCCATCACGTAATAAAAATGGACGTAAACGTTCTATAACTTCAGCTACTTGATCAAACATTGTCGCATTCTCAGTAGGCATGAGATATGTCTCCTTTCAAGTATATTATTTCATTATCATTATTAGTACATTATAATAGATTAAGAACGAAAAATCTATAAATCAAAACGAGGGATTTCAATGACTAAAATAAGTGTTGTTGTTTATGGGGCAGATATTGTATGTGCGAGTTGTGTTAATGCACCGACATCAAAAGATACATTCGATTGGTTACAACCATTACTTAAGCGAAAATTTCCACAACATCAATTTGAATTTACATATATCGATATTGAAAAAGATACAGAAAATTTAACAGATCATGATCAACAATTTATTGAACGTATTCAAGAAGATGAATTATTTTATCCATTAATTACTATGAACGATGAGTATGTGGCAGATGGATATATTCAAACGAAACAAATAACACAATTTGTGGAGCAACATTTTTAAATATTAAAATGTCTAATTTTTATCTATAGAAAAAGAGGGAGTGGGACAGAAATAACATTTTTCCAAAATTTATTTCGTTGTCCCACCCCGGCAAGGTTGACTAGAATTGAAAAAAGCTTGATACAAGTGCATTTTCAAATCAGTCAACTACTGCCAATATAAAATTTTAGCCTGAGACATTGATTTATGTCCCAGGCTGTCTTAATTTATATTTTTAACCATTATGATATTTATATAACCAAAGTACGCCTGATTTAAGGATGGAAGCAAGTCTACCTGTAACGGTACGATCCATGATATAAGCGAATCCTTGTTTATCACCAAGTGAACCTAAGAAGCCTTGAACTTTAAGTTCTGGCATTTTTTCAGGTAATGGCTCATTATTCCATTGTTTTTTCATGACATCAGCAATTTGTTCACCTTGTAACTCTGCTAATTGAGCACTTGGTGCATGCGGTAAATCTGCACAATCCCCAACTACATAAACGTTTTTGTATGTTGGAATTTGATGATACTGATTTAAAATAACACGACCATTAATGTTAATATCAATTGGTAAATTTCTAACAACTTCAACTGGTTGAATACCTGCTGTCCACACAACTAAATCTACATCTTCAGGAACACCATTATTATATATTTTACCTGGTTCAACTTTATCAATAACTGAGTTAGGTACAACTGTTACATTATGTTTAGAGAACCATTTTGCAATATAATTACTTAATTTTTCTGGGAAGTTTCTTAGGATTCGAGACCCTCTATCGTATAATAAAATTTCCAAATCAACACGGCTTTCCCTTAGCTCACTTGCTAACTCAATGCCGCTTAAACCAGCACCGACAATAGCAACTTTAGCCCCATTAGGTAATTCACTAATACTATGGAATGTTTCGCGAGCCTTTGATAGTGTCTGAATACTATGTGTGTATGTATCAGCACCTGGAACGTTGTGATATTTATCTTCACAACCTAAACCAATCACTAACTCATCATAATCGACTTTTGAATTACCTACTGAAATAATTTGTTCATCTAAATTAATCTCATTAATTTCCCCATAGACAGTATTCATTTTAGAATCTCCAGGAAATTCCATACGAACATCTTTGTCAGATTTTGTTCCAGCAGCTAGTGCATAAAATTCAGGTTTTAAGCCATGAAATGGCATACGATCGATTAATGTTAACCTATAACCATCTGGTAATGAATTAGGCAATATACGAGACATGATGCGCATATTACCGTAACCCCCGCCTAATAAAACAATATTTTTCATTTTAGTATACCCCTTTATCCTAAAAATCTTGTTATAAATAAGTGTGCAATTGATTTAGAAAGACACTTATTTAATGTCATTTTATGCAATTATGCCCCTTAAAATGATGAAAAGAATAACCCCTTAACATCTTATTTTATAGACTATGTATTTATATGATTATTATATCGGTTTTTCAAATTGACTACAAACATATATCGAATGAAATTGAATATATTGTTTTATTTGTAAAAATTTCTATTTTTAACATTTTAAGCTCAAAGATAGTCATAACAACTGGTAGTTTGTTATAATATTATAACTATTATTTTAGAGAGGGTGTCGTATGTTTCCGTTAGTTGAATTCTGCATTTCCAATATGGCTAAAGGTGGGGATGTAGTTTATGAAAAATTAGAAAATGATCCTGATATAGATGTTTTAGAATATGGATGTTTACAAAACTGCGGTATATGTTCCGACGGCTTGTACGCACTTGTCGATGGTGATATTGTTGAAGGAGATACACCGGACGATTTGTTAAATAATATATATAAACATATAGAAGAAAATGATTTCACGAACTTATTATAGGAGGTTATGATTATGCAAACAGTTATATTAACTGAAGCAGCAGCTTATGAAGTTAAAGATATGTTACAAAGTAATGATATGCCCGATGGCTATTTAAAAATTAAAGTTAATGGTGGCGGATGTACGGGTTTAACATATGGCATGTCAGCAGAAGCTGAACCAGGCGAAAATGATGAAATATTAGAATTCTTTGGTTTAAAAGTGTTAGTAGATAAACATGATGCCCCAGTATTAAATGGTACGACAATCGATTTTAAGCAATCATTAATGGGCGGCGGTTTCCAAATTGATAATCCAAACGCTATTGCTTCATGTGGTTGTGGTAGTTCATTTAGAACAGCTAAAGTTGCAGGAAACCCGGAAGATTGTTAAAGCGATATACAGCAATTAATTTAATAAATTAAATTTTTCACAAAGTGCACTATTGTCGCTTGAAAATATTGTACAAAAGCTATAGAATTAAACTTGGATTTAATATTGTCTTTTCTGTGAACTTCACGAGAAATAGCTTGATGAAAAAGACGTAATAATTATTGTGTGTCGTAGTTTTAAAATGTGTTACTTATTTAAGTTTAATCATTTTTAGTTATGCTACACTAGAGTTAAAATATTATGAAAGCTTAGGTGAAAATAATGGCTCAAGAACGTAAAAAAGTATTAGTTTTAGGTGCAGGTTATGCAGGTTTACAAGCTGTTACTAAATTACAAAAAGAAGTTTCTGCAGAAGAAGCAGAAATTACTTTAATCAACAAAAATGATTATCACTATGAAGCAACTTGGTTACATGAAGCTTCAGCAGGTACAATTAATTATGAAGATTTATTATACCCAGTTGAAAGTGTATTGAAAAAAGACAAAGTTAACTTTGTAAAAGCAGAAGTTACTAAAATTGACCGTAATGCTAAAAAAGTAGAAACTGACAAAGGTATCTATGACTTCGACATTTTAGTTGTAGCATTAGGATTTGTTAGTGAAACATTTGGTATTGATGGTATGAAAGATTACGCTTTCCAAATCGAAAACGTTTTAACTACACGGCAATTATCTCGTCATATTGAAGATAAATTTGCTAATTATGCAGCTTCTAAAGAGAAAGATGAAAATGATTTATCCATCTTAGTTGGTGGTGCAGGATTCACTGGAATAGAATTCTTAGGTGAATTAACTGACAGAATCCCTGAATTATGTAGCAAATATGGTATCGATCAAAGCAAAGTTAAAGTAACTTGTGTTGAAGCGGCACCTAAAATGTTACCAATGTTCTCAGATGACTTAGTTAATCATGCAGTAAACTACTTAGAAAACCGTGGCGTTGAATTCAAAATCGCTACACCAATCGTTGCATGTAATGAAAAAGGATTTGTTGTTGAAATCAATGGTGAAAAACAACAATTAGAAGCAGGCACTTCAGTTTGGGCTGCAGGTGTACGTGGAAGCCACTTAATGGAAGAATCTTTCGAAGGCGTTAAACGTGGTCGTATTGTTACTAACCAAGATCTTACAATTGCAGGTCATGACGATATCTTTGTTATTGGTGACTGTTCTGCATTCGTTCCTGCTGGTGAAGAACGTCCATTACCAACAACAGCACAAATTGCAATGCAACAAGGTGAACATGTTGCTAAAAACATCAAACATATCTTAAATGGTGAAGCTAAAGAAGAATTTGAATATGTTGACCGTGGTACAGTATGTTCATTAGGTTCACATGACGGTGTAGGTATTGTTTACGGTAAAGATATTACTGGTAAAAAAGCAGCGTTCATGAAAAAAGTTATCGACACTCGTGCCGTATTCAAAATCGGTGGCATAGGTCTAGCATTCAAAAAAGGTAAATTCTAACTTTTTATAATAATGTAAGCCTCCTTACTTAATAGTTTGGAGGCTTTTTTGTATGCTTATTAAGAAAAGATGATTTGTAAATAAAATACTAAATAATTATTTCAGTAATAGTCATTTTTCTATTTTGAAATGATATAAAATGATTTACAAATGAATCAAAATAAAAAGGAGAAAGCGCTTATGAAAATTTACGTTAATTCGACAACTCACAACGATATACATAATATTATCGTTGGTATACCTGAACATATAAATCAATTAGAAAATATAAATTATAATGATCAATCATTAATTGAAGATTTACAAACATTAAAGCAAAATCATATTATCCAAGGTGGCATTGGAAAAATTGCGACTTCAATAATATATATTCAAGAACAACCTAAAAGATTAATAACAGTAGGATTAGGTAACATCAAACAATTGAATTACGCGGATTTATTAAAAATATGGGGAAATTTATTTCAATATTTAAAACAAGAATTTATTACTGAAACGGAGTTAATATTATCATCATTTTTAAATAAGTATATTAATGACAGTATTATAGCGAAAACGCTAGGGTTACAAAGTGAACAATCTATATATCAATTCGATAATTACAGATCAGATAAACGCTCACCATATCAACCTAATTTATATATAAACGTAAATCAAAGATATGAAGATATAGAATCAATGATACAAGAAGGGAAAATTTTAGGTGAATCAATTAATATAGCACGTGGCTTTAGCCAAATACCACCTAATATTTTAACTCCACAATATTTTGCCGAAAGTGTAGATAAGCTATTTAAAGATACGTCAGTTAGTGTTGAGATTAAAGATGGACAAACTATACAAGATGAAGGATTTGGATTATTACATGCAGTAGGAAAAGGTTCTATTCATAGTCCAAGACTCATTACGTTAAGTTATCAAGGTCGTCAAGATGATGCAGATCCAATCGCATTAGTTGGTAAAGGAATTACTTATGATTCCGGTGGTTATAGCATTAAAAGTAAAACAGGCATGCAAACAATGAAATACGATATGTGTGGTGCAGCTAATGTTGTTGCAATGATAAAGGTTGCTCATCAATTAGCACTTCCTATCAATATTATTGGTGTAATTGCTTCAGCTGAAAACATGATAAATGAAAAAGCTATGAAACCTGATGATGTATACACAGCGTTTAATGGTGAAACCGTTGAAGTTCTAAATACCGATGCAGAAGGGCGACTAGTATTAGGTGATGCTGTAGCCTTTGCTACCCAATTTAAGCCACAAGTTATATTAGATTTTGCAACATTAACAGGTGCAGCTATTGTAGCCTTAGGTGAAGATAAAGCTGCTGCATTTGAATCACATGCTTCTAATCAGCTACAAGAAATTTTAAAATTGGCTAAAAATGTTGATGAACAAGTATTTGAGCTGCCTATTTCTCAAACTGAAAGACAATTAATAAAAAATAGCGACGTAGCTGATTTAGTTAATCATACGAATGGACAAGGAAAAGCTTTATTTGCAGCATCCTTTATTAGTCACTTTAGTGGATCAATTCCGCATATGCATTTTGATATCGCAGGACCAGCTACTATAAATAAAATGTCTTATAAAGGACCAAAGGGACCAACCGGTTATATGATTCCAACGATTATAGAATGGTTGAAAACAATGAATTAGTTTATTAAGGGAGGAGGTTTGAACCTCCTTTCTTGTTGTTAATTATAATATGCAATTGGTTTTATTTTTATATTGACTTTATATTATTGAATTGCTATGATATTATCCATAAACGCTTTAGTTCGATAGAGTGATAAAGGATGGTTTTGCTTATGGTAAATGCAGTAGTTATAGCTGTTATATTAATGATTATCTTATGCTTGTGTAGATTGAATGTCGTTATAAGTTTATTTATTAGTGCACTTGTTGGCGGCATACTGTCTGGTATGAGTGTTGAAAAAGTTATAAGTATATTTGGGAAGAATATTGTTGACGGTGCTGAAGTCGCATTGAGCTACTCATTATTAGGAGGATTTGCTGCATTAATTTCCTATAGTGGTATTACAGACTATTTAGTTGGAAAAATAATTAATGCAATTCACTCTGAAAATAGTCGACTTTCAAGAATTAAAGTAAAAATAATTATTATCGTTGCGTTACTAGCAATGAGTATTATGAGTCAGAATTTAATACCTGTACATATTGCATTTATTCCAATTGTTATCCCACCATTATTAAGTTTATTCAATGATTTAAATATTGATAGAAGAGTCATTGGTTTAGTCATTGGATTTGGATTATGTTGGCCTTATGTTTTAATACCTTATGGTTTTGGTCAAATATATCATCAAATTATTCAAAGTGGTTTTCAAAAAGCACACCATCCTATCGAGTTTAATATGATTTGGAAAGCGATGATAATTCCTTCAATGGGCTATATCGTTGGTTTAATTTTAGGTTTAATTGTTTACCGCAAACCAAGAAAATATGAAGAGCGAAATATTAATGATAGAGCAACCGTAACTGAAGTAAAACCATATATTTTAGTTGTTACTATCATTGCGATTTTAGCAACTTTTATTGTTCAAACATTAACAGATTCAATGATTTTTGGTGCTTTAGCAGGTGTTCTTGTATTCTTCATTTCACGTGCATATAGTTGGCACGAATTAGACGAACAATTTGTAGATGGTATCAAAATTATGGCATATATTGGTGTTGTAATATTGACGGCTAATGGTTTTGCTGGTGTCATGAATGCTACTGGAGATATAGATAACTTAGTAAAAAGTTTAACAAGTATTACAGGAGATCATAAATTACTAAGTATAGTAATTATGTATATTATAGGCTTAATCGTTACGCTAGGTATCGGTTCATCATTTGCGACGATACCAATTATTGCTTCATTATTTATTCCATTTGGTTCTTCAATTGGTTTAGATACAATGGCTTTAATTGCATTGATAGGTACAGCTAGTGCATTAGGTGATTCAGGTTCACCAGCTAGTGATTCAACTTTAGGTCCAACAGCAGGACTTAATATGGATGGACAACATGACCATATTAGAGATACATGTATTCCAAACTTTTTATTCTATAATATACCATTGATTATTTTTGGTACGATAGCAGCCATGGTATTATAGTATAAAAAGAGGTGTTCTAAGTTGACCAATTTGTTAGAAACTTTTGAAATGAATGTTGAAATTGAAGAAGAAGGCAAAGTAGTTATTTCAATGCCAGTTACAGATAAAGTGAAACAACCATTTGGATATTTACATGGCGGTGCGAGTTTGGCCTTAGGAGAAACTGCCTGTTCACTTGGAGCAGCGAATTTAATAGATACGACTCAGTATATTCCATTAGGTTTAGAAATGAATGCTAACCATGTCCATTCAGTAAAAGAAGGAAAGGTTATTGCAATAGCTACTATTATCCACCAAGGTAAATCAACACAAGTTTGGAATATTGAAATTAAAGATGAAAACGATAACCTAATTAGTATTATGAGAGGGACAATGGCAATTAAAGCTTTGAAGTAAAATATATCTCATAAATTTATAAATAATATATACCCCTATAGTTGAAATATAATTTCAATTATAGGGGTAATTTGTTGTTTATTAAGATACTTTTTCTTTTAGTATGCGATTATATGCATGACAGATTCTTTCAGAAGCTTCTCGACCGCCCATAATATTTCTACCAAAGGGACCAAGTTCTAAATCTGCTAGTCCACCAGCTACAAATAAATTAGGTAACCATTCTAACTCATATGATATGTTAGGAAAACCACATTTTGTTAATGGAGCGTTCAATTGAGTAATTAAATCTTGGATAATAGGTTGATTCATGACAGTATTTTCAAATCCAGTAGCTAATAAAATATGGTCATAATAAATCGATTTGTGAGTTGTAATGATATGATGATCTTTAATATCTTTAATTTCATTTTTATGAAGAACTAAACGACCATTATTTACATGTTTTTTAATACGAAGATATAGTTCGTGAGGCATTGATCCTTTATGACGTTCTGCCTTAATAATTCTCATTCGTTCCTGTGAAGATTCGATATTTAAGAAATGTTTCATATTCTTAGGACCAAGCCAACCTGGGTCGGCGTCAAAATCATGAATTTCAATATCTTTATTTAACCATAAATGAATTGTTCTTTGATGATTAGTATTAATTAATTTAAGTGTCAAATGTGCGGCTGATATTCCGCTTCCCACGACATGAGAAGTTTGATTAATATTTATTTGCGATTCCGCTTCGTTGAAAATATGCTGGACATCGGGTTGTTGCTGAAACATAGGTGGAATATTCGCGCGATGGTTACAACCATGTGCAATAATTAAAAATTCTGTTTGAATGGTTTGACCGTTTGCCAATTCTAACTGCCATTGATGTTGCTTTCGATTTATATGTTTAACAAATCCTTGTATGTGACTCTCATTTAAATGATATTGATGGATAAGTTCATGAGTATGATGCATAAACATATCACGCTGTGGTCGTTTATAAGGACCGTATGTAGCACCTGTATATTGATTAAATTTAGCATATTGTTTTAAATGAAATGGCTCAGGGTGAATATGATGTACAAATGGAGATCTTAAAAATGGCATACTAATACGTTGAGTATAAGTATTAAATTGTTCACATAATGAAGGATAAGGGTCTATTATTGTCAATTCGTTAGATGATAAGCCGGCTTGTCTTAGTTTTAAAGCTATTGTTGTACCTTGAATGCCACCACCAATAATTGTCCAGTGCATGTTATCAACTCGCTTTCTAATTTACTATATAAAACGTAATTATTACGATTTAAAAATTATAGCACATTTCTACTTCTAATACAATTTCATGAAAATAATAACCCATAGCTATAATGTAAACTTTTAAAATAAATTAGTTTACATTATAATAGAATAGTATTTAGATTCTCATATATACATAAAGAAGATTTATTTTATGATAATAGGGGGAAAATTGAATGAAATTATCAGAAAGAGTTATGAAAGAAGACAATTTTACTAAAAAAGAATGGCTAAGTATCTTCGAAAGCGACAGAATAGATACATTGGAGTTATTACATGAAGCATATATCGTTAGAAAACATTACTATGGTAAAAAAGTAAAATTAAATATGATACTTAATGCTAAAAGTGGTATATGTCCTGAAGATTGTGGTTATTGTGGGCAATCTAGAGAAATGAAACAAAAGCAAAGATATGGTTTAGTTGATAAGGAGAAAATAAAAGCAGGGGCAAAAGTGGCTTATGAAAATCAGATAGGAACGTATTGTATTGTTATGAGTGGTAGAGGTCCTAGTGATAAAGAAGTTAAACATATTTGTGATACCGTACAAGAAATTAAAACTATACATCCACAACTTAAAATATGTGCATGCTTAGGTTTAACCAATGAAGAGCAAGCTTCACAATTAAAAGAAGCAGGCGTAGACCGCTATAATCACAATATTAATACAAGTGAACGTTATCATGATAACGTGGTAACTACACATACATATGAAGATCGAGTTAATACTATTGAGGTTATGAAAGCAAACCAGATTTCACCTTGTTCTGGAGTTATATGCGGTATGGGTGAAACGAATGAGGATATTATAGATATGGCTTTAGCACTCAAAGCGATTGATGCAGATAGTATTCCCATAAATTTTTTACATCCAATAAAGGGAACTAAATTTGGAAATATGGACGAATTAACACCAATGAAATGTTTGCGTATCATTTCAATGTTTAGATTAATTAATCCAACTAAAGAAATACGAATTGCAGGTGGAAGAGAAGTTAACTTACGTTCATTACAGCCATTAGCGTTACAAGCTGCTAATTCTATATTTGTAGGTGATTACTTAATAACAGGTGGTCAACCTAATCAATTAGATTATGATATGTTAAAGGATTTAGGATTCGATATAGATGTAGTGAATGATAAAGTTACCCAAATCTAGAATAGTATCAATGATTATTAAAAAGACCAATCGAAGTATGATTTTATCGATTGGTCCTTTTCAAATAATATTTATAATTTTTTATCTTTTAAATCTTCTTTAATTTCGTCAACTTTAGTATTTTTACTATAAGGTGTATTTGTATTATAAGCTGCTTTCATTATCATGTGACTTGATAGGGGGCCAGTAATTAAGACGAAGATAATACCAATGATTAATTGCATGTTTGTATAACCTTCAGTACCAATAAAATATAAAAATGCTCCCATTAATAAACTCATTGCTCCCAATGTAGCGGCTTTACCAGCAGCGTGTGCACGAGAATAGATATCTTCAAGTCTTAATAAACCAATAGCAGCTACAGCACTGATGATTGCTCCAATAATGATTAAGATAAGAGAAATACTAATGACTATCGTTTCTATCATGTTCTATCACCTTACCTTTATCCATGAATTTTGAGAAAACGGCTGTACCTAAGAAGGCTAAAATACCTACTAATAAAATAACTACAATCATATATTTAATATTCATTAAAATACTAAAGAGTGCAATAACGGCCATTAGTTGTAGACCCAAGGCATCTAATGCAACTACTCTATCTGCTAGAGAGGGTCCTAAAATAACTCTAACTAGCATAGCCAACATTGATAAAACGACTATGACTAATGCAATAATAATTATTGTTTTAATTGTCATTATTCTTCGCCCACCTCTCTAACAACTTTTTCTAAAGAAGATTTTATTCCTTCAACTTCTTCTTCGGTTGTACTAAAGTCAATAGCATGTATATAGATTTTGGTACGATCATCACTAATACCAAGAACTACAGTCCCGGGTGTTAATGTAATTAAATTGGAAAGTAACACTATTTGCCAGTCTGTCTTCAAATCTGTTGGATATACAAAGAATCCCGGCTTATTAGTGATTTGTGGCTTTAAGATGATTTTTAAGACATCTAGATTAGCTTTTATTAATTCTAATAAGAAAATAAAGACTAATCGAATCATTCTATATATACGAATTAAGTAAAACTTTCCTGGCATTACGCGATGAAGGAGATAAACCAATATGAGACCAAATAAATAACCTAATACGAAATTGTTTAATGTATAGCTATCTGAAATGAGTAACCACACAATTGAAACTAATAAATTAACAACAATTTGGACTGCCATCATTATTTACCTCCCAATACACTATTAATATATACGCTTGGATCATAGAATGTTTCTGCGCCATCTTTAATAATTGGGTATAGGACATCCGCTGATAATCCAAATAATACAGTAATGGCAACAGCAATCACTGAAACAGTAATTAAACCATAACTATTTACTTTAGTTGATATATCATATCCTTTAGGTGTTCCGAAGAATCCTTTTAAGAAGATTCTTATAACAGAATATAAAACCACTAAACTAGAGATTAATACTATGATACCTGTTAAATAAAATCCTTTTTCAAATGTAGCTTTTACGATATACAATTTACCGTAAAAACCACTAAGTGGCGGTATACCTGCCAAACTTAACGAAGCTATAAAGAATGTCCACCCAAGAACAGGATATCGTTTAATTAGTCCACCAAATTGACGTAAATCCGTAGTTTTTGTAATTTTATACATGACACCTATTAAGAAGAAAAGGGATGTTTTAACTAACATATCATGAATAGTGTAGTAAATAGCACCAATCATGCCCGTTTCATTCATCATAGCAACACCGACTAAAATAACGCCTACTGCAATCATGATATTATATAAAATGATTTTTTTCGTATCATAGTAGGATACTGAGCCAACACAACCAAAAATAATTGTTAATAACGCTAAGAATAATATGACATAGTTAGAAAAACCTACTGAACTATTAAAGAATAAACTTAATGTTCTGGCAATGGCATATACGCCTACTTTTGTAAGTAAAGCACCAAAGAATGCCATAATAGCAAACGGTGGTGCATAGTAAGCACCAGGTAACCATACATACATTGGGAAGACGCCAGCTTTAGTAGCAAAGACGAAAATGAATAGTATAAATACAATATTTATTAAGCCACTTTCATGTGCTGATAATTCATTCAAACGTTGACTGATGTGTGCCAAGTTTAAAGTTCCGACAACGGAATATAAAATAGCGACACCCATAACAAAGAATGATGAAGAAACAACATTAACTAATACATATTTAATCGTTTCTTGTAGTTGTATTTTTGTAGTGCCAATAACTAAAAGGCAATATGAAGACATTAAGAATACTTCAAAAAATACAAATAAGTTAAATATATCTCCTGTTGTAAAGGCACCAATAATACCTATAAGCATGAACATTACAGAGAAATAATAATAGAATCTTTCTCGGTCAACACCAATCGAATTATAAGAATATAGAATGATGAGTGCAGTAATAATAATACTTGTAATGATTAGTAATGCACTAAAAGTATCTAATACAAATACAATACTGTAAGGTGCTTTCCATGAGCCTAATTCCAATTTAATAGGTCCATTTTTAAATACATTATACAAATTAATAATAGATATAACTAAAGTAATCATTGTACCTGCTAAAGCGACATAACGTTTTATATATGGTCGTTTTCCAATAAAGACGAGTAATATTGCCGTTAGAATAGGTACAACTAAAGTAAGGGCTAGCATATTACTCTCTGACATCTTCTGGAACTCCTTTCATACTTTCCACGTTATCAGTACCTAACTCTTTGTATGTTCTAAAGGCTAGTACTAAAAAGAAAGCCGTAGTAGCAAATGCGATAACGATAGCTGTTAATATAAGTGCTTGAGGGATTGGATCAACATAGCTATGAATTCCTTTTTCGTGGATAGGTGATGCGCCATGTTTTAATCCACCCATAGTAATTAGAAATAAATTTGCTGCGTGTGTTAGTAGCGTAGTTCCCATAATGATTCGTATCAAACTTTTAGATAAAACGAGATAGACGCTGATTGCTGTAAGTATGCCACTAACAAATATCATAATAATCTCCACTATTCGTTCTCTCCAATCGATAAAATAATAGTCATTACAGTTCCTACGACTGCACATAAAACACCAAAGTCAAAGAATACAGCGGTTGTCATATGCATTGGTTGTAACAATGGAAGCGGAATATCAAAAGTAACATGTGTGAAAAAGTTATTAGACATAAACCAACTAGCCATTGGTGTACCAACACAAAATAATAACCCAATACCTATAAGTATTTTAAAATCTATAGGGAAAATTTTTCGCATCGTTTTAATATCAAATGCGATAGTAATGATAACTAAGGCACTAGAAAATAATAAACCACCGACAAAGCCGCCACCAGGAGTATAATGACCTGCAAGGAATAAAGAAAAACCAAACATCATAATCATGAAGAAAATAATGACAGCTGTATATTGAAACATTAAATCATTTTTCTGTCTGTTCATGACGTTTCACCTCACTCGTTTCTGTATGACGTTGATGCTTTTTGCGCAGTTTAATCATTGTATAAATGCCTAATCCTGCAATACCTAATACTGATGATTCAAATAACGTATCCATACCACGGAAATCGACTAATATGACATTGACCATATTCTTACCAGAAGCAAGATCATAGACATGGTCTTGATAGTAATGAGTAATAGATTCAAAGTGTCGGTTACCATATGCAATTAATCCTAAAATAATCACGACAAGTCCAGTTCCTGCTGAGATTAATGCATTTGTTACTTTAAATGAACGTGTTTCGTTGTAACGGTTAAGATTAGGTAAGAAATAAAAACATAGTAAAAATAATGCAGTAGAAATTGATTCTACGACAAATTGTGTAAGGGCTAAGTCAGGTGCTTTAAAGAATATGAATAGCACAGATACTGAATAACCCACTGCACTTAACATAATAATGCTAAACAAACGAGATTTAGCAAATATAATTAAAAATGCTGCTATAACAAGTAAAGCGATAATTCCAACTTCAAAAATTCTAATATGACTAACATTTTTGAAATTAATAGTAAATGGCACGCTAAGTAATACAACAGTTGTTAATAATATTAATAAGCCAAAGATAATGACCAGATTATTTCTAGCAGAGCCAGTCACATAACTATTAGTCATATTTTTAGAATAAGTTGGGATATATTTTCCTAAACCGTCGTACCAATAATTAAAAGTAATTTGTTTAGGTTGTGCCTGTAATAATTTAATCCAATAAGCAAACGTTAAAATTAATAAAATTCCTACGATATAAATACAAATTGTAGTGATAAATGCTGGAGTTATACCATGGAATAAATGGAACTCAGCACTCACTTGAGAAGTTTGACTCATTGAAGCTGTTGCTGGTTCTATGATTGATTGTGTTAAAATTCCTGGGAATAAACCAAATACAATAACTAATATTGCTAATATAGCAGGCGAAATAAGCATTAATATCGATGCTTCATGAGCTTTATGAGGTAATTGATTTGGTTTATATTGTCCAAAGAATATATGCATAATAAATTTAATTGAATATACAAAAGTAAAGATACTACCAACAATAGCTAATATTGGAAAGATAATACCTATTGTATTTAAACTCATGGTATTTGCATGCGTTAATTCAATAACGGATTCAATGAATTTTTCTTTTGATAAAAAGCCATTGAATGGGGGTATGCCAGCCATACTTAAAGAAGTAATCACTGTAATTGTGAATGAAATTGGCATAATCGTTAATAAACCGCCTAATTTTCTAACATCACGAGTACCCGTACTATGGTCGACTGCACCAGTTATCATAAACAATGCACCTTTAAACGTCGCATGGTTAATTAAGTGAAATGCAGCTGCTGTGAAAGCCGCGATATATAATTGACTATCCTGACCTTCAAAGTGATAGCTAACAGCACCAATACCTAGCATAGACATAATCATTCCCAGTTGTGACACAGTAGAAAATGCTAAAATCCCTTTGAGATCTTGCTGTTTCGTAGCGTTTAATGATGCCCAAAACAAGGTAATTAATCCAACTAGAGTAACTGTCCAAATCCATCCTTGTGACACTGCGAAAATAGGAGTCATTCTAGCTATTAAATATAAACCAGCTTTTACCATCGTTGCAGAATGTAAATAAGCACTTACAGGTGTAGGTGCTTCCATTGCATCTGGTAACCATATGTAAAAGGGAACTTGTGCTGATTTAGTAAACGCACCAATTAGTACAAAAATCATTGCTAAGATAAAGAAAGGACTACTTTGTATATCAGCTACATGCTGAATAATATAACGAATACTTAGCGAATCTGCAGAAATAGAAAGTAAAATAATACCGCCTAGTAAACTTAGTCCTCCAAAAACAGTAATGATTAAAGACTTTTGAGCGCCATAAATGGAAGCTTGCTTGTCTCTCCAAAATGAAATAAGTAAAAAACTTGAAAACGAAGTTAACTCCCAGAATAAATATAAAACGATAAGGTTATCTGAAAGTACAACGCCTAACATTGCACCCATGAAAAGTAATAAATAACAGTAAAAATTCCCTAATTGTTCTGATTGGCTTAAATAACCAATGGAGTATAAGACAACTAAACTGCCGACACCTGTTATCAGTAAACTAAATAATAATCCTAATCCATCTACATAAAGGTTAAAATTCATACCGACATGTGGCATCCACTTAAAAATTTTCATTACGGTATTACCTGACATAGTAGTCGTAATAAAAGTTAAGAAATATATAAATAAGACGACGGGGACAGGTAACACGAACCAACCTATGTGAATTCTTTTAAAGAATCTATATAAGATTGGGATAATGAGTGCAAATATTAACGGTAATAGTACCGCAATATGTAACAAACTCACTAAATTGTCCTCCTTTAAAAATGTTTATGATATTTATTATACATGAATCATATCATTCTGAAAAACGTGATACTGCTTGAAATCACTGTATTTCAATCGCTTTTAAATATGAAGAAACACGTCATTTTTAATAAAATTTTTGTTTGTATTGAATTGAATAATCATGTTTAAGTTGCTCTAAATTTTGCAATGAACGTTTCGCGTGGGCATCATTCTTTTCTTTAAGTTGTTCTTCTAAATTGGAAATGGCTTGTTGTAATGATTCCTCATATGACATTTTTTCAACATTAAAGTCACGTAATTGTGAACGCTTAGCATATCTCTTTTCAAAGTGACTTAATGCTCTACGTTCATGAAAGAATACATCTTCTGATTCATTTGGTGAATGTAAATCACCCTGTTTAGGATGTTTGATCACTTGTTCGACTTGAACTAAGACTTGATCATCATCTTCCTCTTTTATGGAAACGCCATAACTTCCAGTCTTGTGAGAAAATCGATATAACATTCTATATTACTTCCTTTCAAATATGTTAATATATACATATATCATAACATGAATGGAGAATTTTAATGACGAACTATCCTCAGTTAAATAAAGAGATTCAAAAAGATGAAATTAAAATTGTAATGCATACTAATAAAGGTGATATGACATTTAAGTTATTCCCTAACATTGCACCTAAAACAGTTGAAAACTTTGTTACACATGCTAAAAATGGTTACTACAATGGTGTGACTTTCCACCGTGTCATCAATGACTTTATGGTACAAGGCGGTGACCCAACAGCAACTGGTATGGGTGGAGAAAGTATTTATGGCGGTGCATTCGAAGACGAGTTTTCATTAGAAGCATTTAACCTTTATGGTGCTTTATCAATGGCAAATGCTGGTCCAAATACAAATGGATCACAATTTTTCATTGTTCAAATGAAAGAAGTTCCTCAAAATATGTTAAGTCAACTAGCTGATGGTGGTTGGCCAGAACCTATCGTTAAAGCATATGGTGAAAATGGTGGAACACCATGGTTGGACCAAAAACATACAGTATTCGGACAAATTATTGAAGGGGAATCTACGTTAGAAGATATTGCTAACACTAAAGTAGGTCCACAAGATAAACCAGTTCACGATGTAGTTATTGAATCTATAGACGTTGAAGAATAAAAATTAATACGAGATACTTCTTATTGTTTTTTTGAAAAAGTCAAAAAGTATCGCGTGAGAATTAAATATAAATTAAAAATCACGATAGTAGGTTGATTACCTGTTATCGTGATTTTTTAATAGTTATTCTTAGGAGTTAAACGATATTAAAAATTCTGAGGGATAATTTGTTTTACTATGTGAAAAGCTATTGATTTATATTTTGTTATATTTATAGCAAAATAATTCAAAAAATTCAACGTTATAGTTAGTCCCTTAATTTGTTTTATGCTATGATAATAGTGTTAAGAAAACGAAATAAGGGGTTATCAAGTTGAATAATCACTATAAAGAAGGTCAACATATTAAGGTACGTGTGACTGGTATTCAACCGTATGGCGCATTCGTTGAGGCCCCTGACCATACTGAAGGACTTATCCATATTTCAGAAATCATGGATGATTATGTCCATAACTTGAAGAAATTTCTATCTGAGGGACAAGTAGTAAAAGCAAAGATTTTATCTATTGATAATGAAGGCAAACTTAACTTGTCACTTAAAGATAACGATTACTTTAAAAATTATGAACGTAAGAAAGAAAAACAGTCGGTGCTAGATGAGATAAAAGAAACAGAAAAGTATGGGTTTCAAACACTTGAAGAACGCTTACCGGTCTGGATCAAACGGTCTAAACGTACTATACGTCAAGATTAAATTGACGTAATTTAAATTCTTTATATTTCAAAAGTATAGAGAACTTGTAGAAACGATAATTTCCAATAAATATTGGAAGTTATCGTTTTTATTTTGTATTTGATAAATAGTACAACTTAAAAATCATAGTATGAATAAACTGAAAAGTTTTGTGTGTGACTGTAAGCAAAAAAATAGAGCGTACATATATTTCGTGATATAGTCGCATGTATTATTAAATGTGGAGGTTAAATATATGAACAGTAAATATAATCGATTGTTTGAGAGTGTAACATTACGTAATGGTGTAGAACTAAAAAATCGTTTTGTTTTAGCGCCATTAACACATGTTTCTTCAAACGATGATGGAACCATTTCTGATGTTGAATTACCTTATATTGAAAAACGTTCTAAAGATGTAGGACTTGCAATTAATGCAGCTAGTAATGTAAATGATGTGGGTAAAGCATTCCCTGGACAACCTTCAGTAGCACATGACTCTGATATAGAAGGACTAAAACAATTAGCACAAGCAATGAAAAAGAATGGTGCAAAAGCATTAGTTCAAATACATCATGGTGGTGCACAAGCTTTGCCTAATTTAACACCTAATGGTGATGTCGTTGCACCAAGCCCAATCTCATTAAAAAGTTTTGGACAACAAGAAGAACATGACGCGAGAGAAATGAGCGCTGAGGAAATTGAACAAACTATTAAGGATTTCGGTGAAGCAACAAGACGTGTTATTGAAGCAGGATTTGATGGTGTGGAAATACATGGTGCTAACCACTATTTAATTCATCAATTCGTTTCTCCTTACTATAATAGAAGAAACGATGTTTGGGCAGAAAACTTAAAATTCCCTAATGCTGTTATTGATGAAGTTTTAAAAGCTAAAAAAGAACATGCTTCAGATGACTTTATCGTAGGTTATCGCTTATCACCAGAAGAAGCAGAATCTCCTGGTATTACAATGGATATCACAGAAGAATTAATTAATTCAATTACTAAAAAAGATATTGATTATATACATGTATCTCTTATGGACGTTTATTCTAAAACACGTGAAGGTCAATACGAAGGACAAAATAGACTTAAATTAATTCATAAATGGATTAATGGACGTATGCCTTTAATAGGAATAGGTTCAGTATTTACAGCAGATGATGCTTTAAATGCTATTGAAGATGTAGGTGTAGAATTAGTTGCACTAGGTCGTGAGATACTTCTAGATTATAACTTTGTAAGTAAAATTGAAGAAGGTCGAGAATCAGAAATTATTAATAACTTTGATCCTGAACGTGAAGATAATCATGAATTACCACCAAATTTATGGGAACAATTTAATAAAGGCTTTTATCCATTACCAAGAAAAGATAAATAATATTTAAATGACTAGGATGATATCAAAAACCAATTGATATCATCCTAGTTTTTTATATAGAAACAAAAAGAAAATTATCATAATTTTTCAGATGAAAAATGTATTAATAATACTGATATCACAATGTTTTTAAAACTTAAAATTATATATAATGATGAATTTTTAAACTTTTACTTGTACAACATAGTAGGCTTGTGTCATTATATTTGTAAGGGCTTTCAAAACTAAAAGTTGATCCTATTTTCTTGAGCATTTTAATAGAAAATCTCAACTAATCTTTATAATTAGAAAATTTTGAAATATATTTGTATAAACAGTTTGAGAGCCGGTAAAAATCAGTTATGATATTGGTAATTAGCTTTAATATTTATTAAACAAAGGGGAGATATTATGACTAAGTCAGAAGAAATCATTGAATTAACAAATCATTATGGAGCTCACAACTATGTGCCACTACCGATTGTAATTTCAGAAGCGGAAGGTGTATGGGTGACAGATCCTGAAGGTAATAAATATATGGACATGTTATCTGCTTATTCAGCAGTAAACCAAGGTCATAGACATCCTAAAATTATTCAAGCACTTAAAGATCAAGCTGAAAAGGTCACTTTAGTATCACGTGCTTTCCACAGTGATAATTTAGGCGAATGGTATAAGAAAATTTGTGAATTATCAGGTAAAGAAAAAGCATTACCAATGAACACAGGTGCTGAAGCTGTTGAAACAGCATTAAAAGCAGCACGTCGTTGGGCTTACGATGTAAAAGGTATTGAACCAAACCAAGCTGAAATTATTGCATTTAATGGTAATTTCCATGGTCGTACAATGGCTCCAGTATCATTATCATCTGAAGCAGAATATCAAAGAGGATATGGTCCATTACTTGATGGTTTCCGCAAAGTTGATTTTGGTGATGTTGAAAAATTAAAAGCAGCTATTACTGACAATACTGCAGCTATTTTAGTTGAACCTATTCAAGGTGAAGCTGGTATTAATGTTCCTCCAGAAGGTTATTTAAAAGCTATAAGAGAACTTTGTGATGAACACAATATTTTATTTATTGCCGACGAAATTCAAGCTGGCTTAGGTCGTTCTGGTAAACTATTTGCTACTGATTGGGATAATGTTAAACCAGATGTTTATATTTTAGGGAAAGCATTAGGCGGCGGTGTATTACCAATCTCTGTTGTATTAGCTGACAAAGAAGTGTTAGATGTATTTACACCAGGTTCTCACGGATCAACATTCGGTGGTAATCCATTAGCATGTGCTGTGTCATTAGCAGCTTTAGATGTCATTGTAGATGAAGACTTACCTGGTCGTTCATTAGAACTAGGTGAATACTTTAAATCAGAATTACAAAAAATTGAACATCCATCTATTAAAGAAGTACGCGGACGTGGATTATTTATCGGAATCGAGTTAACTGAAAATGCAAGACCATACTGTGAATCATTGAAAGAATTAGGTTTATTATGTAAAGAAACACATGAAACAGTTATTCGATTTGCACCACCACTTGTGATTACTAAAGAAGAATTAGACATTGCTATTGAAAAAATTAAACAAGTATTTCAATAAGTTCAAAAAGTTGTAACAATCATTTTGTAACCCCTTTAAAAAGGATAAAGTTGTGTTACAATAATGAATGAAAGCGAAATCATTAGTTAAAAAAGAGGCGAAAAGGATCATGACTGAGAATAATAATTTAGTGACTTCTACTCAAGGAATTATTAAAGAAGCTTTGCATAAATTAGGTTTTGATGAGGGTATGTACGACCTTATCAAAGAACCACTAAGAATGTTACAAGTACGTATACCAGTTCGTATGGACGATGGAACTGTTCAAACATTTACTGGATATCGTGCACAACACAATGATGCTGTAGGTCCAACTAAAGGGGGCGTACGTTTCCACCCAGATGTTGATGAAGAAGAAGTTAAAGCTTTATCAATGTGGATGACATTAAAATGCGGTATTGTTAATTTACCATACGGCGGTGGTAAAGGCGGAATCGTTTGTGACCCTCGTCAAATGAGTATTCACGAAGTAGAACGCTTATCACGCGGCTATGTTAGAGCTATCTCACAATTTGTAGGGCCGAACAAAGATATTCCAGCACCAGACGTATTTACAAACTCACAAATTATGGCTTGGATGATGGATGAATATAGTGCGTTAGATAAATTCAATTCACCTGGATTTATCACTGGTAAACCAATTGTATTAGGTGGCTCTGAAGGTCGTGACCGCTCAACTGCATTAGGCGTAGTTATAGCTATCGAACAAGCAGCTAAACGTAAAGGTATGGATATTAAAGATGCTAAAGTTGTTATCCAAGGTTTTGGTAATGCTGGTAGTTTCTTAGCAAAATTCTTATATGATTTAGGTGCTAAAGTAGTAGGTATTTCAGATGCTTATGGCGCGCTACATGACCCTAATGGTTTAGATATAGATTATCTATTAGATAGAAGAGATAGTTTCGGTACTGTTACTAATCTATTTGAAGAAACAATCTCAAATAAAGAATTATTTGAATTAGATTGCGATATTTTAGTTCCAGCTGCAATTTCAAACCAAATTACTGAAGATAATGCTAATGACATTAAAGCAAGTATCGTAGTTGAAGCAGCAAATGGTCCAACTACTCCAGAAGCAACACGTATTTTAACTGAACGTGGTGTATTATTAGTACCAGACGTGTTAGCAAGTGCTGGTGGTGTAACAGTTTCTTACTTCGAATGGGTTCAAAATAATCAAGGTTATTACTGGACAGAAGAAGAAGTTAATGAAAAATTACGTGAAAAATTAATCACAGCATTTGATACTATTTATGAATTATCACAAAATAGAAAAATTGATATGCGTTTAGCAGCCTATATCGTTGGTATTAAACGTACTGCTGAAGCTGCACGTTACCGTGGTTGGGCATAAACACAAATTGTTATAATTTTAAATTAAATTAAAACATTCACTCAAAGACAATTGAGTGAATGTTTTTTTGATTAATTATGTTAAATCCTTTTTAATTTGGGATAAAACTTTTAAAATCATATCGCTATCTTCCGTAAAAGGATAATGTATCATTTTTTTGGCATTAGGATAAGGCTCTACTAATTCATAATTAGGTAATGTACTTAGTGAAGAATTTGTAGCTTTAACTAGTAAACGATTGTCATACAAACCGCCAACGACTGCCTTATCATAATATATAATATATTCTCCCATCATTTTACGAGTAGTAATATGATCGTCTTTTAAATGATCCAAAAATTGATTTAATGTTTCTTCGCTTGCCATTTTTTCACTGCCTTTTTAATATATGAATATTATTAATATATACCCTATATTCTTCATATATTTCATTCGTGACTTATATTTTTATATTTATCAGCATAGTTGGTAAACACACCATCAACACCATAATCATTTAGACGTTGCATATCTGTTTCGTTATTAACAGTAAATGGATGAATGAGGAAACCTAAATCTTTTAAATGTTTTGTATTGTTTTCGTTTAAATCTGTATATTCTGGTCCTACACCAATAGCATATGATTTGATTCGTTTTAAGTCTGATTCAGTTTGAGATGTTAGTTCTCCTTTATCTAATAAACGAATTAATGGGATATTAGGACTTAATTGTTTCATTTTTTGTAAACTCGGTTCAGAAAATGATTGAACTATGACGTGACCATTTTTAAGGGATTGATTTGTCAGCATACCATGTTTATTTAATGATTGAATTAATTGATTTTCCATACCTGGATAGACATCTGGTGATTTTGTTTCTATATAATAATTAGCATTTTTACCATAGCGACTTAAAATTTCATCTAAAGTAGGAACTTTAGCATTTTTATACTCTGATTTAGCTAAATTAGGGTGTTGTTTATTGAACCAACTACCAGCATCAAGTTTCTTTAATTCGTCTAAAGTATAATCTTCAACACGACCATGTCCATTTGTAGTACGATCAACAGTTTCATCATGCATAGCTACAAGATGCCCATCTTTCGTTCTTTGTAAATCAATTTCTATGTATGAAGCACCTAATTCTCTATGACTTTTATCATATGAATTGAATGTATGTTCGGGTGCATATCCGCTTGCACCTCTATGCGCAATTGTAGTATGTGCTTCTCCGGTTAGGTTTTTTTGCCAATTTGTTGATTGATTTTGATTTGAAGAGGACTGTGTGGATTGCTGATCATATTGACCATTATTAGTTTGTCCATTACCGCTTGCATATACAGGATTAGCTATACCTAATAAAGATACAGTTGCAACACTTGCGAAAACCCATTTGTTTATTTTCATCGTAATAACATCCTTTCAATAAGTGTGTTATCACTATCATGACAATATTTCCAAATACTAGAAATAGAATTTACTGAATAATTAATTAACTCTAAAAAAATTAATACATTCTTCAAAATATCATTAAAGTTTAACTGTAATTTTACATAAAAACAGCCTGGGACATAAATCAATGTCTCAGGCTACAATTATATATAGGCAGTAGTTGACTGAATTGAAAATGCACTTGTATCAAGCTTTTTTCAACTCTAGTCAACCTTGCCGGGGTGGGACAACGAAATAAATTTTGAGAAAATATTATTTCTGTCCCGCTCCCTTTGTAATAAATTAATGTGATACCTTTTTGTATTTATCTGGATAATTGGTGAAAACACCGTCAATACCATAGCCATTTAATCTTTTCATATCTGCAGTTTCATTAACAGTAAATGGGTGGATAAGAAATCCTAAATCTTTGATGTGAGAAGTATTAGAACGAGTTAAGTCACTGAATTCAGGACTAATTACAGTTGCATAACTTTTAATATGTTTAAGATCTTTATCTGTTAAATGTTGTAGCTGATGCTTTTTGATTAATCTAACTAGGGGAACATTTTGATTAGACTTGTGTATTTTTGTCAAACTTTCTTCAGAAAATGATTGAATCATAACGTGACCGTTTTTTAAAGATGTCTTGGATAATAAACCATGCTGTTTAAGTGTTTGTAATAGTTGAGATTCCATTCCAGGATAAACATCAGGAGATTTTGTTTCGATGTAATAATTTGCTTTGTTACCATAGCGAGTAAGTATCTCATCTAAAGTAGGGACTTTGGCATTTATATATTCTGATTTAGCTAATTTAGGATTTGCTTTATTAAACCAACTTCCAGCATCTAATTGCTTTATTTGAGATAAGTTTAAATTTTTTACTTTACCATACCCATTGGTTGTACGATCTACTGAGTCATCATGCATAGCTATAAGTTGTCCATCTTTCGTTCTTTGTAAATCAATTTCGATATATGAAGCACCAATTTCTTTATGGCTTTTATCGTAAGAATTAAAAGTATGTTCAGGTGCATAACCACTTGCACCTCTATGAGCGATAGTTACAAATTTTTCGTTTGTAGGGTTGGATAACCAATGTTTTTTAGAACTTTTTGCATCAATTGTTGGTTGAAACTTTGAATAAATAAATACACAAATTGTAGATACTAAAATAAATAATAAGACAGCTTTTAGAAATTTATACATAATATGACCTTTCCAATAATTTTAAAATACTTATCAATTATACTATAAGTTGTATAACAATATAATGTTTATTTTTAAAAGTTGGTAAACTATTAAGTATAAATATAAAAAAAGTGGTTTCTACGCAAAATGAAAAAGCCTGGGACAAATCAATGTCTCAGGCTACAACTCTATAATTCTGAACGACTTCCTACAAAATAACTTATGCTTTTAATAATTTTTCAGCAACTGATAGTTGATGTTTAACTGCATCTTGACCAGGCGAACCATAACTTTTACGTCGTTTTAAACAATTTTCTGGTTTTAGATAATCATAAATATCAGATTCTATACTCTGGTGATAGGATTGATAATCTGTTAAAGGCACATCGAGTAAATAAATACCGTTATTAATACAATCTAATACAATTTTTCCAACAATCTCATGTGCAGTTCTAAATGGTACATTTTTACTTACAAGATAATCAGCTAATTCTGTTGCATTTGAAAAGTCTTTTGTAACTGTTTCATTAAGACGATCAGTATTAACAGTCATCGTGTCTAACATGCCATCGAAAATTTTGAGTGAACCTTTAATTGTATGGATAGCATCGAATAAACCTTCTTTATCTTCTTGCATATCCTTATTATAAGCTAATGGTAGGCCTTTAAGTGTAACTAACATACTCATTAAATGACCTGTTGTACGACCCACCTTACCTCTAATTAATTCTGCCATATCTGGATTTTTCTTTTGAGGCATAATAGACGAACCAGTAGAAAAAGCGTCTGATAACGTAATGAATTTTGCTTCATCAGTGGACCAGAAAATAATTTCTTCAGAAAATCTTGATAAATGAACCATAGTTAATGAAATATTATGCAGTGTTTCAACAATATAGTCACGATCACTGACAGCATCTAAACTATTTTCATATATAGCACTAAAATTAAGCAGTGATTGTGTTTCGTGACGATCAATAGGATGTGTTGTTCCGCTTAATGCTGCAGCACCAAGAGGGGAGATGTCGATTCTTTTGATGCTATCTTGGAATCGAGATTTATCACGCTCTAACATCCAAAAATAAGTCATAATATGATGCGCGAAAGATATCGGCTGAGCACGTTGTAAGTGCGTATAACCTGGCATAATTGTGTCTATATGGGTATTAGCAATTTTTAATATCGTTTGCTGCAATGATTTAATTAATTCAATAATTTCTAGAACTTCTTCTTTAGTGTATAAATGCATATCAGTAGCGACTTGATCATTTCTGCTTCTACCAGTATGAAGTTTACCGCCAACTTCTCCTACACGTTGAATTAGCTCATGTTCAATGTTTAAATGAATGTCTTCTAGCGATGCTTTAAATTCAATTTTATTTTGATGCGCATCTACTTGGATTTCTTTTAAGCCTTCTATAATGGTTTTGGCATCATCTTGACTAATAATATGTTGATTAGCGAGCATTGTTGCATGTGCAATGCTACCTTGAATATCTTGGTCTATTAAATTTTTGTCGAAATCAATTGATGCATTAAAGTCATCAACCCAATCTTCTGGTTGTGCTTCGAATCTTCCTCCCCAAGCTTTTTTACTCATTACTGTAGCCTCCATGTAACATAGAATTAACTTGCGTTGGTAAACCATAAATATCGATAAATCCGACAGCTGCTTCTTGATTAAACGCATCTTCTTTTGTATAAGTAGCTAACTTTTCATCGTATAAAGTATAAGGTGATTGTCTACCATTTACGATAGCATTGCCTTTGAATAATTTAACTCTTACATCTCCTTCGACATATTGTTGTGTACTGTCAATAAATTGTTTTAGGCTATCAGTTAAAGGTGAGAACCATAAACCATTATATACTTGTTCAGAAAATTGCTTTTCAATCACTGGTTTAAAGTGTGCAACGTCTTTAGTTAAAGTAATTGTTTCAAGTGCTTTATGAGCTTTTAAAATCACTTCTGCACCAGGTGTTTCATAAATCTCTCTTGATTTTATGCCGACTAATCTATTTTCAACATGGTCAATTCTACCAATACCATGTTTACCAGCTAATTGATTTAAATAAAGGATTAAATCGTCTAAATCATAATCTTTGCCATCTATTTGAACAGGTATACCATTTTTAAATGAAAGAATAATTTCGTCGGATTCATCAGGTGTATTTTCAAGTGCATTCGTTAAATCAAATGCATCTTCAGGTGGGGCAGCATAAGGATCTTCTAAGATACCGCACTCGTTAGCTCTACCCCATAAATTTTGATCAATTGAGTAAGGAGAATCATGATTAATTGATACTGGAATATTATGTTTGATTGCATAATCAATTTCTTCTTCACGACTCCATGCCCATTCTCTTACAGGTGCAAATGCTTTTAGTTTTGGATTAAGTGCTTTAATTGCGACTTCGAAACGTACTTGGTCATTACCTTTACCAGTACATCCATGAGCAATACCGACTGAATTTGTTTTTTCAGCAATTTCTACTAACTTTTTAGAAATTAGTGGACGTGATAATGCTGATACTAATGGATATGCATTTTCATACATTAAATTACCTTTAATAGCATAACTTACATAATCATCACTAAATTCCTTTGTAGCATCAATAATATGACATTCTACTGCGCCCATTTTTAACGCTTTTTCATGTACAACATCTAAGTCTTTTCCTTCTCCAACATCTAAACAACATGCTACAACATCGTAACCCTTATCTATTAACCATTGTACTGCTACGCTTGTGTCTAATCCTCCAGAATATGCTAAAACAATTTTCTCTTTCATATTTACACCTCAAATTATTTTCAGAATTTTAATATAAATTCATCATAACAGACTGCTAATGAAAAATAAACCATAATACTACATAAATATACATTTGATAGATGAGATGTTTTCAATATTATCTTTAATATATGCTGATATAAAAGAATTTCTAAAGTTATTAAATTTTTAGAAAAATGCATATTGTATTGATAAGAGATTACATTTGGAAACTAAAATGACACTGAAAGTTCATTTTTAATAGTAAAAAGGAGACTTGTGAATTGAATAGCAAATATAAACTTAGTAGAATTAAAGTAGTAAAAACATAGGAGGCTTTTTAGATGACTCATATTCAATTAGATTATGGTAAGACTTTAGAATTTTTTGGAGAACATGAATTAGAACAACAAAAAGATATCGTGAAAACATTACACAAAACGATACATGAAGGTACTGGCGCTGGAAAAGATTTCCTTGGTTGGGTTGATCTTCCTGTTGATTATGATAAAGAAGAGTTTTCAAGAATTGTAGAAGCTTCTAAACGTATTAAAGCCAATTCTGATGTATTAGTTGTTATTGGTATCGGTGGTTCTTATTTAGGTGCACGTGCCGCTATTGAAATGCTTACTTCTTCATTCAGAACAAATAATGACTATCCTGAAATTGTATTTGTAGGTAATCACTTATCTTCTAGTTATACAAAAGAATTAGTTGATTATTTAGCAGATAAAGATTTTTCTGTAAACGTCATTTCAAAATCAGGAACAACAACTGAACCAGCAGTTGCTTTCCGTTTATTTAAACAATTAGTAGAAAATAAATATGGTAAAGAAGAAGCTAAAAAACGTATTTTCGCTACTACTGATAAGAAAAAAGGCGCTTTAAAACAATTAGCTACAAATGAAGGTTATGAAACATTTGTAGTACCAGACGATGTTGGTGGACGTTATTCAGTATTAACAGCCGTTGGTTTATTACCAATTGCAGCTGCAGGTATTAATATTGAGGCAATGATGATTGGTGCAGCAAAAGCACGTGAAGAATTATCTTCAGATAAATTAGAAGAGAATATTGCTTATCAATATGCTACAATCCGTAACCTTTTATATAGCAAAGGCTACACTACTGAAATGTTAATTAACTATGAACCTTCTATGCAATATTTCAATGAATGGTGGAAACAATTATTCGGTGAATCTGAAGGTAAAGACTTTAAAGGCATTTATCCTTCAAGCGCGAACTATACTACAGATTTACATTCATTAGGACAATATGTTCAAGAAGGCCGTCGCTTCTTATTTGAAACAGTTGTTAAAGTTAATAATCCTAAACATGATCTTACAATTGAAGAAGATAGTGATGATTTAGATGGATTAAATTATCTTGCTGGTAAAACAATTGATGAGGTAAATACTAAAGCATTTGAAGGTACATTATTAGCACATACTGATGGTGGAGTTCCTAATATCGTTGTTAATATTCCTCGATTAGATGAAGAAACATTTGGATATGTTGTTTACTTCTTCGAATTAGCTTGTGCTATGAGTGGATATCAATTAGGCGTAAATCCATTTAATCAACCTGGTGTTGAAGCATATAAACAAAATATGTTTGCATTATTAGGTAAACCAGGATTTGAAGAAATGAAAAAAGATCTTGAAGCACGTCTATAATCTATAAAAAATATATTTTATAACAAATAAATGTTATAATTATAAGGCTAGGACTAACTTGTCCTAGCCTTTCATGTTGTAAAGTGGTTTTGTTTTCTCAAACTTCAGATGTATTTATTGCTTTAAAAGAAGATTGCTATTTCAAAATACTATAATTACAACTATAATAAATAAGGTAATGTTTACCAAGAAAGGATTTGATGTTTTGTCGTTTGAACAATTAGAAGAATGGTTTGATTTATTTCGGCAATTCGGATATATTCCTGGGTTTGTGCTAATATATTTTAGAGCAATCATCCCCATTTTACCCTTAACGCTTTATGTCATTTTAATTATGCATACATATGATGCGGTCGTAGGCATTATAATTTGTTGGCTAGGCATTGTAGCAGGTACATTTACAATGTTTTTAATCTTTAAAAGGTTAGTCAATACTAAAAAAATGAAACAATTCAAAACTAAAAAGTCAGTACAAAGATTAATTAGTTTTATAGATAGACAAGGCTTAATACCACTATTTATTTTATTATGTTTTCCATTTACGCCAAATACATTGATTAATGTGGTAGCAAGTCTTTCACATATTAAAACAAAGTATTATTTTATCGTTTTAACATTATCTAAATTGATTTCCATAACTGTATTAGAGATAATGGGTCGAGAGGTAACGACGATTTTCACTAATCCGATAAGAGCTATTGTGACGTTATTATTATTTGTCTTACTTTGGTTTGTAAGTAAAAAGGTAGAAAAACATTTTATGGGCTCTACTAAGGAGTGAAAAGTTGAAAACTGTTATTAAATATTTGATTTCCTTAATATTTGCGATTATTATTGTAATGTTCATTCAAACATTTATCATCAGAGGTGCTGTTGTACAGGATCAAAGTATGGCACCTACATTAAATGAAGGTGACCGATTGATTGTTAATAAAATTAAAGTCACATTTAATTTATTAGATACTGGTGATATAGTGATGTATAAAGATAATGGACGAATACATTTTAGTAGAATAATTGGGAAACCAGGACAATCTATTGAAATTAGAAATAACAAGCTTTATCGAGACGATAGAGTAGTTCAAGATAAGTACGCTAAAAATAGAGATTTGAATAATGTTTCATTAAGAAATATGAAACATTCAGATGGAGATATCATTTCACCCAAACACTATTTTGTATTAAATGATAACGATAGTGTAAAATCAGACTCAAGACGTTATGGTCTAATTGATAAAAGTAATATTATTGGTGATGTAAGTGTAAAATATTATCCGTTTGATGCATTTACGACAGACTTTAAATGAATATAAGAGGTGTGTAATTTGAAAAAGGAAATTATAGAATGGATTGTCGCCATCGCAATAGCAGTTTTGCTTGTATGGTTTATAAAGGATTTTGTTGGTCAACCTTATACAATTAAAGGTGACTCAATGGATCCAACATTAAAAGATGGGGAACGTGTTGGCGTAAACATTATGGGTTATAAAATTGGCGATGTGAAAAAAGGTAACGTCATTGTTTTCCATGCTAATAAAAAAGATGACTACGTTAAACGTGTTATTGGTACTCCAGGAGATAAGGTAGAATATAAAAAAGACCAATTATATATAAATGGTAAGAAACAGGATGAACCTTATTTAAATTATAATGAGAAACGAAAACAGATTGAATATATTACTGGTACTTTCCAAGTGAAAGATTTACCTAATGCTAACCCTAAATCAAATGTCATCCCTAAAGGTAAATACTTAGTATTAGGGGACAATCGTGAAGTAAGTAAAGATAGTCGTTCATTTGGTTTGATTAATAAAGATCAAATTGTTGGTAAAGTTTCGTTCAGATTCTGGCCATTAAATGAATTTAAAGCTAACTTTAATCCTGATAATACTAAAAATTAATTTTGAAAGCGATAGACGCTAAGTCTATCGCTTTTTGTGTGTAAAATTGTGTAGATATATTAATGAATAAATATGTATAACGGAAAGTCATACTTTTTGTAAAACAAATTAGTATGACTTACCTAATAGTGATAGCTATTAGGTTCAATAATGTAATTCTGTGAAAATGAAGTGTTGCTTTATGTTAAAATGTTGTCAAAGGAGTGAGGGTTGTTATGGAATTAAATGCATATATAGGGAGAGCTGGGACAGGGAAGTCTACAGCTATGGTTAATGAAATTAAAGATAAAATGAAAACTGACCCACTTGGTGATCCAATTATTTTAATCGCTCCAACTCAAAGTACTTTTCAATTGGAACAAGCATTTGTTAATGATTCAACATTAAATGGAAGTTTAAGAACAGAGGTACTTCACTTTGAAAGATTAAGCCATAGAGTGTTCCAAGAAGTTGGGGGATTTACGGAACAACGATTATCTAAAGCGGCAACTGAAATGATGATTTATCATTTAGTACAACAATATCAATCAGATATGAAATTATATAAATCACAAGCCAAATACTTTGGATTTAGTGAGAAATTAGCCGAACAAATTCAAGATTTTAAAAAATATTCTGTCTTACCTGAACATATTGATGAATTTCTAAATACACACGATATTCAAACCAGAACTAAACATAAATTAGAAGATATTTCTTTAATATACAAACAATTTGAGTCTCGAACTCACGGCAATTTTATTACAGTTGAAGATTCGTTACGAAAATTTATCGAACAAATGGATAAATCTGAATGGCTAAAACGCTCAGAAATATACATAGACGGTTTCCATAACTTTTCAACTCTTGAATACGAAATGATTCAAGCATTAGTAAGAAATGCTAAAAAAGTAACGGTATTATTAACTACTGATGGTAATCAAGATGCTTTCAGTTTATTTAGAAAGCCATCTGAAGTTTTAAATCATTTAGAAGAGATTGCTCAAGATTTACATATCCAACTTCAAAAGCGTCTTTTCAATGAAGTCTATCGATTTAATCACAATGATCTAAAAGCTTTAGAATCCCAATTCGACGCATTACAACTAACGCCTCAACAAAATCAGGGGCATATCGATATTCTTGAATCTTCTAGTATGAGAGAAGAAATTAATGAAATTGCAAGACAAATTCTTAAAGATACACGTGATAACCAATTGAGATTTCAAGATATTGCAATCTTATATCGAGACGTATCATATGCCGATTTATTTGAATCTATTTTACCGCTATATCAAATTCCTTTTAACATAGATACAAAACGTTCAATGACACATCATCCTATTATGGAAATGATTCGTTCACTAATCGAAGTAATCCAAACTAATTGGCATATCAATGCAATGATGCGTTTATTGAAAACAGATGTGCTGACTAACCAATATAAAAATAGTACACACCTAATAGATTTATTAGAAAATTTTGCTATAGAACGTGGTATTTATGGAAAAAGATGGTTAGATGACGATTTATTTAATGTAGATAATTTTAGAAAAATGGGTCGTAAAGAACATCAACTTACACAAGAAGAAAGAGAGACATTCGAACAAGTTGTTAAATTAAAAAATGATGTGATTGATAAAATTCTTCATTTTGAACAAGCAATGAATGAAGGTAACACAGTTCGTGAGTTTGCTACTGCATTTTATGAAAGTATGGAATATTTTGAATTACCCAATCAATTAATGACACAACGAGATATTTTAGATAATGATGGTTACCATGAACAAGCTGAAGAAATTGATCAAATTTGGAATGGTTTAATTCAAATACTAGATGATTTGGTAACTGTGTTTGAACATGAAAGCATGACATTAACTCGCTTTTTAGAAGTATTTGATATTGGATTAGAACAATTAGAATTTGTGATGATTCCTCAAACACTTGATCAAATAAGCATTGGTACGATGGATTTAGCTAAAGTAGATAATAAAAAGCATATCTATCTTGTCGGTATGAATGATGGTTCTATGCCTCAACCTATTTCTTCTTCAAGCTTAATTAGTGATGATGAGAAAAAATTATTCGAACAAAATGCACAAATAGAATTAAGCCCAACGTCAGATATCTTACAAATGGATGAAGCATTTGTATGCTATATTGCTATGACTCGTGCAACAAATAGAGTTACATTTTCATATAGCTTGATGGGGTCATCAGGTGATGAAAAAGAAATGAGTCCATTTTTAGCACAAATAAAAGATATTTATGACAATTTAGATGTAATAAATATTCATCAAATGCATCAAGAACATCCTATTTCATTAATTGAGCATGTTCATCAAACAAAAATTAATTTGTTTGAGTCACTAAGAGCTTGGTTAGATGAAGAAATTGTAGCAGATACATGGCTTGATGCATATCAAGTAATGAGAGACGATGAGCGTCTTAATGAGGGATTGGATTATTTAATCACTTCGTTAACTTACGATAATGAGACGAAGCAGCTTAGTGAAACACTGGCACAGGATTTATACGGTAAAACGATTAATGCGAGTGTATCTAGATTCGAAGGGTATCAACAATGTCCATTTAAACATTTTGCTTCACATGGTTTAAGATTAAATGAGCGAACAAAATATGAACTACAAAACTTTGATTTAGGTGATATTTTCCATTCTGTATTGAAATATATATCTGATCGTATAGATGGAGACTTTAAACATCTTGATCAGAAAAAAATCAAAACATTAACATCAGAAGCGCTTGAACAAATTTTACCTAAAGTTCAATTTAATCTATTAAATTCATCAGCTTATTATCGTTATTTATCCAGAAGAATAGGCGCAATTGTTGAAACAACTTTAAGTGCTTTGAAATATCAAGGAGACTATACGAAATTCAAACCACAACAATTTGAAACGGGCTTCCGTAAATCACCTAAATCTGATGAAGAATTGATGGCTAAATCATTAACAACTACACAAGGTGTTCCTATTAATATACGTGGTCAAATTGACCGAATAGATACTTATACAAAAGAAAATCAAAGTTACGTTAATATTATTGACTATAAATCATCAAAAAATAGTGCAACACTTGATTTAACAAAAGTTTACTATGGTTTACAAATGCAAATGATGACTTATATGGACATCGTATTACAAAACCAAGAAAGATTAGGCTTAACAGATATCGTTAAACCAGGTGGCTTACTATACTTCCATGTTCATGAACCAAGACTCAAATTGAAAAATTGGTTAGAAATTGATCAAGAAAAATTAGAAAAAGAGCACATTAATAAATTTAAGATGAGTGGATTAGTTAATAGTGATGAAAATGTGTTAGATGCTTTAGATATTAGATTAGAACCTAAATTCAAATCTGATATTGTGCCAGTTGGTTTAACTGCTAAAGGAACAATAAATAAAGCTAGTAGTCAGGTTGCAGATGAAAACACTATTTACAAATTTATAGAACATAATAAAAAGAATTTTATTGAAACGGCAAGTCATATTATGGATGGACATACAGAAGTAGCACCACTCAAATATAAACAAACATTGCCATGCCAATATTGTAGTTACCAATCTGTTTGTCATGTAGATGGCATGATAGATAGTAAAAGATATCGCACTGTTGATGAGTCCATTAATCCAATAGAAGCGATTCAACAAATGGAAGAAAATGGAGGTGGAACTGAATGATACCTACGAAACCACAAGATGTTATTTGGACAGATGCACAATGGCGCAGTATTTATGCCAAAGGTCAAGATATTTTAGTAGCTGCAGCTGCTGGTTCTGGTAAAACAGCTGTACTGGTTGAAAGAATTATTCAACGTATTTTAAGAGATGAAATTGATGTAGACCATTTACTAGTAGTGACATTTACTAATTTAAGTGCAAGAGAAATGAAACATCGAGTTGACCAACGTATTCAACAAGCTTCGATTGAAGATCCAAATAATGAACACTTGAAAAATCAGCGTATCAAAATACATCAAGCTCAGATTTCCACTTTACACAGTTTTTGTTTGAAATTAATTCAACAACATTATGACGTACTAGATATTGATCCTAATTTTAGAACGAGTAGTGAAGCAGAAAATATCTTACTTTTAGAACAAACGATTGATGAAGTGTTAGAGCGACATTATGATTATTTGAAACCAGAATTTATTGATTTAACTGAACAATTATCTAATGACCGTAGTGATACACAATTTAGAAGTATTATTAAACAACTTTATTTCTTTAGTATTGCTAACCCGAATCCTCAAGAATGGTTAAATCAACTTTCAACACCATATATGGATGAATCACAACAAGATGAGTTATTAAAATTATTAAATGATTTGGCAATGATTTTTATAAATGCTGCACAAGAATCACTTGATAAAAGTTATGAGTTATTTTCAATGATGGAAAGTGTAGATAAGCAGTTAGAAATCATAGAATCAGAACGACGATTTATGAGTCAATTATTTGAAAATGATACATTACAAATTGAAACGCTTGTGAATCATCAATTTGCAAGTAGATTGCCAGCTATAACAGCAAAAATCAAAGAAGAAAATGCCATGATGGTAGATGCATTAGAAGATGCGAAAGCTGCGTACACTAAATATAAAGATATGATTACTAAAGTTAAAAGTGATTATTTCTCAAGAACTGCAGAAGATTTGAAACATGATATGCAATTGTTAGCGCCAAGAGTTTCATATTTATCAGATATTGTGAAAGATGTCATCAATGAATTTGGGAAACACAAACGCCAAAGAAATGTATTAGACTTTGCGGATTATGAACATTTTGCTTTACAAATTTTAACTAATGAAGATGGTTCACCTTCACAAATTGCTGAAATGTATCGTCAACATTTTTCTGAAATATTGGTTGATGAATACCAAGATACTAACCGTGTTCAAGAGAAGATTTTATCTTGTATCAAAACAGGTGAAGAATCTAATGGGAATTTATTTATGGTTGGTGACGTTAAACAATCGATTTATAAATTCAGACAGGCCGATCCAAGTTTATTTATCGAAAAATATAACCGTTTTAATACCGAAGGACAAGGAGCAGGTATGCGTATAGATTTGTCTCAAAACTTCCGATCTCGAAAAGAAGTATTATCAACGACAAACTATCTATTTAAACACATGATGGATGAAGAAGTAGGAGAAATTACTTATGATGAAGCGGCACAATTATATTATGGTGCGCCATTTGACGATGTTAATCATAATGTAGAATTACGTACAATGGTTGAAGCGAGTTCTGAAGATAGTGATTTAACTGGTACTGAACAAGAGGCTAATTATATAGTTGAGCAAGTTAAAGACATTTTAGACCATAAAAAAGTATATGATATGAAATCTAATTCATATCGACCTGCGACATATAAAGATATCGTTATATTAGAACGCAGTTATGGTCAAGCGCGTAATTTACAGCAAGCTTTTAAAGATAATGATATTCCATTTCACGTGAACAGTAGAGAAGGTTATTTCGAACAGACAGAAGTACGACTTATATTATCGTTTTTACGTACAGTTGATAATCCGTTACAAGATATCTATTTGGTTGGATTAATGCGCTCAGTTATTTATCAATTTACAGAAGATGAATTAGCAAATATTCGTGTATTTAGTCCTAATGATGATTATTTTTATCAATCAATTCACCAATATATTAATAATGATGTTGCTAATAAAAAGTTAGTTAAAAAGTTAAAACACTTTTTAGATGATATTCAACACTATCAAGAATATAGCCAACGTTATCCGGTTTATCAATTAATTGATAAATTTTATAACGATCATTTTGTTATTCAATATTTTAGTGGCTTAATAGGTGGTAGAGGACGTAGAGCAAATTTATATGGACTATTTAATAAGGCTATTGAATTTGAAAACTCCAGTTTCCGTGGATTGTATCAATTTATTAGATTTATAGATGAGCTAATTGATAGAGGTAAAGACTTTGGTGAAGAAAATATTGTAGGGCCAAACGATAACGTAGTACGTATGATGACAATTCATAGTAGTAAAGGTTTAGAGTTTCCATTTGTCATATATTCTGGTTTATCTAAGAAATTTAATAAAACAGATTTAAGAGGACAAGTAGTTTTGAATCAGAAATATGGATTAGGGATGGATTACTTTGATGTAGAAAAAGATATTGCTTATCCATCGTTGTCTTCAGTCGCTTATTCTGCAATTAATGAAAAAGAAATGATTTCTGAAGAAATGCGTTTAATCTATGTAGCATTAACAAGAGCCAAGGAACAATTGATATTAATAGGTAGAATTAAAGATGAAAAGGAATTAGATAAACTAGAAAGATTGCCTATTTCGGGAAATCATATCGCTGTTAATGAACGTTTAACTGCATCTAATCCATTTACAATGATTTATAGCATATTATCAAAATATCAATCGTCTAGTATTACAAATGATCAAAAATTTGAAAAAGATGTTGAACAATTGGATAGTAATGTAAAACCAAGAGTGACATTATTTATTGATCATTTCGAAGATATTTCTACAGAGATTGCAACTACTGATCAAGAACATAGAAGTATAGAAGATATTGAAATGTATCAAAGTGGAAACGAAGATGTTAAAGCTAAAATAAAAGACAAGTTAACTTTCGAATATCCTTATTTAGTCGACACTGAAAAACCGTCAAAACAATCTGTATCAGAATTAAAACGTCAACTTGAAACGGAAGAAAGTGGGACTAACTATGACAGAGTGCGACAGTATAGAATAGGTGTCTCAACATATGAACGTCCTAAATTTTTAAGTCAACAAGGAAAACGCAAAGCGAATGAAGTGGGTACATTGATGCATACAGTAATGCAACATTTACCATTTAACCAAGAAAGAATGACTGAAGATGATTTAGATCAATATATCAATCAGCTTATAGATAAATATATCATTGAATCTGATGCAAAAGAAGATATTAGATATAAAGAAATTATGCGTTTTATAAATAGTAATTTGTATTTAGAAATAGCAAACGCTGATCAAGTTTATAGAGAATTACCTTTTGTAGTGAATCAATCTAAAGTTGATCAATTAGAACTGAAAGATGAAGACGTTTCAATTATTCAAGGGATGATTGATTTAATCTATGTTAAAGATAAAGAATATTATTTTGTAGATTATAAGACAGACGCTTTTAACCGTCGAAGAGGATTAACAGATGAAGAAATCGGTCAACAATTGAAGGATAAGTATCGCATACAGATGAAGTATTACCGCAATACTTTAGAAACGATACTTCAAACTAAGGTCAAAGGTTATTTATATTTCTTTAAATTTGGCATGTTAGAAATTGATGACAATTAAGATACTCTTACTTACGGATAATTTGAAAAAACGAATATGTAGAAACTTTCTTAATTTTCTTACTTATATATTTGTTATTTCATGGTCATAACAGTTATAATATGTATTAAGATATAGATGAGGAGTTGATTATGAATGAAATTTTTATCATTCAAGCATAATGACAGAACTTCATATGGTGTTAAAGTTAAACGTGAAGATGCTGTTTGGGATTTAACATTAGTATTTGCAGATTTTGCAGAAAGTGATTTTCATCCGAAAACATTATTAGCAGGATTACAACAAAACCAAACGTTAGATTTCCAAGAACAAGTACGTAAAGCAGTTGTAGCTGCTGAAGATAGCGGTAAAGCTGAAGATTATAAAATTTCATTTAATGATATTGAATTTTTACCACCGGTTACTCCACCAAATAACGTTATCGCATTTGGTCGTAACTATGAAGATCATGCAAGTGAATTAAACCATGAAGTACAACGATTATATGTTTTCACTAAAGCAGCATCATCATTAACAGGTGATTTAGCAACAATTCCAAATCACAAAGATATTACTGATCAATTAGATTATGAAGGCGAGTTAGGTATTGTAATTGGTAAATCAGGAGAGAAAATTCCTAAAGCATTAGCGTTAGACTATATTTATGGATATACAATTATCAATGATATTACTGACCGTAATGCCCAAAATAACCACGACCAAGCATTCTTATCTAAAAGTTTAACAGGTGGTTGCCCAATGGGACCATACATCGTAACTAAGGATGAACTACCTACACCTGAAAACGTTAATATTGTTACTAAAGTAAACAATGAAATTCGTCAAGATGGTAACTCAGGTGAAATGATTTTAAAAATTGACGAATTAATCGAAGAAATTTCTAAATACGTTGCTTTACATCCTGGAGATATTATTGCTACTGGTACGCCAGCTGGTGTTGGTGCTGGTATGCAACCTCCAAAATTCTTACAACCTGGTGATGAAGTTAAAGTAACTATCGATAATATTGGTACGTTAACTACTTACATTTCTGAATAAGATTAAACTAGTTATAATTAATTAGATAATATAGTTAAAGGCCTGGGACATAAGTAAATGTCTCAGGCTATAATTATGTTTGGGCTTAGGGTTAGAGTTTTATATTTTTGTTTATTACTATGACGAACAATCTCTTTAAAAAAGGGTAATAAATTATATACTTATATCATTTAAAATAAATTGTTCGTTTTGTGGTATCATTAGTTAAGTAAAATATTAAGTGGGGGGGAACATTGATTTGTTACATGTTCATATTTTAAGTTGGGTATTAGCAATTATTCTTTTTATTGCTGCATACTTAAACATTTCTAAAGCACAAGGAGCTACACCATATTTTAAACCATTACAGATGGCATTAAGATTGTTTATGCTATTAACATTAATTTCTGGTTTTTGGGAATTAATTAAAGAATTTGCTGCAGCCAGTAATGGTGAAGGCGGCAATCATATGCTTTTAACATTGAAAATGTTGTGTGGTTTAGGTGTTATTGCATTAATGGAAATTTCTATTACTAAAAGAAAGAAACACGAAGATTCTACAAAATTATTTTGGAGTACAATTGTCTTAATTATTATAACAATGGCAATTGGTGTTATTCTTCCTTGGGGTCCTATCTCAAAAATGTTAGGTTTAGGATAGGTCATTAAATCATTTATAAACTTAAAAACATGCAAAACGATTTTAATTAACCGTTTTGCATGTTTTTTATTGTGCTTTATATCCAATCATATTAATAAGATCTTTAGGATGACTATAAGGTGGGGCATACGCAACTTCAAACTCTGTTAATTCATCAACAGTCATATTATTTTGCATTGCCATAGATAATACATCAATACGTTTATCAGCACCTTCTTGCCCAACTGCAGCTGCACGTATAATTTTTCTAGTATCTTGATCAAAGTATACTCTCAGATGTAATGGTGTATTTCCTGGGTAATAACCTGCATGTGCGCCTTGTTTAGTTTCTACCATTTTATAATTGAATTGAGATAATTCTTCTGGTTTAACACCAACGCTAGCAAACGTATAATTGAAAAATTTAACAATATTAGATCCTAGATATCCTTTAAATTTAATATTATCATTTCCTACTAATTGTTCAGAAATAATACTCGCAGCACGATGTGCGCCCCAGGCTAGAGGAACATTTGCTTTTAAATCAACATGTCTGTAATGTGATGTAATGACATCTCCAAGAGCATAAATGTTATTTATATTTGTTTGGAAAGCATCATTCACTGGAATAAATCCTTTTTCATCAAGTTGAACGTTAGAACTTTTTACAAACTCAGAGTTAGGTTTAGTACCTATACCTTCAATAATGATATCGTAGTCTTCTTTTATTCCTGATTTGAATGTAATTTCATTACCATTTATATCAGCAATTTCTTCATTTAAACGATATTGAATATGTTTATCTTTTAATTCATCAAAGATAGGTTGATTCATATCTTGATCCATTAATTTATTTACCTGTTCAGAACGATGAATAAGTGTGATATCTAATCCTCTATGATATAAATTTTCTAATACTTCTAATGAAATATACCCAGCACCTACAATTAATGCTTTTTGAGCATTATTTTTATCAATAAATGAATTGATAGCGTCTGTATCTTCTAGGTTTCTTAATGTAAAAGCTAAGTCTGTATCAAAATTAAGTCGGTTTGCACTACAACCAGGGCTTAAAATTAAGTAATCATATGATTCTTCAAACGATTCATTTGTATTTTTATTTTTAACGGTTACAGTTTGTTTGGTATCGTTAATTGCAATGACTTCATGATACGTTTTAACTGATATTTGTTTTTTATCGAAAAACTTATCCGGAGTATAAGCTAACACTTTTTCTCTTTCAGTAATTGTATTACTCAAATAGTAAGGCAATGCGCAGTTGGCAAAGCTCATATCTCTATCTTTTTCAAAAATTATAATCTCGCTTTCAGAGTCTAAACGTCTAATTTGACTTGCACAAGTTGCACCACCTGCAACTGCACCGACGACAACTATTTTACTCATGCGGTTATCCCCCCTGATATAATAAAATTCTGAGACAGCATAGTATATCTATCTCAGATGTGTTGAAACGCTATTCTTATGAATAATAACGTATATTCAAATCAAAGAAATTATTTAAATATCTTCCAATACCATCTTCATTATTACTAAATGTAGTTTCATCAGCAATATCCTTAAGTTCTTGAAGACCATTGTCCATAGCAATACCATATTGTGCGTATTTAATCATTTCGATGTCATTATCTTCATCACCAAAAGCAATAATATGTTCTGGTTCAATATTTAAAAATTGTCTAACTTGGTCAATACCACGAGCTTTATTAATACCGCGTTTAACAATTTCAATAACAGGAAATGGTGCACCCCAACGACGGTGTTCAATATTTTCAGCATAAAACTGTGTTAATTTATCTTTGATTTCTGGAATTTTGCTTTCTTCTGCTTCTACTAATAGAGATGTTGGTGCTTCGTTAAGTTGTTCTAATAAATTACCAGTTTGTATTCTAGGATTTCCCATTGAGAAACCTTCAAATAAACGAGGATCATGGTTGTTAATAAACACATAATCTTTTACTTCAGCAATAATATTAGTTACATGAAATTGCTGTAATTTTTCGATAATATTTTTAGAAATATCAACATCTAAAACTTCATGTATTGTATTAAAATCGTTTGATTTAGGATGATGTACATACGCACCATTAAAGTTTACGACCGGCGTATCCATATTTAATTCATGATAATACATTTGACTGGCACGATATGGACGGCCTGTAGCAATCATGATTGAATGACCACGTTGTTGTAATTCTGTTAAAACTTGTTTTGTATAATTAGAAATTTCTTTATTATCATTTAATAATGTTCCATCTAAGTCTAAGCAAATTAAATGAGGCTGCATAACGTTCTCCTTATGTCGTAATAATATATTGTAGTTGTATCATAGCATTTTATTGGCGTTTTGTCGGATATTTGATATATTAGTATAAAGAAAATATAGAGAGGTGATACTAATGGAAGAGGCATTAAAAGATAGTATCCTAGGAGCTCTAGAAATGGTAATCGACCCTGAATTAGGTATTGATATTGTTAATTTAGGATTAGTATATAAAGTTGATGTAGATGACGAAGGACTTTGTACTGTTGAGATGACATTAACTTCTATGGGTTGTCCTTTAGGACCGCAAATTATTGATCAAATTAAAACTGTATTAGCAGAGATTCCAGAAATTCAAGATACTGAAGTTAATATCGTATGGAATCCACCTTGGAATAAAGATATGATGTCTAGATACGCGAAAATTGCTCTAGGTGTTGGTTAATCTAATTCTTTTTTATGTGGTCTAAATTAGAGATGGCAAATTAAGATGAATTAAATTTAAAAATTTACGCTATCTAAACGATAAGAAACCAATATTCTGAAAATAAAAATGTATTTATTAATAAATTTTAAAAAAATACAATCGTCATTAAATAAATAATATTCAATTGCTATTTAAATTGAATTTATATTACGGTTGTATTACAATAATTAAGACTAATTGTAACTTGAATACAATAAATTTAAGTAATAAATAAGTTGTTGCAAGTTTATTTTAACCAAATCATTATTAGTCATAAGATTTATCAAGTTGTTTTAATTATTTCTCAATAAGTAATGAAACTTAGATTAAATACAAGATACATGACTATTTTAATATAAAACTTAAACTACTATGAATATTCGAAAATGATTTGATGGGAAGAAAGTGAAATATGAATAAGGAATATAAAAGCACTAGAAATAGGGGAAAGAAATTAAGATATATGCCTGGTTTAGATGGTTTAAGAGCAATTGCTGTTATCGGCATTATTATTTACCATTTAAATAAACAATGGTTAACAGGCGGATTTTTAGGTGTAGATACATTTTTTGTTATTTCAGGTTATTTAATAACGAGCTTATTATTAAAAGAATACGAAGAAAATGGCATAATCAATTTAAAGAATTTTTGGTTACGTCGTTTGAAAAGGTTAGTTCCAGCTGTATTAGCGCTATTATTAGTAGTTGGTATAGCCACATTACTTTTTAAATCAGAAGAGATAGTTAGAGTAAAACATGATATTATTGCTGCAATATTTTATGTTTCAAATTGGTGGTATATCGCTAAGGATGTTAACTACTTTGAACAATTCTCTTTTATGCCACTTAAACACTTATGGTCATTAGCTATTGAAGAACAGTTTTATTTAGTTTTTCCAATAGTTTTAATTACTTTATTACTAACTTTAAAGAAATACCGTAATGTGACGCTCATTTTTTGGATCATATCATTATTATCACTTATGTTAATGATTATCATTTCAGAGCCACATTTGAACCATTCAAGAGTATATTTTGGTACTGATACGCGTTTACAAACATTATTATTAGGTGTCATATTGGCATTTTTATGGCCACCATTCAAATTAAAAGCACAACCTCCTAAAGCGTTACAGCGTGCAATAGATATAGTAGGCATATTAGGATTAGCATTTTTAATTCTATTATTTGTAACTGTTCAAGACGAAAGTGACTGGATTTATAATGGTGGATTTTATATTATTTCTGCTATGACTTTATTTATCATTGCTAGTGTGGTGCATCCAGCAACATTTGTGTCTAAACTATTAGGTAATACTTTGTTTGTATACATAGGTAAACGGTCTTATAGTTTATATTTATGGCACTTTCCGATTATTAGTTTTATTCATAGCTATTATATTGATGGACAAATTCCTTTATATGTCTACATTATAGATATTGTTTTAACATTTGTTTGCGCTGAGTTGTCATATCGTTATGTAGAAACACCTTTCAGAAAACAAGGATTAAAGGCATTTACTTTGAAACGTAAGTATAAACCTGCACTTATTAGAACGATTACGATTATTATTTTAATTATTCCATTTGCTTTTATTATGATTGGTTCATTTGATGGACTAGGTAAAGATAAAATTAATCATAAGTCCATTTCATTTAACACAGATTTTGAAGATAAGTATTTAATTAGAATGATTCCTATTGATAAAATTGGTCAAAATGGAAAAAATGATACAGATGTAGATACAGATATTAGTCCATTATTAATAGGTGACTCAGTAATGGTAGACATAGGGGAAACTTTTAAAGACAGTGTGCCAAAAGCTAAAATTGATGGTAAGGTTGGTAGAAATTTATATCAAGCAATTCCATTAGCAGAACAAAATTATTCTCATTATAATAAAAAATCTGATCAAGTTGTATTAGAATTAGGTACTAATGGTGATTTTAATAAAGAACAGCTTGATGATTTAATTAGTAAATTTGGTAAAGCTCAAATTTATTTAGTAAATACACGAGTACCAAGAGGTTATGAAAATCATGTTAATAAGCTAATGGCTGATGCAGCAAAAGATAAGAGAAATGTGACTTTAATTGATTGGTATAAAAGATCAGAGGGTCATACAGAATACTTTGCTCCTGATGGAATTCATTTAGAAAATAGTGGCGTAAAAGCACTTACTGACGAAATTTTAAAACATATTAAAAAGAAATAATCTAATCAAATAATGGAGTAGTATTGAAAGATGTTTATTAAACTAAACGTACTCAATACTACTTCTTTGTTTATTATTTGAAAATATGTCAATTCAATACTTAAAGAGGTTTTAGTTTGAGTTTTTCGGTATTATCCATTCAAAATTTAATTGATTAAAATTAATAAAAATTTTAGGTTCAAGTTGTTGATTAATTTTAAAAAAGGGACTATAATATAGTTAAGGTCAAAGAAAGTCAAAGTCAAAAATAAACTTTGATGAATGAATGACTGACTCTAAATAAATAGAGGTGAAAACAATTGGATATAAATAAAATGACATATGCTATTCAAGGCTCATTACAAAGAGCAATTGAATATAGTAAAGAATTTGAATTACAAAATATAGAAATAGAAGCAATACTAAAAGCAACGTTAAACGAAAGTGAAAGTTTATTTAAAAGTGTGTTAGAACGTGCAAATATTGACGTAGACCAATTAGAAAAAGCTTATGATAAGAAGTTGAAATCTTATCCAACTGTTCAAGGTGATAATGTTCAATATGGACAATATATCAGTTCTAAAGCAAACGAATTAATGAACAAATCTGAAACTTACATGAATGATTATGATGATGAATTCATTTCTATGGAACATGTTTTAAGAGCAGCTATGGACATTGATCAAACAACTAAAGAATTCATAGGCAATAAATCTGAAGTTATCAAAGAAATTATAAATAAAATTAGAGGGGGAAATCATGTGACTAGCCAGAACCCAGAAGTAAATTATGAAGCATTAGAGAAATATGGTCGTGACTTAGTAGAGGAAGTACGCCAAGGTAAAATGGATCCTGTCATTGGCCGTGACGAGGAAATACGCAATACGATCCGTATTTTAAGTCGTAAAACAAAAAATAATCCAGTACTTATTGGTGAACCAGGTGTTGGTAAAACAGCAATTGTTGAAGGTTTAGCTCAACGAATTGTTAAAAAAGACGTGCCTGAATCATTATTAGACAAAACCATTTTCGAACTTGATTTAAGTGCCTTAGTTGCAGGTGCAAAATTCCGAGGAGAATTCGAAGAACGTTTGAAAGCAGTACTTAAAGAAGTTAAAGAATCTGATGGTAGAATAATCCTATTTATTGATGAAATTCATATGTTAGTAGGCGCAGGTAAAACAGATGGTGCTATGGATGCTGGCAACATGTTAAAACCTATGTTAGCACGTGGTGAATTACATTGTATTGGTGCTACAACATTAAATGAATATAGAGAGTATATTGAAAAAGATTCTGCCTTAGAACGTCGTTTCCAAAAAGTAGGCGTAAGCGAACCAGATGTTGAAGATACAATTTCAATCCTACGTGGTTTAAAAGAACGTTACGAAGTATATCATGGTGTACGTATTCAAGACCGTGCTTTAGTTGCAGCAGCAGAATTATCTGATAGATATATTACTGACAGATTTTTACCAGATAAAGCGATTGATTTAGTTGACCAAGCTTGTGCAACTATTCGTACTGAAATGGGCTCAAATCCTACTGAATTAGATCAAGTTAATAGACGTGTAATGCAATTAGAAATCGAAGAAAGTGCATTGAAAAATGAATCTGATAATGCTAGTAAACAACGTCTTGAAGAACTTCAAGAAGAATTATCTAACGAAAAAGAAAAACAAGCCTCATTACAATCTCGTGTTGAACAAGAAAAAGAAAAAATTGCTAAATTACAAGAAAAACGTGCTGAATTGGATGAAAGTAGAAAAGCTTTAGAAGATGCGCAAACTAATAACAATCTTGAAAAAGCAGCAGAATTACAATATGGTAAAATACCACAATTGGAAAAAGAATTAAAAGAATTAGAAGATGTCTTCCAAGATGAACAAGGTGAAGATAACGATAGAATGATTCGTGAAATCGTTTCTGACGAGGAAATTGGAGATATTGTAAGTCAATGGACTGGTATCCCAGTATCAAAACTAGTAGAAACTGAAAGAGATAAATTACTGCACTTAGGTGATATTTTGCATAAACGTGTAGTAGGTCAAGATAAAGCAGTAGGTTTAGTTTCTGATGCTGTAGTACGTGCCAGAGCAGGTATCAAAGACCCTAATAGACCAATTGGTAGTTTCTTATTCTTAGGACCAACTGGTGTAGGTAAAACTGAATTAGCTAAATCATTAGCAGCGTCATTATTTGATTCTGAAAAACACATGATCAGAATCGACATGAGTGAGTATATGGAAAAACATGCTGTGTCTAGATTAATTGGTGCCCCTCCAGGCTATGTAGGTCATGATGAAGGTGGTCAATTAACTGAAGCGGTAAGACGTAACCCATACTCAGTTATCTTACTTGATGAAGTGGAAAAAGCCCACAGTGATGTATTTAACGTATTACTTCAAATTTTAGATGAAGGTCGATTAACTGATTCTAAAGGTAGAAGCGTTGATTTTAAAAATACAATTATTATTATGACAAGTAATATTGGCTCACAAGTATTGTTAGATCAAGTATCTGAAACAGGTGATATTAGTGAATCTACTGAAAAAGCTGTTATGGATAGCTTACATGCATACTTCAAACCAGAAATTTTAAACCGTATGGATGACATCGTATTATTCAGACCATTATCAGTTGACGATATGAGTATGATTGTCGATAAAATTATTGGTAACTTGAATATGAGATTAGTAGATCAAAGAATAACTATTGAAGTAACTGAAAAAGCGAAAAAATGGTTAGGTGAAGAAGCTTATGAACCTCAATTTGGTGCAAGACCATTGAAACGATTTGTACAAAGACAAATTGAAACACCATTAGCACGTATGATGATTAAAGAAAACTTACCAGAAGGTACTAAAATAGATGTAGATTTAGATGACAACAGTGAATTAACATTTGATGTTAACAAACCTGAATAATAAATAACTAAAACCAAGAATTTGAATGAAAATTCATCTTCTTGGTTTTTTATTTGTGATGTAAATGGTTGATTTCAGTATTTAAAAGTATGGATTGATTCACATAATGAACTAAACAAATGATGCATATACTTTAATTAGTTAATTTATAATATAATAAGAAATAATAGTAATTATTCGAGGAGTGAACATCATGAAAATCAACACAGAATTTAAAAACAATTTTATCCCATATGCCTATGCAGCTGGCGCAAATGAAAGTGACTTAATCAATGGCAATCCAATCAAATCATTTCCATTTGAAGTGACTGAACTTCCTAAAGATACTCAATATCTTGCTTGGTCATTAATAGACTATGATGCTATTCCAGTTTGTGGATTTGCCTGGATTCATTGGAGTGTAGCAAATCTTAAAGTTTCAAATTCAAATATTTCTGTAAAAGAAGATTTCTCTAGAATTACGACTGACGGTATTCAAGGAAAGAATAGTTTTACAAGTGGCTTATTAGGAGAAGATTTCTCAGCAATTGATAAGTATTATGTAGGACCCACACCTCCTGACAAAGATCATCAATATGAATTAACAGTTTATGCATTAAAAGAAAAATTAGATTTAGATAATGGATTTTATTTGAATGACTTTTTAAAACAAGTAAACAAACATAAAATTGACGAAACAAGTGTACAATTGACGGGGAGAAAAATTTAAAAATAGTAAATTTATGATATAAATTATAAAAAAACTGGTAGCAACTGTATAAAAGTCTGCTACCAGTTTTTACTTATTCGTATTGTTCAGATTTATTTTTAGGACTAATTATTGCACCTAAAATAGCAGTTGTTATTGTAAATATAACTGCCATAATGATAGGTGAAACAACATTTAAGCTGTTACCTTCACCATTTAAACTGTTCAATACGAAATTGACCATTTGTAATAAAACGAATGCCCAAAAGAATGTCATGAGGTATTTCATTGCATGCAACCTCCAATATAGTATATATACATATATTTTAATGGAAAAAAGATTGTTTGTATAGAGTGAATCCAAATGAGTTTGAAACAGTGGTATCAAACTTATATATGATATGATTTAATTAAAGCATTTTTGTATTAGTTTAAATTAAAAAGCTATTTAAATGACGGTATTATATGATTGTATAGCTAATCATATAAGTATGTGTAGAGATAGCAGCTATTCAATTAGATTTCTATATACTTGAGTTTAAAATGAAAAATATGTTAAATTAATACCTGGTATTAAAAATTTATTAAGAAGGTGTACAACCATGGATGTGGGTATTAAAGGTTTCGGGGCATACGCTCCAGAAAATATTGTAGACAATGCCTATTTTGAACAATTTTTAGAAACATCAGATGAATGGATTTCTAAAATGACTGGAATCAAAGAAAGACATTGGGCTAATGAAGATCAAGATACATCAGATTTAGCTTACGAAGCTAGTGTAAAAGCAATTAAAGATGCTGGTATTCAACCAGAAGATATAGATATGATTATAGTAGCGACTGCGACAGGTGACATGCCATTCCCAAGTGTTGCTAATATTTTACAAGAACGTTTAGGTACAGGAAAGGTACCTACAATGGATCAGTTAGCAGCTTGTTCTGGTTTTATGTATTCAATGATTACTGCTAAACAATATATTCAATCAGGTGATTATAAAAATATACTAGTAGTAGGCGCAGATAAATTATCTAAAATTACTGATTTAACTGACCGTTCTACAGCTGTCTTATTTGGCGATGGCGCTGGTGCAGTTGTTATTGGCGAAGTATCAGAAGGTCGTGGTATTATTAGTTACGAAATGGGATCTGATGGTAGTGGCGGAAAATACTTATATTTAGATAAAGAAACTAAGAAATTAAAAATGAATGGTCGTGAAGTATTTAAATTTGCTGTAAGAATAATGGGCGATGCGTCAACACGTGTTGTTGAAAAAGCAGGTTTAACTTCAGAAGATATCGATTTATTTGTACCTCATCAAGCAAATATAAGAATTATGGAATCAGCTCGTTTAAGATTAGGTATTGAACCTGAAAAAATGAGTGTATCTGTTAATAAATACGGTAATACATCTGCTGCTTCAATACCGTTAAGTATTAATCAAGAGTTACAAAATGGTAAAATTAAAGATGACGATACGCTAGTTTTAGTAGGTTTCGGTGGCGGACTTACTTGGGGTGCAATGGTTATTAAATGGGGAAAATAGGAGGATAACTAATGAGTGAAAATAATAGAGTTGTTATTACTGGTATCGGAGCCTTATCTCCAATCGGTAACGATGCTGAAACAACATGGCAGAATGCACTAAAAGGAGTTAATGGTATCGATACTATTACAAGAATTGATACTGAAAATTATAATGTGCATCTAGCAGGCGAATTAAAAGATTTTAATGTAGAAGATTTTATTGATAAAAAAGAAGCACGTCGTATGGATAGATTTACGCAATATGCAGTTGTTGCTGCTAGAGAAGCAGTACAAGATTCCCAATTAGACGTTAAAGCGAATGCAAATCGTATTGGTGTGTGGATTGGTTCAGGTATCGGAGGAATGGAAACATTCGAAAAAGCCCATACTCAATTAGTTGAACGCGGACCAAGACGTGTAAGTCCATTCTTCGTGCCAATGTTAATTCCAGATATGGCGACAGGACAAGTATCTATTGATTTAGGTGCTAAAGGTCCAAGTGGCTCAACTGTAACTGCTTGTGCAACAGGAACTAACTCAATTGGTGAAGCATTTAAAATCATTCAACGTGGTGATGCGGACGCAATGATAACTGGTGGTACGGAAGCTCCTATTTCACATATGGCTATTGCTGGTTTCAGTGCGAGTCGTGCATTATCTACAAATGATGATAAAGAAACGGCTTGCCGTCCATTCCAAGAAGGCAGAGATGGCTTTGTTATGGGTGAAGGTGCAGGGATTGTAGTTATAGAATCTCTTGAATCTGCAAAAGCACGTGGTGCTAAAATTTATGCAGAAATTGTGGGCTATGGTACAACAGGTGATGCTTACCATATTACTGCACCAGCGCCAGAAGGTGAAGGCGGTTCTAGAGCAATGCAAGCAGCACTTGATGATGCGGGCATTGAAGCAAAAGATATTCAATATTTAAATGCGCATGGTACAAGTACTCCAGTGGGTGACTTATACGAAGTACAAGCTATCAAGAATACTTTTGGTGATGCAGTTAATACATTAAAAGTTAGCTCAACAAAATCTATGACAGGTCATTTACTTGGCGCAACTGGTGGTATTGAAGCAATTTTCTCTGCTTTATCTATTAGAGATTCAAAAATTGCTCCAACAATCCATGCAGAAACACCTGACCCAGAATGTGATATAGATTATGTGCCTAATGAAGCTCAAGACTTAGAAATTACACATGCAATGAGTAATAGTTTAGGTTTTGGTGGACATAACGCAGTATTGATTTTCAAAAAATTCGAAGACTAAAATATACAAAACGCAAGTGTCGGCTTAATGTGACACTTGCGTTTTTAAATAGTGAAAGAAACAATAATAGTGACGATAACTAACAATATATTAATACAAAGACTAGGGAGCACCCATGAGGAAATCATGTAGTGTTCCTTTTTTGCGTTTTTAGGATTAAAAAACGCATCATCTTTCATACTTTTCTTTTTCGAATTAGATGAAAGTTGGTATGTTAAACGTCGAAAACCATAACTAGTGACATCGAATATGCCTTCCTGTACTAAAAGAATAATAAACAATAGTATGAAAGAAATTAAAGATACATAAAATAAGACGTTAATATAATCAGTCCATGTATGAGAAGTCCAAATCCAAAATAGAAAAGATATGATGACTGTTATGATTAACGGTAATAAATAATTTTTTATCGATTTCAATAAAACCACTCCGATTAAGTATTGTCTATAGTTTAACTCAACCAAATTATTCTGAAAACAAAAAAATATATTTTTATAAAATGATTGCTTTATTGCATTAACGCAAAACTATATTGATTTTATATGCATTGTAAATATATAATACTAGTTAAGTATTCAGAAAATTTTGAAGGGAATGTCAATTTTGAAAATAATCGGGAGGAATTAGATGGGAAAATACATATTTAAACGATTAGGATATATGTTTTTATCGTTGTTTATTATTATTACAATTACTTTTTTCTTAATGAAAATGATGCCGGGATCACCGTTTAATGATGCTAAGTTAAATGCTGATCAAAAAGCAATTTTAAATGAAAAATATGGATTAAATGATCCGGTAGCTGTACAATACGTACATTATTTAAAAAATGTAGTAACTGGGGACTTTGGTTATTCATTCCAATATCATAATCAACCAGTTTGGGAACTTATTAAACCTAGATTATTACCATCATTTGAGATGGGTATTACAGCAATGATTATTGGAATTATTTTTGGCTTGGTATTAGGGGTTGCGGCAGCAACAAAACAAAATACATGGGTTGATTATACGACAACAGTAATTTCAGTTATAGCAGTTTCAGTACCATCATTTGTATTAGCAGTATTATTACAATACGTTTTTGCAGTTCGTTTGAGATGGTTTCCAGTAGCTGGATGGGAAGGTTTTTCTACAGCAGTATTACCGTCACTTGCTTTATCCGCAGTCGTACTAGCTACAGTAGCAAGGTATATCCGAGCAGAAATGATTGAGGTACTTAGCTCTGATTATATTCTATTAGCACGTGCTAAAGGTAATTCAACAATGAGAGTGTTATTTGGTCATGCGTTACGTAATGCATTAATTCCAATTATCACGATTTTGGTACCGATGTTAGCAGGAATTTTAACGGGGACATTAACAATTGAAAATATCTTTGGTGTACCGGGCTTAGGGGACCAATTCGTACGTTCAATAACTACTAATGATTTCCCTGTTATTATGGCAACAACAATTCTGTTTAGCACATTATTCATTGTTTCTATTTTTATAGTAGACATTTTATATGGCGTAATTGATCCTAGAATTCGTGTTCAAGGAGGTAAAAAGTAATGACAGAAAAACGAATGGATAAAGATTATTCAAATGCAGCAATGTCACATACCTCTGAAGGGGCAGTTTCTACTGATTTTGTTATTAGAGAATTAGATTTAAATCAAGAACCAGAATTACAACGCGAAAGTAAAAATTTCTGGCAAGATGCTTGGGCGCAATTAAGAAGCAATAAATTAGCAGTAGTAGGTATGATAGGTCTGATTATCATTGTATTATTTGCATTTATTGGACCTCTAATGAACAACAGAGATTATGCAGCTCAAAACGTAGAGCATAGAAATTTACCTGCTAAAATAGCAGTTTTAGATAAAGTACCATTCTTGCCTTTTGATGGAAAAGGGACAGATGGTAAAGATGCATACAAAGAAGCGCATGCCAAAGATAATTATTGGTTTGGTACAGACCAACTTGGTAGAGATTTATGGACAAGAACTTGGAAAGGCACTCAAGTATCGTTATTCATAGGTATCGTGGCAGCACTTCTTGATATTTTTATTGGGGTTACTTATGGTGCAATATCAGGGTTCTTTGGCGGTCGTATTGATAATGTGATGCAGAGAATTTTAGAGGTTATTGCCTCAATTCCTAACTTAATTGTCGTTATTCTTTTTGTGTTAATTTTTGAACCTTCAATTTGGACAATTATTTTAGCTATGTCTATTACTGGTTGGTTAGGCATGAGTCGTGTGGTTAGAGGTGAATTTTTAAAACTCAAAAATCAAGAATTTGTATTAGCTTCTCAAACACTAGGTGCATCAAAATTCAAACTTATATTCAAACATATTTTACCTAACACGTTAGGTGCTATTGTTGTTACTTCAATGTTTACTGTACCAAGTGCGATTTTCTTTGAAGCATTTTTAAGCTTTATCGGAATCGGTGTGCCAGCACCTCAAACTTCATTAGGTTCACTGGTAAATGATGGGCGTGCAATGTTATTAATTCATCCACATGAATTATTTATACCAGCGATTATTTTAAGTTTATTAATATTATTCTTCTATCTATTTAGTGATGGATTACGCGATGCATTTGATCCGAAAATGCGTAAATAAAAGGGGGGAGTGCAGTTTATGTCAGAAAGAATTTTAGAAGTTAATAATTTACATGTATCTTTTGATATTACAGCTGGAGAAGTACAAGCTGTGAGGGGTGTGGATTTTTATCTCAACAAAGGAGAAACTTTAGCAATTGTAGGGGAATCAGGTTCTGGTAAATCTGTAACAACTAAAGCAATTACTAAACTTTTCCAAGGTGATTCTGGTCGTATTAAAGAGGGAGAAATAAACTTTTTGGGAGAAGATCTTGCGAAAAAAAGTGAAAAAGAATTAATCAAATTACGTGGTAGAGATATCTCAATGATATTCCAAGATCCAATGACATCGCTTAACCCCACAATGAAAATAGGAAAACAGGTCATGGAACCTCTAATTAAGCACAAAAAAATGAGTAAATCAGAGGCAAAACGTAGAGCATTAGAAATTTTAAATTTGGTAGGGTTGCCAAATGCTGAAAAAAGATTTAATGCATATCCACATCAATTCTCTGGTGGCCAAAGACAAAGAATTGTAATTGCTACAGCGCTTGCTTGTGAGCCAAAAGTACTTATTGCTGATGAACCTACAACTGCATTAGATGTAACCATGCAAGCTCAAATATTAGATTTAATGAAAGAACTACAACAAAAAATTAATACATCTATCATTTTTATCACCCATGATTTAGGAGTAGTAGCCAATATTGCTGATAGAGTTGCTGTTATGTATGGTGGGCAAATGATTGAAACAGGTAATGTGGATGAAATATTTTATGGACCTAAACATCCATATACATGGGGGTTATTGTCATCAATGCCTGATTTAACTACAAGCAATGAAACTGATTTAATAGCGATTCCAGGAACACCACCAGATTTATTACATCCTCCAATAGGTGATGCATTTGCACGACGTAGCCAATATGCTTTAGATATTGATTTTAAAGAAGAGGCACCATGGTTTCAGGTATCTCCAACACATTTTGTGAAATCATGGTTATTAGATGAACGTGCACCTAAAGTAGAACCGCCATTGGCAGTACAAAAGCGATTTAAAGATTTACCGAATCGTTATGAAAAACCCATCAAAGTAGAGAGGGTGGCGTTTAATGAATAATAACAAAACTAAACTTTTAGAAGTGAAACATTTAAAACAATATTTCAATCAAGGGAAAAAGAATGAAGTCAGAGCAATTGAAGATATTTCTTTCGACATTTATAAAGGTGAAACATTAGGTTTAGTTGGTGAATCTGGTTGTGGTAAATCAACAACTGGTAAAGCCATTATTAAATTAAATGATATCACTAGTGGTGAAATAATATATGACGGTATAGATATTCATAAAATTAATAAACGAAAAGATATGTTGAAATTTAACAAGAAAATTCAAATGATATTCCAAGACCCATATGCTTCATTAAACCCTCGTCTAAAAGTGATGGATATCGTTGGCGAAGGTATTGATATTCATCATTTAGCGACTGATAAACGCAATCGAAAAAAGCGTGTATATGATGCTTTGGAAACAGTAGGTTTAAGTAAAGAACATGCCAATAGATACCCGCATGAATTCTCTGGAGGACAACGCCAGCGTATAGGTATTGCAAGAGCATTAGCTGTAGAACCTGAATTTATTATTGCGGATGAACCGATTTCTGCATTAGATGTATCTATCCAAGCACAAGTTGTAAATATCATGTTGAAATTACAAAGAGAAAGAGGAATCACTTTCTTATTTATCGCTCATGACTTATCTATGGTGAAATATATTTCTAACCGAATAGCAGTTATGCATTTTGGTAAAATTGTCGAATTAGGACCAGCAGATGATATATATAACCACCCATTACATGACTATACAAAATCATTACTATCAGCTATTCCTCAACCTGATCCTGACGTTGAAAGACAAAGAAAACGTATTACATATCAACCTGATGATAACGATATTGAAAATAAACAATTGTATGAAATAAGACCAGAACACTTTGTCTTAGTCACAGAGACTGAAGCAGAAAAATTAAAACAACAAATTAATACTGCAGGATAATAAAAGGGAGGGGGATACATATGAAAAAGTGGATAACACTGATAGTAACTTTAATCATTACATCATCGATACTGTCAGGTTGTAGTAATAGTAAAAGTTTATACTCAGATGAAGGACAAGTATTTAGAAAAGTAATACCACAAGATATGACAACTTTAGATACTACAATGATTTCAGATGCAGTATCTGGTGATATAGCGGGACAGTCATTTGAAGGTTTATATTCAATGAATAAACATGATAAGGCAGAACCTGCTATTGCTACGAGCTTACCTAAGAAAAGTAAAGATGGTAAAACATTAACAGTAGACTTACGAAAAGATGCTAAATGGAGTAATGGGGACCCGGTAACAGCTGATGACTTTGTATTTGCATGGAGAAAAGTTGCTAATCCTAAAACAGCTTCAGAATTTGCATATATTATGAGTGATATAAAAAATGCTGATGACATTAATGCTGGAAAGAAACCAGTTAAAGACCTTGGAATCAAAGCATTAAATAAATATAAATTACAAATTAATTTAGAAAGACCTGTCCCATATATAAATGAATTATTAGCATTAAATACATTTGATCCTCAGAATGAAAAAGTAGCCAAAAAATATGGTAAAGCATACGGTACTACTGCTGATAAAGCAGTATATAATGGTCCATTCAAAGTAGTAAACTGGAAAGTTGAAGATAAAATTCAATTAGAAAAAAATAATCAATATTGGGATAAAAAACATGTGAAACTTGATAGAGTCAATTATAAAATTCTTAAAGATAATCAAGCTGGTGCAGCACTGTATGATACCAACTCAGTTGATGACGCAATTATTTCATCTGAGCAAGTAGACAAATATAAAAAGTCACCTGCCTTAAGAAAAAGATTAACAGCTGCAACTTTTTACATTAAATTAAATGAAAAAGAAGTGCCAGAATTTAAAAATAAGCATTTGAGATTAGCAATTGCACAAGCGATTAATAGAAAAGAATATGTTGATTCTGTATTTAATGATGGTTCATTACCTTCAAGTAATTTTACTGGTTATGGAACTGCTACAACTCCAAGTGGTAAAGATTTTGCTAGTACAATTAAATCACCATTGAAATATAACAAACATGAAGCTGCAGATAATTGGAAGAAAGCTCAAAAAGAATTAGGTAAGAAAAATGTAACCTTTACTTTAAATGTTCAAGATACTCCTGTTCAAAAGATTTCAGCTGAGTTTATTAAATCTCAATTAGAGACTAATTTACCTGGTGTAGAAGTGAAAGTGAAGCAATTACCATTCAAACAAAAAATAAATCTTGAATTATCTAATAACTATCAAGCATCTTATGCTGGATGGTCACCTGACTATCCTGATCCAATGGCATTTTTAGAAATTATGAAAACTGGTAATCCTCAAAATAATACTGATTGGGGTAATAAAGAATATGACCAATTAATCAAAGATGCTAATGGAAAATTATTACAAGAACCAGAAAAGAGAAATGAAGCTTTACAACAAGCTGAAAAAATTCTATTAGAAAATGCTCCGGTTACACCAATTTATCAAAAAGGGGAAGCACATTTAACAAACCCTCAAGTCAAAGGTTTGGTTTACCATAAAGTAGGTCCTGATACGACATTAAAAGATGTTTATATCGATAAATCAATCGATAGAGAAACTGGTAAAAAGAAAAAATAATTAAATTAAAAATGGCGGAGAAAAGCGTATCGATACGTTTTTTCTTCGCCATTTAATTTATATCATTTATGATTAACTAATGTTTAAATTCCTTCATTAAATTAAACCATTTTATACCACCATGTTGGGAACTAGAAACCCCTTTATTAACGTAACCATATTTTTCATAAAATGGTATCAGTTCTTCTTTACAGGTTAACGTTATACCTAAACGATGGTGTGTTTTAGCTCGTTGTTCTATTTCATTTAGTAATTTACCAGCAAGACCTTGATTTCTTTGTGATTGATCAACGACTAATCCTAATATAGCTACATAACCTCCAGTTGTTGGATTCTCATCTATACTTTCAAATAAATCATCGGTAATGAATGGTTGATTAATTACCGGTCCATTAATATAACCAACAACCTTTTCATTCAATTCAGCGATAATAAATGTATCATTAATCATTTCAATTCTTTTTATTAAAGCTGATTTTGTTGCTGCTTCTTCTGGTGTAAAACCTTGGTTTTCAATAATTAAGATTTCTTCTAAATCTTCTATTTTGGCATTTCTAAATTGATACAAAATAGCTTCCCCCTAAAATACTTTATGAAATTTTGATATAAAAGAAACCATTCAAAGTGCTAACACTTTGAATGGAAAATTAATTTTCGATAATAATTTATCTTTTACGTCCTAAGCCCATAGCTTTTTCCATTTTTTTCAACGTTTTAAATGAGGCTTTTTGAGCTTTGTCTCTACCTTTATCTAAGATATCATCTAGTTCATCAGAATTATAATAAGATTCATATTTTTCTTGGAAATCGATTAAGAATGATTTTACAATTTCTGCTAAATCACCTTTGAATTTACCATAACCCTCTCCAACGTATTTCGCTTCAATATCTTTAATTGTTTCATTAGTTAGTCCTGAATAAATAGATAATAAATTAGAAACGCCTGGTTTATTGTCACGATCAAACTTAATAACACCATCGGAATCTGTGACAGCACTTTTAATTTTTTTAGCTGCAACATTTGGTTCATCTAATAATGAGATAAAGTTCTTTTGGTTATCGTCACTTTTACTCATTTTTTTAGTAGGGTCTTGTAAACTCATAACACGTCCACCGACTTTAGGCATACGAATTTCTGGTTTAGTCAATACGTCGTTATATTTACTATTGAATCTATCTACTAAGTTACGAGTTAATTCCATATGTTGCTTTTGATCTTCTCCAACAGGAACAATATTTGTATTATAAATAACGATATCAGCTGCCATTAAAGGTGGATATGTAAGTAATCCTGCTGGTACTCCGTCAGTTCGTTTTTGCGCTTTGTCTTTAAATTGTGTCATACGTTCTAATTCACCGATTGAAGCGATTGTAGTGAGCATCCATCCAGCTTGGACATGTGCTGGTACTTCTGACTGAATAAATAGTGTTGATTTATCAGAATCAATGCCTGATGCTAAATAAATCGCAGCTAATTGTCTGATTTGTTTACGTAACTTCAAGCGGTCTTGTGGTACTGTGATAGCATGTTGGTCAACAATACAAAAGAAACATTCATAGTCATTTTGAATTTCTTCGAATTGTTTTAATGCACCTATATAATTACCAATTGTAGGTATACCACTTGGTTGAATGCCTGAAAATAATGTTTCCATATAAGATGCCTACTTTCTCAAATAATATTTACATATCATTATAACAGTATTTCTTTAAAATGTAAGTTGTGTTAAGATGAATGTATATTTAAGCATTGAAATATTTTGAGAGACTATTTTGAATTATTTCAAAATTTCTCAGAAAAATTAGGATTTTCTCATTTAATTTTAATGTTAGATGGGTATAATGTAAAATGTAAGGTTAAGAAAGCAAAAGAAACATAAATTTCTTTAATCTATAACATATTTAAAAATAACGAATGAATCCAATTATAGGAGAGTGAGATGTATGGTAACATTATTTACTTCACCAAGTTGCACATCTTGCCGTAAAGCGAAAGCATGGTTACAAGAACATGACATTCCATATACGGAGCGTAACATTTTTTCTGAACATTTAACAATTGATGAAATTAAATTAATTTTAAAAATGACTGAAGACGGAACTGATGAGATTATTTCAACTCGTTCTAAAACATACCAAAAATTGAATGTTGATATTGATTCTTTACCATTACAAGATTTATACTCAATTATTCAAGATAATCCTGGTTTACTACGTCGTCCAATTATTTTAGACGATAAACGTTTACAAGTTGGTTATAACGAAGATGAAATTAGACGTTTCTTACCAAGAAAAGTCCGTACGTTCCAATTACAAGAAGCTCAACGTTTGGTTGACTAATAACTTTAATAACAATGTGATTTAATCACTTTACTAAAAGATATTACAACAACACTATTTTTGAAATGGTGTTGTTTTTTGTATATTATAGAAGTTGAATTGAGTCATAGATGGTTGTTTTTTACCTATGAAAATGGGGAATATAACACTATAAGAACCCCATAAAAATATAGTTAAATTTAATCAAACAAATAGATTGTAATTTAAGTCACGTTCTAATACAATATGGTTACTATTCATCGACTGTAAGGAGTGAGATGATATGAGAATAGAACGCGTAGATGATACAACAGTTAAATTGTTTATAACATATAGCGATATAGAAGCGCGTGGCTTTAGTCGTGAAGATTTATGGACAAACCGCAAACGTGGAGAAGAATTCTTTTGGTCTATGATGGATGAAATCAATGAAGAAGAAGATTTTGTTGTTGAAGGTCCATTATGGATTCAAGTACATGCCTTTGAAAAGGGTGTGGAAGTGACTATTTCTAAGTCTAAAAATGAAGAAGCTATGAATATGGCTGATGATAATCATTTTGATCAATTTGATGACCAAGTAAATGAACTTCTAGCTCAAACACTTGAAAGTGAAGATAATGTAGAAAATATATTTGAACAACGCGATCAACAAAAGAAAGCACAACAAGAACAACCTCAAAGACAGCGTAAACAAGCAAGTATGCGTACTGTCATAGTTAAATTTGAAGATCTAGAGCAAGTAATAAATTATGCTTATCACAACAATCAAAGTACAGTAGAGTTTGAAGATTTACTTTACATGATTGATTCACAATATTATTATGCTATCCATTTTGATGAAAATGTAGATCAAGAGACAATTAATGATAGTTATAGTCAATTGTTAGAATTTGCTTATCCAACAGATAAAACTGAAGTGTACTTGAATGACTACGGTAAAATCATTATGAGTCACAATGTCACTTCTCAAATGCGTCGTTATTTTACTGACGCAACTGAATAAAAATAGTATTTTAGACGAGACATGAAAATGTCTCGTTTTTTTATGGACTTCTTTAAACTTATATGTTGTCAAAAGTAAAAATAGTGTTTGCTTCGTTAATATTTATGAGGTGAACGTATGTTAGTAGCTTTAAATCATAACAATGAACATATCTTAGCTAAAAATGCCATTAAAAATGTGGATTATTATTGTCCTCATTGCCATTCAAAATTAATTTTGAAAAAAGGAATAAAAGTTATGCCTCATTTTGCACATGAAAGCCAGAGTCAAAGATGGTGTGCAAAAGGTGAATCAGAACTTCACTATCACGCAAAATACCAATTAGCAACTATGTTAAAACGATTAGGATATACTGTCCGAATTGAGCCATTTTACAAATTGATTAATCAATTACCAGATATAGTAGTTAACGATAAAATAGCGTTAGAATTACAGTTTTCTATGATTAGTTTATCCAAGATACGACTACGTAGTGACGGTCTGAATAGTATTGGATTACATCCCATATGGATTGTTAAAGATATTAAATATGATAAAAGCAAAATGATGCTAAGTCTAAGTGACTTTCAAGCAAGTACTATTGATTGTGAAACTAAGAGACTTTTAACTTGGAATGAACAAGATAAGTCACCTATAGTTTATTCAGATATACAACATATTGGTGGTAAGACGTTTAAAGCAAGAAGACAAACATTGATAAACTATTTAGATAAGGCTAATAAACTTAGTCATAGTTCAAATACAATTTATAAACTGAGTAATCAAAAGATTTTAAAATATATACAACGATGTCGTTGGAAGAATTCAGTATTAGAGCCTACTTTAAGTGCGATGTATCAATTACAATTGTTTGAGGATAAGGTGGCGTATAAAGTGGGATTTATCGTACCTCATCAAATATATATCAAAACCCATCCTATCGAATGGCAACTTCAATTATTGTTATTAGAGAAAGAAAAACGATTGAATTATCAATACTTTGAAAAATGCCTTGATTTCAGACAATTTTCAAATCCTACAAAAGCTAAAATTGAGATTATTAAGGCGATAATAATGGAATATCAATATGCTATAAATCTTAACAGTAAAGACGTGCAAATTATCTACTAAAATGAGAAAATTAAGTTATTGAGAATTTCGAGGAGGTTTATTTATGAATCAACAATTAACTAGAGAAGAACAGGAACTTAAATATCCTGAATATACATGGGATCTAACAACGATTTTCCCAAACAATGAAGCATTTGAAGAAGCATTTAAAGAAGTTGAAAATGATATCGGTAAAGAAGAGCAATTTAAAGGGCACTTAGGTGACAGTGCCGAAACTTTATATGAAGCATTAGCATTAGAAGATGAAATAGGTACTAAATTAGAGAAGGTGTATGTTTATGCTCATCTTAAACGAGACCAAGATACTGCTAATGATCAATATACTGGTATGGAATCACGTGCACACCAATTAATTATTAAATACAGTTCAGCATGGAGTTTCTTAGTGCCAGAGATTTTACAAATTGATGAAGCGACAATTCAATCGTTTATTCAATCTAACGATAAATTGAAACAATATGAGTTCGATTTACAACTTATTAATGAAAAACGTCCACATATTTTAGATGCTGATACTGAAAAATTACTTACTGAAGCTCAAGATGCTTTATCTACACCATCAAATGTATATGGAATGTTCAGTAATGCTGATCTAGAATTTGAAGATGCTATAGATAAAGATGGAGAAGCACATCCACTTACACAAGGTACTTTTATTAAATATCTAGAATCAGATGATAGAGTATTAAGAGAATCTGCTTTCAGAAATGTTTATAAAGCTTATGGAGCACATAATAATACTTTAGGTGCAACATTAGCAGGTGAAGTTAAGAAAAATGTCTTTAACGCTCGTACACACCATTACAATTCTGCACGTGAAAAAGCTTTAAGTAATAATCATATTCCGGAAGAAGTTTATGATAACTTAGTGAAAACAGTTCATAAATACTTACCTTTACTACATAGATATACTAAATTGCGTCAAGAGTTATTAGGTATTGATGATTTGAAAATGTATGACTTATATACACCATTAGTAAAAGACGTTAAATTTGAAATGCCTTATGAAGAAGCTAAATCATGGATGTTAAAAGCACTTGAACCTATGGGTGAAGAATATTTAAATGTAGTTAAAGAAGGACTAGAAAATCGCTGGGTAGATGTATATGAAAATAAAGGTAAACGTTCAGGCGGCTACTCATCAGGTGCGCATTTAACAAATCCGTTCATCTTATTAAATTGGTCAGATACAGTATCTGATTTATATACATTAGTTCATGAATTTGGTCATTCAGCTCATAGTTATTTCAGTCGTCAAAACCAACCTTCAAACTTAAGTGATTATACTATATTTGTAGCAGAAGTTGCTTCAACTTGTAATGAAGCATTACTAAGTGACTATATGGATAAACATCTTGACGATGAAAGACGCTTATTACTTCTAAACCAAGAATTAGAACGATTTAGAGCAACTCTATTCCGTCAAACTATGTTTGCTGAATTTGAACATAAAATTCATCAAATTGAAGAAGCGGGTGAACCATTAACACCTAATCGTATGAATGAAGAATATGCCAAATTGAATAAACAATATTTTGGAGATGCTGTCGAAACTGATGAAGATATCAGTAAAGAATGCTCTCGAATTCCACACTTCTATATGAATTATTATGTATATCAATACGCAACAGGCTATAGTGCTGCACAAAGTTTAAGTCATCAAATTTTGACAGAAGGGCAACCAGCTGTTGAAAGATATATTAATGAATTCTTGAAAAAAGGTAGTTCAAATTATCCAATTGAAATACTAAAAAATGCGGGTGTAGATATGACAACACCAGAACCAATTGAACAAGCATGTGAAGTCTTTGAACAAAAATTAGATGCTTTTGAAAAGCTAATGAAAGCTTAATATGATTGAATTCGCTTACATTATGAACAGATTGTGACAATTTAAAATTTAATAAACTGAATGGTTGAAATGGGGTATGTGTCGTGTTATATTATGAACATGAAATTAATCACATAACAAACATACCCCTTTGTTTGAAGTGAAAAATTTCTCCCATCCCCTTTGTTTAGCGTCGTGTAATCAGACACGGCGTTTTTTTAATTTATTATAAAATTATACGTTGAACAATATACATAAATTATACAATTAATGAATAAACAAAAAGCCAGCACAAAAGATTATTTAAAATCATTTTGTGTTGGCTTTATTAATATTTATATTTAACAATTAGGTTTGGGCATTTTTGATTTCCAAAATTTACCTTCAGGATAATTAAGTTTTTCAACTTTTTGCTGAAGCATTAATTTTTTTAGTTCTTTATTAAGTAATTTCTCAGGCCATTCATATATAGTAAGCAATTCTTCCATTGTAACAAGTTGCTTTTGTTGAATGTATGTCTCTAATTTTGGTGGTAAGTTCTTTTCAATAGGACTACCCATAAGTTCGTTAATAATATATGTGTATATATGGTAAGGATATAATCCTTCAACTTTTAAACCTTCTTCGTGCACATCTTCATTGAAAAAGACGAGAGAAGGGGATTGTTCAATTTCCATTTCACGTGCTATATGCAAGTCAACTTTTAAACTTTCAGTAAGTTTACTTTTTTGTAAGTCTTCTTTAAACACTTCATAATCTATTCCAGCATTTTTTACACAATCACATATCATTTCTTCAGTGATAATATCACGCTTTGGAATAATTTCATTTTGCATTAAATGAATAAAACGCTCAGCTCTTAAACGACCTTGTAATTCAGCCGCTTTATAAGCAAGGGCAATATTATCAAAATCAGAGGTGCTTTGTGCTTGGCATTTTGTTAAAACTTTTAATGAAGGATTAAGAATATGTCTAACACGTATATATTGATTATATTCAATTCTTAATTTAGATAAAATTGCGGATAATTTAAAGCAATCTTTACTAAAGGGATCGAAAAAAGAGTAAATTTCTATTTTGCATACAGGTGATAGATCAGTATTTGCATCTTCACAACTCTTATTCTCCATTACTCTTAACTCTTCAGCCATGTCATTTCACCTACAATTAATTTTCGGAATTTACCATGTGATTAGCTGTTAGTCGCAATCTTTCATATAAATAGTCTCCAACCCCAGCGGGAAAATTAGCGTGGGTAATCGCAATAGACATATTTTCTAACCAAGCATCGCGTTCAAATTCAGTAATTGTAAATTCCATATGTCGTCTTTTTAACATGGGGTGTCCATGTTCTTGAGTATATAAATCAGGGCCACCTAAAAACTGAGTTAAAAATTGTTTTTGCTTTCGACTCGTTTCTTTAAAATCACCAGGGAATAAATGATTAATTCTATCGTCTTGTTCAACTAACGAGTAAAAATGATCAATCATTTGATATAGTGCGTCTTGCCCGATGATGTCATAAGGTGTTCTAGGCATATTATCACCGTGTTCCATTAATATATATCTAATATAACATGAATTTTTACATATGAAAGTAATTTGCATTATAGCTATTTTTTGCTAATTTAAGATAATTCTTTTTTTCGTTCAAAGAATCGTTGAACTTTATTCAATGGTTTTTGGTGAGCCAGATTAAATGACTGAAGTAACTCATTGAATTTTGTTAAACCTTCTTCATATTGGTTAACTTCAAATTCAAGTTCATAATCCTCAGTGCCCAGATATTCACTTTTATCCAGTACAAGTAATTCATTTTTATAATTGGTTTCCATTCGATATGTTGTTAATGCACCTAAAATAGATAAACTACCATCTTGAATGCCGTATTTTTCAGATATAATATGTCTAATGTCTGATGGTAATTGATCGTGGCTAATTACTTTATTAATTTTAGGTTCTATAGATACATCAAAATTATATTCTGTTAAACCGACTTCTGCTGGAACTTTAAGCGTCATTTCATAAGTATCGTCTTTCACACGTATTCTTAAAGCCGATTGATTTGATTTTAATTTAAAATCCTCAGTGTCAATATAATAGTTAATTTGTTTAAAAGGAGTATCGTCCTTAAAGTATTTGTGTTTAATGTCATTATATACATTTTCATTTAGTATTTGTTTAAATTCAATTTCATTATTAGTTGCCATGATAGAGATACACCCCGATACTTTTCTTTATGTTTATTTTAAATTTATTAATATTATGACGTAAATCATCCATGATTTAAAGTAATTTTGATCATTTTGACGATGTACAATTTTACATATATTTTAATAATATCAGACATATACTTTTGGTTTTAATCTGAACAATCATAAACCTAATAATAATGTAAGAATAATGGCATAGATATGTGTGTTGAATGGCCAAATTATGTTAAACTAATATGGAATAAGGAGGGGCAAGCATGCGTATATATATAAATGAGATAAAAGTGAAAGATGATACAATTTATTGTTATTCAGAAGATTCTATTGAAGGATTAGAAGAAGTAGGACAAATGCTTGTTGACAGTGATAACTACGGATTTGCATACATATTAGATGATGGACAATCCTATTCGTATTTGATCTTTGTTGAAGAAACATGGTCAATGCTACATGAAAATAAAGGTAAAAAACTAGTCGTAAATGAAACGTTAGAACTTAAACATTTCCAAGAAGAATTAGATTACATATTGGATAATATAGAAGGTAATAATAACTATGGTAAGGAGTTTGTTTCTGCTGTTGAAAAAACTTTTGAACTAGAATGAAGCGGAGTGAATGAATATGAACCAGTGGGATCAATTTTTAACACCTTATAAACAGGCCGTTAATGAATTAAAAGTAAAATTAAAAGGATTACGTAGACAATATGAAATTAGTGAACATAGTTCTCCCATTGAATTCGTAACAGGCCGCGTAAAACCTATTTCAAGTATAATTGATAAAGCCAATAAACGTGGAATTCAATTTGATAGATTAAGAGAAGAAATGTATGACATAGCTGGGTTACGAATTATGTGTCAATTTGTTGATGACATCGATGTAGTTGTCAATATTTTACGTCAACGTAAAGACTTTAGCGTCGTTGAAGAAAGAGACTATATTCGTAATACTAAAGAAAGTGGTTACCGTTCTTATCATGTCATCATTGAATATCCAATTGAAACATTGAGTGGACAAAAGTCGATATTAGCTGAAATTCAAATTAGAACATTGGCAATGAACTTTTGGTCAACGATTGAGCATACATTGCGTTATAAATATGATGGGGATTATCCAAGTGAGATACAACATCGTTTAGAAAGAGCAGCTGAAGCGGCATACTTATTAGATGAAGAAATGTCTGAAATCAAAGATGAAATTCAAGAAGCACAAAAATACTATACACAAAAGCGTGCAAAAAAGCATGAAAATGACTAATGAGGTGTAAAGATGCGTTATACAATCCTAACTAAAGGTGATTCAAAATCCAATGCGTTAAAGCATAAAATGATTAGCCATATGAAAGACTTTCAAATGATTGAAGATAAAGAAAATCCAGAAATAGTCATATCAGTTGGTGGCGATGGTACTTTACTTCAAGCCTTTCATCAGTATAGTCATATGTTATCGAAAGTAGCATTTGTCGGTGTTCATACTGGCCATTTAGGATTTTATGCTGATTGGTTACCTCATGAAGTCGAAAAATTGATTATTGAAATTAACAATTCAGAATTTCAAGTCATTGAATATCCATTATTAGAAATCATAGTCCGATATAATAATAATGGTTATGAAACAAGGTACTTAGCTTTGAATGAAGCAACCATGAAAACTGAAAATGGATCAACATTAGTTGTGGATGTTAATATTCGTGGAAAACATTTTGAGCGTTTTAGAGGTGATGGTTTGTGTATATCTACACCATCAGGTTCTACAGCCTATAACAAAGCATTAGGTGGAGCGTTAATTCATCCTTCTCTTGAAGCAATGCAAATTGCTGAGATTGCGTCAATTAACAATCGCGTGTTTAGAACGGTAGGGTCACCACTTGTGTTACCTAAACATCATACTTGTCTTATTACCCCAGTGAATCATGATACGATACGTACGACTATTGACCATGTCAGCATTAAACATAAAAATGTGAATGCGATTCAATATAGAGTAGCAAATGAAAAAGTAAGGTTTGCACGCTTTAGACCATTCCCATTTTGGAAAAGGGTACACGATTCCTTTATTTCAAGTGATGATGAAATATGATATTCCGTTATACAATTACGCAAAAAGAAACGCTTAAAACATTTTTAAAACGACATGATTTTTCTAAGAAAACGATTAGCGCCATTAAAACTAATGGCGCTTTACTTGTAAATAATAAACCTGTAACAGTAAGGTTTGAACTTGATATCAATGACAAATTAGAAGTGCGTTTACCAAAGGAAGTTCCGAGCGCTAACTTAGTTCCATATTTGAAACCATTAGATATTTTATTTGAAGATGACTATATTATTATTGTCTTCAAACCTAATGGACAAAATTGTGCACCTTCTCGTGAACATCCACATGAGAGCTTAGTTGAACAAGTTTTAGGTTATTTACAAGACAAAGGTGAAAATACTAACCCACATATTGTTACACGATTAGATCGTAATACGACTGGTATTGTTTTATTTGCAAAATATGGATATATTCATTACTTATTTTCAAAAATTAATATGAATAAAAAATATATATGTTTAGCCCATGGTTTAACAAAATCAAGTGATGTGATTGAAGCGCCCATTTCAAGAACTAGTCATAGTATTATTGAAAGACAAGTATCAGAAAATGGTAAGTATGCTAAAACCATATATCAGACGATTAAACAAAAGAGTCATGTAAGTTTATGTGAAGTCCAATTATGTACTGGTCGGACTCATCAAATAAGGGTGCATTTTCAACATTTAGGTCATCCTTTAATTGGTGATACATTATACGGTGGTAAACATGATAAAATAGAGGGGCAATGTTTACAGTGTTACAAACTAACATTTGAACACCCAGTAAGTAAAAATACAATTGAAATAACAACTGATTATAAACAACTAAATCAATGGTATGACATGATATAAAAAGCATTTTGGAGGTGTTTAAATTGTCTAACGACACAGAAATGAAAGAGAAAGAATACGCTAGCGAAGATGTGTACGATAAAGACTTATTAGATCAATTATTACAAAATGAAGATATAGATGCATTTAGAGAAGAATTTTTATCAATGCATAATTACGAACAAAGTGAATACTTTGAAGACACTGATGATGAGAATAGACAAAAAATATTCCAATTCTTATCACCACAAGAAGTTGCTGATTTCTTTGATCACTTGGATATAGACGATGAGGATTACGAAGAATTATTTGAAAAAATTAATGCAAACTACGCAAGTCATATTTTAGAAGAAATGTCATACGATAATGCAGTAGACATTTTAAACGAATTAACTAAACCTAAAGTCGCTAGTTTACTTACATTAATGAATAAAGAAGATGCCAATGAAATAAAGGCATTACTACATTATGAAGAAGATACCGCCGGCGGTATTATGACAACAGAATATCTTTCATTAAAATCTACTACTCCTGTTAAAGAAGCATTAATGCATGTTAAAGAACAAGCGCCAAATGCTGAAACAATTTACGTGATTTTTGCTATCAATGAAGATGATCAATTAGTTGGGGTTTTATCTTTAAGAGATTTAATCACAGCTGAGAACGATGCTTATATTGAAGATGTGATGAGTGAACGTGTTATTAGTGTAGATGTCGCAACTGACCAAGAAGACGTTGCACAAACAATGAGAGACTATGATTTCATTGCAGTACCTGTTGTTGATTACCAAAATCATCTATTAGGTATTATTACAATTGATGATATTTTAGATGTTATGGATGAAGAGGCAAGTGAAGACTACTCTCGTTTAGCCGGTGTCTCTGATATTGATTCTACTAATGATTCAGTAATCAAAACGGCAACAAAACGTTTACCTTGGCTAATCATTTTAACGTTTTTAGGTATGATTACTGCAACAATTTTAGGTAGCTTTGAAGACACTTTAGCAAAAGTCGCTTTATTAGCAGCCTTTATACCAATTATTAGTGGGATGTCAGGTAATTCTGGTACGCAATCTTTAGCCGTATCTGTACGTAATATTTCAACTGGTGATATCGACGAACAAAGTAAATTTAAAGTTGCTTTAAGAGAAGCGGGAAGTGGCTTTTTATCAGGAATTGTTTGTTCCATCATTTTAATCATTATAATTATTGCTATTTATAGACAACCCTTATTAGCAGTCATTGTTGGTGGCAGTTTAACGTGTGCTATGACAGTTGGTACATTAGTTGGATCAATGATTCCATTATTAATGAATAAATTAAAAATTGACCCAGCAGTTGCAAGTGGTCCATTTATTACAACAATTAACGACATTGTAAGTATGTTAATTTATTTCGGCTTAGCAACATCATTTATGTCATATTTAACTTAAGGAGGAACTAATGGAGTTCTTATCACTTGTGATTGTAGTTGTAGCTGCATTCTTAACACCTATTATAATAAATAGGTTGAATATTAATTTTTTACCTGTCGTAGTTGCTGAAATATTAATGGGGATAATTATAGGTAATTCATTTTTAAACTTAGTAACCAAAGATTCTATGCTTAGTATTTTATCAACATTAGGCTTTATCTTTTTAATGTTTTTAAGTGGATTAGAAATTGATTTTAACGCCTTTAAAAAAGATTCTCGTCCTCGACAAGGTGAAAGAAAAGAAGAGAAGAAATTACCAGGTCATTTAAACCTCGCAATGACAGTATTTGCATTAATCATGATTGTTTCAATTATTTTAGCATACGCATTAAAATGGTTTGGTTTAATAGATGATGTATTATTAATGATAATTATCATATCTACTATTTCATTAGGTGTGGTAGTTCCGACATTAAAAGAAATGAATATAATGAGAACGACTATTGGACAATTTATCTTGTTAGTTGCGGTATTAGCCGATTTAGTAACAATGATATTACTAACAATTTATGGTGCGGTTAACGGTCACGGTGGTAGTACCATCTGGCTTACAGGCATTTTGGTAGTATTTACAATTATTTTCTACGTGATTGGAGTACTATTTAAACGAATGTCATTTTTACAAAAATTAATGGGTGGTACTACACAAATTGGTATACGTGCCGTATTTGCATTGATTATATTACTTGTTGCATTAGCAGAAAGTGTTGGTGCTGAATACATACTTGGTGCATTCTTAGCTGGCGTAGTTGTATCATTATTAAATCCTGATGAAGAAATGGTTGAGAAATTAGACTCATTTGGATACGGATTTTTCATTCCTATATTCTTTATTATGGTGGGTGTAGATTTAGACATTCCATCATTAGTGAAAGAACCATCATTATTAATCATTATACCTATTTTAATTTTGGCTTTTATAGTATCTAAGCTAATTCCAGTATTTCTTATAAAACGATGGTTTGATATGAAGACGACTGTTGCTTCAGCATTCTTATTAACGTCAACGCTATCATTAGTTATTGCTGCAGCTAAAATCGCTGAACAATTAAAGACAATTTCAGCAGAAACATCAGGGTTACTTATTTTAAGTGCAGTCATTACTTGTGTCTTTGTGCCTGTTATTTTTAAAAAGCTATTCCCAGTACCTAATGAAATGAATCGTCGTATTGAGGTAAGCTTGATAGGTAAAAACCAACTGACTATTCCTATCGTACAGAATTTAACTTCCCAATTGTATGACATTTCACTTTATTATCGTAAAGATTTAAGTGATAGTCGTAAATTATCCGATGAAATTACTATGGTCGAAATCGCTGATTATGAACAAGGAATACTTGAAAGATTAGGGTTATTCGATCGTGACATCGTTGTATGTGCGACTAATGATGATGAAATCAACCGAAAAGTCGCTTTGATGGCTAAAGAACATGGCGTAGAACGAGTGATATGTAGACTTGAAAGTACAAATGAAGACTTAGAAATGAAATCGTTAGGCATAGAAATATTTAGTAATTATCTAAGTAATAAAATATTACTTAAAGGATTAATAGAAACGCCGAATATGCTTAACTTATTAAGTAATGTAGAAACATCTCTATATGAAATTCAAATGTTGAATTATAAATATGAGAACATCCAATTACGAAATTTCCCATTCGGTGGAGATATTATTTTTGTAAGAATTGTGCGCAATAATGATTCCATTGTTCCTCATGGTGATACGCAATTACGTTATAAAGATAGACTTATTGTGACAGGTTCAAAAGAATATGTAGATGAGTTAAAACAAGAATTAGAATTCTATTATTAATAAAGGATTATGGGTCTGTAAGTATACATCATACTTACAGATCTTTTTAATTATATAAATAATATGAAATTTAATATAAGTATAGTGTGAACTATAGAGTAAATCTAAAATGCTTTATTATCAGGTACTAAAAATGTTAAAATATATTGAGTGAAAAATTTAGAAACGTTTGAAATGATTTATTATATATCTTATTAAAAGGAGTTATTTGCATGTTAAATCTTGAAAATAAAACTTATGTCATTATGGGAATTGCCAATAAACGTAGTATTGGTTTTGGCGTTGCCAAAGTACTAGATCAACTAGGTGCTAAATTAGTATTTACATATCGTAAAGATCGTAGCCGTAAAGAATTAGAAAAATTATTAGATCAACTTAATCAATCAGAACAACGTTTATATCAAATCGATGTTCAAAGTGATGAAGATGTTGTTAATGGCTTTGCTAAAATCGGTGAAGATGTAGGCAATATTGATGGCGTTTATCATTCAATTGCTTTTGCCAACATGGAAGATTTAAGAGGACGTTTCTCTGAAACATCAAGAGAAGGTTTCTTATTAGCGCAAGATATTAGTTCATATTCACTAACTATTGTTGCAAATGAAGCTAAAAAATTAATGCCTGAAGGTGGAAGCATTGTTGCTACAACTTATTTAGGTGGAGAATTTGCTGTACAAAACTATAATGTTATGGGCGTAGCTAAAGCAAGTTTAGAAGCAAATGTTAAATATTTAGCACTAGACTTAGGTGAAGATAACATCCGTGTAAATGCAATCTCAGCTGGTCCTATTCGTACTTTAAGTGCTAAAGGTGTAGGTGGATTTAACACAATTCTTAAAGAAATTGAAGAACGTGCACCATTAAAACGTAACGTTGACCAAGAAGAAGTAGGTAAAACAGCGGCTTACTTATTAAGTGATTTTTCTAGCGGTGTTACAGGTGAAAACATCCATGTTGATGGTGGATACCACGCAATTAAATAATAAAGCTAGGAATTTTAAAACGAAAGCTACAAAATAAATCAAATGACCAAGTGAGATGTCTTTACGACCCACTTGGTTTTTGTTTTATGTGATTAGTTGAAGAAGTATTGGAAAACAATAAAAAACTGTGAAGAAGGCTATAGGCATCTTCACAGCTTTTTTAGTTATAATTTTATGTTATGTGAAAGAATATCTAATCTTTAACGTTATTATTCGCTTTATCGATAATTCGTTGACGATATTTAAAGATATTGCTAATTATTGTTTTTAATACTGCATATAAAGGTACAGCGATTAATATTAGTGTAAAACCACCTAAATCTCCAGCTGCTAAAATAACCACAATGATTGTTAATGGATGCATGCTTAGTGATTTACCCATAACATTTGGTGTAATGACATTTCCTTCTAATTGTTGTGCAATTAAAGTGATAACACACACCCAAACAAAAGTCGTCGGACCATCGATAATACCTAAAATAGCTGCTGGCGTGAATGAAAGCCATGGACCTAAGAATGGTATTAAATTAGCTACACCAGCAAATAATACTAATAATGGTGTATAAGGTAATCCAATAATTGTATAACCAATATATAAGATAATACCTAAAATAACACTAACTGTTACTTGTCCTTGGATATATGACTTCAACGTGTAGTTTAAATCTTTCAATAAATCTACTACAAATACTTTACGTTCTCCTTTGAAAAATTTACCAACTGCTGGAATGAATTTTTCGTGATCTTTTAACATATAAATAAGGAAGAACGGTACCATAATCAATAAGAAGATAGTAGAAATTAATGATGTGATATATGAAAGTGAGTTTGATAAGACATCTGTTACGCCATCACCCATTGATTTAACCATATTATTAATACGGTGAGTGACATCATTTGGTAATTTATCAATTTGAGTTAGTGCGAAATTAACCAGACGCTCAGTTTCTCTTTGTAATGCTGGTGTTTGTTTAATCAAATTATTCATATTTGAAATTAAGATTGGTGCAATAAAGGCTACAACTATAGCAATTATTGCTATTAACACGACAAATATAGTTACAATACTAGCCCATCTTGGAAATCCCCATTTTTCTAATAAATTTTGAAATGGTAAACATATATAAAATAAGAAACCACTAATAATAAATGGAAGGAAAACAGATCCAATAATGGTAACAATAGGGGTAAATACTTCATGCACTTGCATAAATAGTTTGATGAGTATGAACAACATAATTAAAGCTATGCCAGTTCGGAACCAAACTTTATTTAACATATATGATAGTCCTCCTGAAATTTTTCATTTATTGATAGTCTTATATAGTATATCTCAAAATTCAATACTACAAAAGAGCCATATCGTTTAAATAAAGCGCACAAATAGATAATAATATAATACATTTTATATAAAATTCTAAAAATATATTGATAAGTGTAAATATACATCGTATAATTTTTTTAATCTATTGATTAGGGAGGTATACGATGATTGAAAATATCGTTGCATTTTTAAATGAACTGGTTTGGAGTAAACCATTAGTATATGGATTATTATTTACGGGTATATTTTTTAGTTTAATGATGCGCTTTTTCCAAGTAAGACATTTTAAAGAAATGATTCGTTTAATGTTTCAGGGAGAAAAATCACCTAGTGGTATTTCTAGTTTTCAAGCTATAGCCATGTCATTAGCGGGGCGTGTTGGTACTGGTAATATAGTTGGTGTATCAACAGCAATCTTTATTGGAGGTCCTGGTGCAGTATTTTGGATGTGGATGAGTGCCTTTTTAGGAGCGAGTAGTGCATTTATTGAATCAACATTAGGACAGATCTTTAAACGTGAAGTTAACGGTGAATATCGTGGTGGTCCAGCATATTATATCGAATATGGTATCGGTGGTAAGTTGGGTAAGATTTACGGATTAGCATTTGCAATAGTTACGATTATATCTGCCGGATTATTATTGCCTGGTGTACAAGCAAATGCAATCGCAAGTTCTATGAATAACGCTTTCAATATACCTAATTGGGTAGTTGCTGTGATCGTCGTAATTATTTTAGCGTTAATCATTTTTGGTGGATTACGTTCAACTGCTAATGTAGCTACTGCTGTCGTACCATTTATGGCTGTAATTTATATTTTGATGGCAATCATCATTATTGTGATTAACATTCAAGCTGTTCCAGCATTATTAGCAGAAATATTCAAATCTGCATTTGGATTACAATCAGCATTTGGTGGAATTGTAGGCGCTATGATTGAAATTGGAGTTAAAAGAGGATTGTTTTCTAATGAAGCAGGGCAAGGTACTGGACCGCATCCAGCTTCAGCTGCAGAAGTATCTCATCCAGCAAAACAAGGATTAGTTCAATCATTTTCAGTTTATGTGGATACTTTATTTGTATGTACAGCGACAGCGTTAATTATTTTGCTTTCAGGTACATATAACGTTACAGATGGTCAAAATAATGCTAATGGCACACCACATTTAATAAAAAATGGTGGTGTATTTGCAGAAAATGCAGATGGTAGTAAAGATTATTCAGGTACAGCTATGTATGTACAAGCAGGTATAGATAAAGCATTTCATGGTAGTAGTTACCATTTTGATACTCATTTTTCTGGAATAGGTTCTTATTTTGTAGCAATTGCGTTATTCTTCTTTGCTTTTACGACAATAATAGCTTATTACTATATTGCTGAAACAAATGTAGCTTATATAACTAGAAAGCAAAACAATCATACAACCAATATTGCATTTATTCTCATAAGATTAGGAATCATTATTGCAACATTATATGGTGGTATTAAAACTGCAGATGTTGCTTGGGCTTTAGGTGATTTAGGGGCAGGTCTTATGGCGTGGTTAAACATTATAGCGATATGGATACTACATAAACCAGCTATAGAAGCATTAAAAGATTATGAAGTACAGAAGTCACGTTTAGGTTCAGGTTATCATGCATTATATAAACCTGATGCGAAAAAACTACCTAATGCTATCTTTTGGTTGAAAACCTATCCTGAAAGATTGAAAAAAGTAAGTAAATAAAACAGGATGTTATATATATAACGTTAATGAATTTATTTACGGAAAATAGTTGTTTATTAAAGAATTAAAATTACAATTAACAACTGAATTTCTTAATTTATTAAAAACTTTAAAATCTACATAATTTAAAAATATAACGTCTCTTGGTACAATGTTATTAATACTACTAGGGGGCGTTTTAACATGTCTGAATTTAAACCAGGTAAAATCAATAAACATCAATTCTATAGCGATATTTTAGAAAGAGAAGTTACGATATCGATTTATTTACCTGAAGATTATACAGATTTATTTAAACATCAAGTGATTATTTGTTTTGATGGATTAGATTTTTTAAGATTTGGAAGAATTCAAAGAGAATATGAAAGATTGCGTAAAGATCAGGAAATACAACGAGCTATTATTGTAGGATTTCATTACGAGAGTGTTGAAAAACGACGTGAAGAATTTCACCCACAAGGTAGTCGATCACATTTAACTGTTAAAGCAATCGGCAAAGAGTTGTTACCATTTATTGATGCTACTTTCCCTACTTACAAAGTAGGTAATGCACGATTATTAATGGGTGATAGTTTGGCTGGAAGTATAGCTTTACTTACTTCATTAACGTATCCAACTATATTTAGCCAAGTAGCTATGCTTAGTCCACAATATGACGATATCATTAAAGAGAAATTGATTGATTGTGAAACAAAAGAACAACTTTCAATTTGGCATGCTATTGGTTTAGAAGAAGAAGATTTTACCTTGCCAACCAATGGGAAACGTGCGAATTTCTTAACGCCAAACCGAGAATTAAATCAACTTATTAAACAATACCATGTGAAGTATGAGTACCAAGAATTCGATGGCGGCCATAACTGGAAATCATGGAAACCAATGTTAGGCGATATACTAAAATACTTTTTAAATGAAGAAATTCCGGACTAACTTAATGAATGAGTATAAAAATAGGTATGTTTTTTAAAGATATAATTTGAAATAATACTGTTTAAAAAATCATAATCAACTATACATCGTATAAAAATTTTGAAGAATATAGTTTAAAATAGAAAAAATATTTTTAAGTTTAAAGTAACGGTTTTCATGGAATTTTGCTATAATGGAAATAGGTTAAACAAAGGAGGAATTCAAATGATTTTAGGATTAGCGTTAATCCCATCAAAGTCATTTCAAGAAGAGGTAAATGCATATCGTAAGCGTTATGACACTCATTACGCACAAATTATGCCACATATTACTGTGAAATCTCAATTTGAAGTTAATGATGCGGATTTAGATTCAGTTAAAAAAGAAATTGAAACTCGAATTAAAGGTATCTCATCAATCGATATCCATGCTACTAAAGCATCAAGTTTCAAACCAGTAAATAATGTTATTTACTTTAAAGTTGCTAAAAACGACGAACTTGAAGAAATTTTTAATCGATTTGATACAGATGATTTTTATGGTAAGGCTGAACATCAATTTGTACCTCATTTTACAATTGCACAAGGTCTTTCAAGTCAAGAATTTGAAGATATTTATGGTCAAGTAGAATTAGCAGGGGTAGATCATAAAGAGGTAATTGATGAATTATCGTTACTTCAATATCATTCAGAAGATGACAAATGGAACGTTATCGATACATTTAAATTAAATTAATTAGATTTTGAAAACCAATAATTATTAATAGTTAAAACATAAACAAAATGGAGTGAGATAGTGGTATCTATTTTATAATAGATGTCTATCTCACTCCATTTTCTGTTATTTTGCATGTTTTCGATTTATAAAGTAATAACCGTAAAATAGGGCTAAAACTAAGAAAATAAATGCAGAAAAATAAAATGTATTATTTAAGTTATTTGTGAATTGAGTAATTAAACCGCCTAATAATGGCCCAATCATAGAACCGAAACCTTGTACACTATTAAAAACGCCCCAAGTTTCTTCTTGTTCTTTAGGATTAATATGGCCTGCCATGAATGTATTCCAAGCTGGAAGTAAAATACCATACATTAATCCAATAAATAAAGCGATACCCCATACAATATAAATATTTGTGATTAAAGATAATCCAAATATCATTAATGTATATAAAATGAAACCGCCAAATATAATACTATACATAAAGCCTTTGCTATTTTTATCTATAATTTTTGAAAGGAATAACATAGAAAAAGCACAACCTATGCCACCAATCATAATTGCTAGTGTATATTCAACAGTTGATACATGTACGATTTTAGTTGCGTATGTAGGTAATATAGGAACTAGTGCTGAAATAGCTGCACCTTGTAATAAGATGCCTGGAAATAAAATCATATGTCGTTTAGTTACATCGACAATTTGGAATAATTGCTCTTTTACAGGTTTAGTATTGTAGTTTGTGAGTCTTATATTGACAAAGTAGTATAAAACCCATGCAATTAAAACTACTAGTGACATCATAAATACAAAATGTAGGGGATGAATTTTAATTAGAAAATTCATGACTACCCAACCTACCAATAAACCTAATAACCAAGCAAAATAAACATAGCCCATTTGTTTGCCTCGTTTATCTTCTTGAACACTTGATAACATAATCACCCAAATGGGGCTAACAGCAATACCGAGCATAATTGCACTAATAATGATGATAATTGATGATGACGGAAACCAGATGACTAAGAATAAACTTAGAAATGCCATTAAAAAGCCTGATGTTAGCACTAATCTCGCACCGAATTTTTTTAATAAAAAGCCAATAACAAAATTTGTCGCAGCATCTGCAATAAAATGAATAGAAAAAGCAAGTGATGTCACTGCAACTGCAATTGATGTAACAGTAGGTAAGTAATTAATATAACTTAAAATATACATACCTCTAGCAAATTCCATTAAAAATAAAATGACTAACATAATAATAAAGTTTTTATTATTAGAATAATTATTTAACGAGGAATCTGGCATATAAAGGTACCTTTCCATATATCTCTTCAGGTTGTGAAGAGTGGCCTAATAATTCTAATAAGTCTTTACATAATTTCAAAGTAGAATATTCAATTCTAGATTCTTTCATATTAGAAGTCATTTTATTTAATAAAGTTTCATCATTTGTAATCTGCGTAACGATATCAATAGCTTCTTCTGGCGTATTAGCAATTTTACCCATATTCATTTTTTCAAAATAATGCGCATTTTCTAATTCTTGACCAGGAGCAGGATTTAAAAATACCATCGGAATACAGCGAGTATATCCTTCTGAAATAGTGATTCCACCTGGTTTAGTAACCATTAATTGGCTTGATGCCATCCATTCATTCATATGTTTAGTAAATCCTAATATTAAAACATCAGGATTATTTTTAAATTTAGCTTGTAATGAACGTTTTAATTCTTTACTGCGTCCACAAATCATAACAACTTGTGAATGTTTACTTTTCTCTAAGATTTCATTAATCATTTGGTCAAAACCTTTTGAAACTCCAAATGCGCCTGCAGACATTAAGATAGTTGGTCTATCTGGATCTAAATGATGTTTACTCAACCACGCTCTTTGATCAATATATTCTTCAAATTTACTAGAAATAGGGATTCCAGTGACTTTAATGTTAGAGGCAGGAACGCCTACTTCCATGAAATCTTCTTTAGTTGTTTCAGTAGCAACATAATAACGTTCTGATTTTGGTGTAATCCAATTTTTTTGCATTCGATAATCAGTCATTACCGTCGCAATTGGAATATTAATATTGAATTGTTCTGTTAATACAGACATTACTGGTGTTGGGAATGTTAACAAAATTAAATCTGGTTTCTCATTAATCAGTATATTTATTAATTTATTTAGACCATAATACTTATAAAAACATTTATCTAGTTGATCAGGGCGGCTATAATAAAAGTTTTTATACATGTTTCTAAAATATTTAAAACTATTGATATACCATTTTTTACATATAGAAGTTAAAATCGGATGTGCTTCCATAAATAAGTCGTGTTGAATAACACTTAAATGGTCCAAATTCATTTCATTTAATTGGTTTACGATACTTTGAGTAACTTGCATATGACCGTTACCGAAAGAACCAGTAATAATCAATATTTTTTTATTTTGAGTAACCATTAAAAGCCACCCTCCGTTAATTTTTAAAATTTATAATAAGTGTAACGTATTTTAATACATTATAAAAGGAATATCACGATTTCCGTTAATTTCATTACCATTGACTTGAAGCAATTTTCTCGTGATTAAACTACAAGTAATACTTTATATGTAGATGTAAAATTTGTATTTATGCATTATACCATAACTATCTTAAAATAAAATTCGAAAATACTTAATAGTGATGAAGTATTTTCTTTATAATTACATCAAATAAAATGTTTATCTATACTTTATGTTAGCATGATTCAATTAATAAGTATCATTAATTTCCTAGAGCTAACAGTATTTTTAACCATTTTTAATGTTAGATTAATAAATGAGCTTTTAATTTACATTTAATTGTTGAAACTTTTTTGAAAGAAATGGCGATTAAAATCGTATAATCAACCAATTTACTACATATATAATAGAATAATGTTAATTTTTGTTGAGAACATTACTATAAAAAAGTCGATGACAATGATTACATTTAAATATGAAAAATAAATTTATCATAACCATTAAAACGTGTATAATAGACTTATTGTAAAAAAAGGAGCGATTCATTTTGAATGCGAGTGTATTGTTCGAAAAAATTCGAGTAAAACAAGTAATTGGAACATTAGAAAGAAAAGTAGAAGATATTACTACTGATTCAAGAACAGCTAAAGAAGGCAGTATTTTTGTCGCATCAAAAGGTTATACAGTAGATAGTCATAAATTTTGTCAAAATGTAGTTGATCAAGGATGTAAAATAATTGTAGTTAATAGAGAACAAGAATTAAATGGTGAAGTAACACAAGTCATTGTGCCAGATACATTGAGAGTAGCGAGTCTATTAGCACATACGTTATTTAACTTTCCAAGCCATCAACTAGTTACATATGGGGTAACAGGTACAAATGGTAAGACATCTATTGCTACAATGATTCATCTAATATATAGAAAATTAAATAAAAATAGTGCTTATTTAGGTACAAATGGTTTCCAGATTAATGAAAAGAAAACGAAAGGCGCAAATACAACTCCTGAGACAGTATCTTTAACTAAAAAAATTAAAGAAGCTGCTGATGAAGATGCTGAAGCTATGACATTAGAATTATCAAGTCATGGTTTATCACTTGGTCGTTTAAGAGGTGTTGAATTTGATGTTGCTATATTCTCCAATTTAACGCAAGACCATTTAGATTTTCATGGAACAATGGAAGCATATGGACATGCTAAATCATTGTTATTTAGTCAGTTAGGTGAAGACTTAGAAAAAGAAAAATACGCCGTTATAAATAACGATGACTCTTTTTCAGAATATCTTGCTTCTGTGACACCTTATGAAATATTTACATATGGTATTGATAATGAAGCACAGTTCATGGCGACAAATATTAATGAATCATTGCAAGGCGTGAAATTTGAATTTGAAACGCCATTCGGAAGTTATCATGTTGAAAGTCCATATGTCGGCAAATTCAATATATCGAATATTATGGCAGCAATAATTGCGGTTTGGAGTAAAGGAATTTCATTTGAAGAAATTATTAAAGCAGTTAAATCACTTGAACCAGTTGAGGGACGTTTAGAAGTACTGGATCCTAGTTTGCCAATTGATTTAATCATCGATTATGCACATACAGCAGATGGAATGAATAAGTTAATTGATGCAGTTAAACCATTTGTTAAACAAAAATTAATATTTTTAGTGGGTATGGCCGGAGAGCGAGATATGACAAAAACTCCTGAAATGGGTAGTGTCGCTTGTCGTGCAGATTATGTTATTTTTACGCCTGACAATCCCGCTAATGATGATCCGAAAATGCTTACAGCTGAGTTAGCTAAAGGCGCTACACATTCAAATTATGTAGAATTTGAGGATAGAGCAGAAGGAATTAAACATGCAATTGACATCGCTGAACCAGGTGATACTGTTGTTCTCGCATCTAAAGGTAGAGAACCTTACCAAATTATGCCGGGACATATCAAAGTTCCTCATCGAGATGATTTAATAGGTCTAGAAGCAGCATATAAAAAATTTGGTGGTGGACCAGTTGAAGATTAGGGAATATACAGATGATTCGAACAAATTTTATGTATATTTTCAAAAATTAAATCAAACACTATTGATAGCAATACCTGATCAATTTTGGTCAGTTGAAATTTCAAATGACTTAAGTATAGAAGAAATTAATGAAACATTATTAATGCAATTTTTTACATTTAATGATGAAAATGAAGCAGAAAATCTTGCTAATAAAGTAACAAGTTGGATTGAAACAATACTAAAGGAGAATGATTAATGAATTTAAAGGAAGAAGTAGAGTCAAGAAAGACCTTTGCTATTATTTCCCATCCCGATGCTGGTAAAACAACATTAACTGAAAAACTATTATATTTCAGTGGAGCCATTCGTGAAGCGGGTACAGTTAAAGGTAAAAAATCTGGGAAATTCGCTACAAGTGACTGGATGAAAGTTGAACAAGAGCGTGGTATCTCAGTAACAAGTTCAGTCATGCAGTTTGATTATGATGATTATAAAATTAATATATTAGATACACCTGGACACGAAGACTTTTCAGAGGATACGTATCGTACATTAATGGCTGTCGATAGTGCAGTAATGGTTATCGACTGTGCAAAAGGTATCGAACCACAAACACTTAAATTGTTTAAAGTTTGTAAAATGAGAGGTATACCTATTTTTACTTTCATTAATAAATTAGACCGTGTGGGTAAAGAACCATTTGACTTATTAGAAGAAATTGAAGAAACGTTAAATATTGATACTTATCCAATGAATTGGCCTGTAGGAATGGGACAAAACTTTTTCGGTATTATCGATAGAAAAAGTAAATCAATTGAACCTTTTAGAGATGAAGAAAATATTTTACATCTAAATGATGATTATGAATTAGAAGAAGATCATGCCATTAAAAATGATAGTGCATTTGAACAAGCTATCGAGGAGTTAATGTTAGTAGAAGGAGCAGGGGAAGATTTTGATAATGATGCATTATTAAATGGTGAATTGACTCCAGTATTTTTCGGTTCTGCTTTAGCTAACTTTGGTGTTCAAAACTTCTTAAATGCATACGTTGATCATGCACCAATGCCTAATGCAAGACAGACTAAAGAAGAAATCGAAGTGAGTCCATTTGATACTGACTTTTCTGGATTTATCTTTAAAATACAAGCTAATATGGATCCTAAACACCGAGATAGAATTGCATTTATGAGAGTTGTTAGTGGTGCATTTGAACGTGGTATGGATGTTACATTGCAACGTACTAGTAAGAAACAAAAAATTACACGTTCAACTTCATTTATGGCAGACGATAAAGAAACTGTTAACCATGCTGTAGCTGGAGATATTATTGGGTTATACGACACAGGTAATTACCAAATTGGAGATACGTTAGTAGGCGGTAAGCAAAAATTCAGTTTCCAAGATTTACCACAGTTTACTCCAGAAATATTTATGAAAGTCTCTGCTAAAAATGTAATGAAACAAAAGCATTTTCATAAAGGTATAGAACAACTTGTTCAAGAAGGTGCCATTCAATACTATAAAACGTTACACACTAATCAAATTATTTTAGGTGCTGTTGGTCAGTTACAATTCGAGGTATTCGAACATCGTATGAAAAATGAATACAATGTAGATGTTGTCATGGAACAAGTAGGACGTAAAATTGCTAGATGGATAGAAAATGAAGATGATATTAAAGATAATATGAATACATCTCGTTCTATACTTGTAAATGATCGTTATGATAATAAAGTATTCTTATTTGAAAATGAATTTGCAACACGTTGGTTTGAAGAAAAATTCCCAGAAATTAAATTATATAGTTTACTTTAAGATGTTTGATATTGAGTGGTTTGGGTATTAAACAGTATGTTATTACAATTTTATAAAAAAATAAATTGTCATTATGCACATATGTCTGTATAATAACCATATTCACAAATAAATACCTATGACATTTATGTCAGAGGGGAGTAACTTGATGGTCACTTTAACAATTAAGTGATTTTACACTTTATCGTCATTACGAAGTCTTATCTTCCGGTAAAGTGGGCAATAATATTTGCTAAGTGAGACCTTTGCTATTTTTTAGCATAGGTCTCTTTATTTGTAATTTAAATCAAAGGAGTTGTCCACAATGGAATTTGAACCGAGTATGTTATTATCCTATGGATGGGTTCTAATTGTACTAGTATTTTTAGAGGGTTTACTAGCTGCTGATAATGCCATCGTAATGGCGGTTATGGTAAAACATTTGCCACCTAAACAAAGAAAAAAAGCATTATTTTATGGTTTATTAGGTGCATTTGTATTTAGATTTATAGCATTATTCTTAATAAGTATTATAGCTAATTTTTGGTTTATTCAAGCAATTGGTGCGATCTACTTAATTTACATGTCTATTAAAAACTTATGGGATTTCTTCCATAAGACTGAAGAAGACCATCAAAAACATGAAAATGATGACCATCATTTTGATGAAGAAGGCCAAGAGAAAGCTGTTGGACCGAAAGAATTTTGGGCTACAGTATTTAAAGTTGAATTTGCAGATATCGCATTTGCAATTGACTCAATGTTAGCTGCATTAGCAATAGCAGTTACCTTACCTGAAATTGATATTGATTTCGGAGGTATGGATTTAGGTCAATTTGCAGTAATGTTCCTTGGCGGAATGATTGGTGTTATTTTAATGCGTTTTGCTGCTACATGGTTCGTTGAACTATTAAACAAATATCCTGGTTTAGAAGGCGCAGCATTTGCGATTGTAGGCTGGGTAGGTATTAAATTAGTAGTACTCGTGTTAGCACATGAAGATGTTGGTATATTACCTGAAGAATTCCCACATACTGTTTTATGGCAATCAATCTTCTGGGCAGTACTTATTTTACTTGTTGTTATCGGTTGGTTAACATCAGTAGTGAATAATAAAAAGAAAAAGAAATAGTATTAATTGACTTCGTTAAAATTAGAACGAAGTCTTTTTTGTTACTATACAACATTGCAGTTTTAATTATAAAATATTAAAATTTACGTATACATAGGACTTTTTCTTAGGAATATACAATCTTTTCTAGAAAATATTACCTCATTATTATTTGAGTATGTCATAATAAAGATAATTGAGTGAAATGATAGGAGTGAACTATCTAGTGGATAAAAATAAAAAACAAGTCATCCCTCGTAAAAACTATCGACGAGAACGTCGTGAATTTTTCCATAATGAAGAACGAGAAGCTAGAGTAGAACAACAAAAGGAAGAAGAAAGAATTCAAGCAAAAAAAGACGAATATCAATCTAAAGTTAATGAAGAAAGAGTCAAAGACAATTTAAGAAAAGCAAGAATAGAAAAATTGACTAAAGATGAAATTCAACAACAACAAAATATCGCTTCACAATCTAGTAATAAAATGGACAACGACCAAGACTCATCATCACATAATGAATCAAATTTAACGTTACCTGAAGAACATCAATTAAAGCGATCCAAAAATCAATCAAAAGATAACACGAACGATTTAAAACAAACTGACGAAAATGGTATTAATGCTGATAAAAGTATAAATACTAGCTCAGAGTTTAATGATTTGGATGAAAATAAGTCAAAAAATAAAATAGATACTGATAAAGATTCTAGTGAAAATAACATAGAATCTAATAGTAAGCATAATTCAAAGAATGAAAAAGAAAATGCTACAAATGACAACGAAACACGTTCAGCTAAAAATAGTGGTTTAACAGAAAGTAAAGAGAGAAGTCATCATCAAAATGAAAAAGAACGCGATAAAGATCACAACAATAAAGCTAAACATATGAGCGCATCTTCATCAGAAAATAAATCTAATAATAAGAATAAAGATTATATTGATATAATTAAATCATTCTTTATTGAACATTGGCCTAAAATTGCTATTATTATTGGTATTATTTTATTAATAATTATCCTTAACGCTATTTTTACTAACGTTAATAAAAACGATCACACCAATGATAGTGCTTTATCACCAACGAATAAACATTATACAGATACAATGAAAAGTGCCAATAGTTCAGTTAAATCTGTTGTTACTGTGGAAAATGAGGAAGTAAAAGATACTTCGGTTCCTAATAATACTTCTAAAGCAGATAATGAAATTGGTTCAGGTGTCGTCTACAAAAAAGTGGGCGACTCTCTTTTTATTATGACTAACGCTCACGTAGTGGGTGATAAGGATAAACAAAAAATTACATTTGGAAATAATAAATCAGTTGAAGGTAAGGTTGTTGGAACTGATAAATGGTCTGATATTGCAGTTGTAAAAGCCAAAAGTGTAGATAAGTCCGTTAAAGCAATTAAAACTGGAGATTCCAATCATTTAGTTTTGGGAGAGCCTATATTAGTAGTAGGTAATCCTTTAGGTGTAGATTTTAAAGAGAGTGTATCAGATGGTATCATTTCTGGTTTGAATAGACATGTACCAGTAGATATAGATAAAGACGATAGCTATGATGTATTAATGAAAGCATTTCAAATTAATGCGCCCGTAAATCCAGGGAATTCAGGTGGTGCAGTAGTTGATAGAGATGGTAAACTTATAGGTATTGTATCGCTTAAAATAGATATGGATAACGTTGAAGGAATGGGATTTGCTATTCCTATTAATGAAGCTCAAAAAGTGGCTAGACAGTTAGAAAAAGATGGTAAAATTGAATATCCTAATACTGGTATTAAAATTAAAAATATTGCTGATATAGACAATAGTGAACGTCAATCCATCAATTTACCTGATCAAATTAAAAATGGCGTTTTAATAGGTGAAGTTAAACCTAATTCACTTGGAGATAAATCAGGGTTGAAAAAAGATGATGTAATAGTAGAATTAGATGGTAAAAGATTAGAAGACAATTTACGTTATAGACAAATTATTTTTAGTCATAGGGAAGATAAAGATACATTAAAAGCTAAAATATATCGAAACGGTAAAGAGAAAAGTATAGATATTAAATTAAAATGATGTTGAGGTGAAATGAATGTCGATTTTTGGTCAACTATTAAAAAGGTCCAGTCCTCAACAAGGGATAGTACTTTATTATTTAGCAGCTATTATCGTCGCATTTTTATTATTGAATTTACCATATGTGCATAAGTCTGGCGTTGACGTAAATCCAATAGATACACTTTTTGTGGCTGTATCAGGCATAAGTGTGACTGGATTAACACCAATCAGTATTGTGGATACTTATTCAACTTTTGGTCAAATTATTATATTAGTAATTTTAAATATCGGTGGCATTGGTGTTATGGCTATTGGAACCTTGTTGTGGGTTGTTTTAGGTAAGCACATAGGTATTCGTGAACGTCAACTCATTATGCTTGATAATAATAAAGATACAATGAGTGGAACAGTTAAGCTGATACTTGAAATAGTTAGAACAATAATCGTTATTGAATTTATCGGCGCAATATTGCTTGCATTTTATTTTTACAGGGACAATCCAGATTTAAAATATGCTATCATGCAAGGAATATTTGTTTCTATTTCTGCAACAACAAACGGTGGTCTTGATATTACTGGTGATTCGTTAGTGCCTTATGCAAAAGATTATTTTGTACAAACGATAGTAATGTTTTTAATAGTTTTAGGTTCGATAGGATTCCCAGTATTACTTGAAGTTAAAGCATATATAAAAAATAGAGTAACTAACTTTAGATTCTCATTATTTACGAAAATTACTACTTCAACATATTTATTTTTATTTGTATTTGGTGTGATAATAATATTTCTTTTAGAACATAATCATGCATTTAAAGGCATGAGTTGGCACCAGTCATTGTTTTACTCTCTGTTTCAATCTGCTACAACGAGAAGTGCAGGATTGCAAACTATAGACGTTTCACAATTTAGCGACCCCACAAATATTATTATGAGTTTATTAATGTTTATCGGGTCATCTCCTAGTTCGGTAGGTGGTGGTATACGTACTACTACATTTGCTATTTTAATACTATTTGTTATTAATTTTAGTAATTCGGCAGATAAAACATCCATCAAAGTGTTTAACCGTGAAATTCATATAATGGATATTCAACGTTCATTTATGGTGTTTACAATGGCTTCAATTTTAACATTCACGAGTATGATAATTATATCCGCAGCAGAACAAGGTAAACTAACTTTCTTACAAGTGTTCTTTGAAGTGATGTCAGCATTTGGTACGTGTGGACTCACATTAGGTGTTACAGATGATATTAGTAATTTAACTAAAATTATTTTGATGATATTAATGTTTATCGGACGTGTAGGGTTAATCTCCTTTATCATAATGATAGGGGGACGAAAAGAACCTAAAAAATATCATTATCCTAAAGAACGTATTCAAATTGGTTAAATTCTATATTAAAGGCATTTCAAGTATTAAAAGCTATTTTTACTTGGAGTGTCTTTTTTAATTAAAAATTATAGGTATAGTAAAAGTGTTATTGTAAAGATATGATTACATGTTAAACTATGCATAATGAGAGGTGTTTTAAGATGGAGAGAAACGAAAATATAAACGTAGATGTAATCGTAACTTCGGATATGCATAGTCATTTTTTAAATGGGGATTATGGATCAAATATCTATCGTGCTGGAACATTTGTTAATAAAGTAAGAGAGAATAATCAAAGAGTTATTTTATTGGATAGCGGTGGTAGTTTAGCCGGCTCACTAGCGGCATTTTATTATGCAATTGTTGCGCCATATAAACGTCATCCAATGATAAAATTAATGAATGCAATGCAATATAATGCAAGTGGTATTAGCCCAAATGAATTTAAATTTGGATTATCGTTTTTAACACGTTCAGTTGCTTTAGCAAGATTTCCGTGGTTATCAGCTAATATAGAATATATCAAAACTAAAGAACCATACTTTTCAACACCATACTCAATTCAAAATTTTGATAATTTGAAAATAGCTATCGTTGGACTAACTGCAGATGGACTTATGAAAAATGAATATGCAGAAATGGAACAAGACGTTAGTATTGAAAAAACAATACTGTCAGCTAAAAGATGGATTAGATATATTCATGAAATAGAAGAACCTGACTTTTTAATTGTAATATATCACGGTGGGTTAGATAAATTTAGTAATTCAGAAAAGAAAAATGAAGATAACGTTAACCAAGCTGAAATATTGATGAAAGAAATTGGTGTGATTGATTTAATTATAACTGCACACCAACATCAAACACTTGTAGGACAAGACCATGATACAGTCTACGTTCAAGCCGGACAAGATGCCGAAGAACTTGTTCATGTGAAAATTAAATTTAAAAAAAGAACGAATACATATGAAGTGGAAGAAATATCGCCAGAGGTCATTGATTTAAATGATTATGACGAAGATGAAGATCTACTTAAAGTAACGTATTATGATAGAAAAGCAGTTGAACATTGGGCAAATGAAGTTATAAATGATGAACATGTTAATTTACCTGTTAAAGATTTAGCTGAGTTAGTAGGTCAACCACATCCATTTGCTCAATTATTACATGATAGTATTAGATTAGCTTATGATTACCCAATTAGTTGCGTTCACGTACCTAAGAATGGCGAAGAAGGGCTGCATGGTATTATATCTAATCGTCAAATTTATGAGGCTTATCCATATCCAGATAAACCTGTAGATTTAACAATAAAAGGTCAATGTATTAAAGATATATTAGAATTTTCTTATTCATATATTGAGTTTGAAGCGGATACACTAAAATCTACGCTTATTGACGAAACACTATGCACATTGTGGCAGGGATTTGATTATAAAGTAGATATGACTAAAGAACCTTTTAATCGTGTCACGTTGGATAATATTAATCCAAATAATTTATATAGAATAGTAATGACTGATTATTGTTTCAGAAACTATCAATCGTATTTAAAAGATGCAACGATTCATCATACTAGTGAAGAAACTATGAGCATGTTAATTGCTAAAAATTTAGCTGATTCAAAATATAAGATTAATTTAGAACAAAACTTTGAGGTGTTTAAATAACATTTTTAATATTTACCCTCTCACTTATAATAACGTTGTAAAAATGAAAATTACTTTATTTATTATAAAAGAGCTCCAAATCGAGTTACTATAACCGATTTGAAGCTCTTTTATAATATGTTATGTTTTAATATTTCTGAAAAATAAAATCAGAATCTATCCATGAAAAATTAATAATAAAATGATAGCAACAATTTGTGCAATTGATGTTGTAGCAATACGTCTAGAATATTCGTAACTGATTGATAATAATAATTGAGTTATAAAAATAAATATCACTATCGACCAATTATCTAAATATATAAATAGAGAGCTTGAACAAATTGCAGTGATTAAAATAGATAACCAGTTAGGCAAATTGTATTTATCTAACTCACTTTGTAAAACAGTACGCATATATAATTCATGACATGGTATAACAAATAATAATGTAATTAGCATTTGCCATTTCCAATGAACGCCTGTTTTAGTTAATTCTCGAATCAATGAAGCATAGGTTAAATCAGATGTTATCAGTGATAAAACCAATTGAATAATAATTAAAATAATACTGGCTATAATACCAATGCCTATAGAGGTTAATAAACGCTTTGATTTGATATCTCTTTGATAAAACACATAACTAATACCAGCAATAAGCATAATTCCTGTATATAAATACCAGTATTCTTGATGCTCGCCCCACATGATAAGTAAAATAGCATGAAAAACTATGAAACTAATTATAAACCATAGCAAAGCTTTCGAAACTTTTTTCATTTCAATTAACCTTCTTGTTCAACAATTTTATAACGTTTATGGTTAATAACCGTTTTTTCAGGTAAATCAAGTGAATTGAAGTTTTCCATAATAGTTAAGTCAACGATAACTGAGTTGTCATTTATTTTTTCTACACGGCCTCTTAAACCATCATAAAATTCTACGATATTACCTACTTCTGCAACAGTCATTTCGAGTCCTCCCTTAATTCATAGCTAGACTATATTGTACTAAAAATTACGCTACAAATAAACTAATAACACTAAAAACCCTACAATTTAATTCATAAATTATGAAAAATTTGTCATTATTGAGTAAATAATTGGAATTTTAAATGTAAATAAGGCATAAATAAAGTAAGGGCATATATAGAATCTATTAAGGAGAGTTTTATATGAAATTTATAAGTAACAATAATATAACTGATCCAACATTGAATTTAGCTATGGAAGAATATGTCTTAAAAAACCTTCCAGCTGAAGAAAGCTATTTTTTATTTTATGTTAATCGCCCATCAATAATCGTAGGTAAAAATCAAAATACCATTGAAGAAGTTAATAAAACATACGTTGATGAAAAAGGAATTGACGTAGTACGAAGAATTTCTGGTGGTGGTGCAGTTTACCATGATACTGGTAATTTGAATTTTAGTTTTATCACTGATGATGACGGTAATAGTTTCCATAACTTTAAAAAGTTTACAGAGCCTATTGTGCAGGCTTTACAATCACTTGGCGTCAATGCGGAAATGACAGGCCGTAATGATATTCAAGTGGGAGCTGCAAAAATTTCTGGTAATGCAATGGTTAAAGTGAAAGATAGAATGTTTAGTCATGGTACTTTGATGTTAAATAGTGAGTTAGATGAAGTTCAAAATGCATTAAAAGTAAATCCAGCAAAAATTAAATCTAAAGGTATTAAGTCAGTACGTAAACGTGTTGCAAACATTGAAGAATTTTTAAATGAGCCAATTAATATTGATCAATTTAAACAAATTATATTGAAAACGATATTTGGTGAACAACAAGTTGAAGAATATATTCTAACAGATGAAGACTGGAAAAATATCGAAAAACTCAGTAATGAGAAATACCGCACATGGGATTGGAATTATGGTAAAAATCCTAAATATAATTTTGAACGTGAAGAGAAATTTGATAGAGGTTTCATTCAAATTAAATTTGATGTAAAAAAAGGAAAAATAGAACACGCTAAAATATTTGGTGATTTCTTTGGGGAAGGGGATATTATCGAATTAGAACATGCATTGGAAGGTTGTTTACATGACTTTAATCACTTGGAAGAAGCTTTAGCAAATTACGATTTATATCATTATTTTGGTGATATAGATAGAAATGAAATATTAAGATTAATGTCTTAATTAATATAAATTAAAAGGTCTATTCTCTAGCTCAATTAAGTAGGGAATAGACCTTATTTTGAATGACTCGAATCTAAATTATTCACTGAGTAATGCCTCCAAATTTTTATATTCTACCATGTACTCGTTGAATGCATTTTCGTCTTTATTGACTAATGCTTCATCGATTAAAGTTCTCAGTTCTTTTTTTCTTACTTCTCTAAGTGCTTCGTCAATGACAAGTTCAACGCCTAAATCATTAACAGTAGTTACAAATTGTTCTAGTGTCGTATGCTTCACATGAGTATTATGATTCATAAAGATCTCGACCTTTCAATTGTATTTATTATATAAATATTATACATATTTTGAATTTTGAAATCAATGAATTTTCTGACTTTTTATCAAGAAATATGTATATTATTACACCGAAAGGAGAACTTGACTTTACACAATTTTGTTATAAAATAAAAAATGTATTATTACTCAAAAAATTAAGGGTAATAATAAAACTAAATAAAGTGAGGTTTTCCCTATGACAACTCAGAGTATTTACGTTATTAGAAAGGGAGATATGGTTATCAGACCTAACTATGATGAAAATAATCAGCAAAATGGTTCTGAAATATTAAGGTATGATAAGTCAATTATTCAGAGTCCATTTAAGGTTCAAAAGATTATTGAAAGATCATGCAAATTTTACGGTAATAATTATTTAAGTAAAAAAGCAGAAACTAATCGTATTACAGGTATTTCTAGTAAACCCCCAATTTTATTAACACCCATTTTTCCTACTTATTTTTTCCCAACACATTCTGACAGGCAAGAAGAAAATTTATGGATTAACATGCATTATGTTGAATCAATTAAAGAATTAAAACATCGTAAATGTAAAATCACATTTGCTAATAATGAAACGATTGTTTTGAACATATCATTTCACAGTTTATGGCATCAATACACCAATGCAATTATCTTTTATTACATGGTTGATAAACAATCCCGCATGAAATCAAATGACCCCGATAAACCTATTGATTATGAAAAATTCTCTTTAAATATTTTTGAAGCACTTTCACGTTATTCCCTATTTGTAGACAAATAAAAATATGTTGAAGTTTATAATATGTGGAACGTTATATTAATTTAGTGTAAATGTTCCGCATATTTTTTTAAGTTATCTCTTGAAAATTTGTACAATATTGATATAATAATATTTGTGCTTGATAGAGATATCAATAAAATTTAATTAATCCGCAGTAGCTCAGTGGTAGAGCTATCGGCTGTTAACCGATCGGTCGTAGGTTCGAGTCCTACCTGCGGAGCCATGGAAACGTACTCAAGTTGGCTGAAGAGGCGCCCCTGCTAAGGGTGTAGGTCGCGAGAGCGGCGCGAGGGTTCGAATCCCTCCGTTTCCGTATTTTAGTAAAAATCAGTGAAAATCTGATTAACACTATTTCCGAAGAACGTTGTTAAATCAACGTTCTTTTTTATTTTGGTGAAAATCTGTTACAATCTGTTTTGAATTAAAATGTCAACGAATTCGACAACATTTAAATTTTCATTCAATATTGTCGGTTTGGTTGTCGGCTTAGACTTCAAAAGCCTAGAATGGTCTAAATCCATTCCAGGTTTATTTTTTGTTTACAAATAAGCCTTTATAATAAAAATAGAAATTCAGTAATCATAAGATTTACTTTATATTTAGCATTGTTTTATTGAACATTTATTTTTTAGACCAAGTATTTGTTATTGCAGTCTTATAAGAGGTGGTATTATTGGACAAAAACATATTTATCTCATATTAATTATATTAGTAGGGGTTGCCCTAATTTGTATTCCTTGGACAGATACCTATGAAATAATAAGACGATATTTAATGTTGTCATTAGCTATACTAATACCATTATATTTTTTATCACCAACTAAAAAAGATAAAAAATAAAAAAATAAGATAGACTATTCAGTTAGTCTATCTTATTTATTTAATAATTATAAAATTATTAGTTATCCTTTTGATACGTGGCTTTAATCTATTAAATTTGGTTAATTATTTCAACTCAATTCGATTCTAATCAAAATGTTTCTAAATTTAATCGTTTAAAATACACTACTAAGTTATATTACTTCCTATATTCTTCTTTAACGTATTGTTTAACTAAAAACTCAAGAATGAGTTCAGTCATCAATTCATTTTCTTCATATTCTTTGCGTAGCTCTTTTACTTTTTCAATCAATTTATCTTCAGGTGTCTGCAAAATCAATTCTCCTTTTGCTTAAATAATTTGTTTTGATATATTAAAATCACAACAGCCAAGTTAATTTATTTAATAAAATTGAACCCATTTTTTCCAACTATAACTCATCATTACAGCTATATTCATCACAATATGTATAACTTCAAACTCATAACCGCTTACATAACCTCGTGTAATCTTTAAAGTGAATATTGGTCCAAGCATGACAGAAATATAAAAAACATTAACATAAGGCGTTAAGATACCAAATATTAAAAAAACTCCACCAATGACTTCACCAATAGACATTAAAATAGCAATTGTAGGTGTTAGCCCCAATGAACCTAAGAAATGAATAGTTCCATTTAAATCATGGAATTTTAGTGTTCCATGTACTAAGAAAGACACTGCCAACATCCATCTAATTAATAATATGCCAATTCTCATTGATACATGACCTCCAACAATAAAGATTTAAAATTAAACTTTATAAGTTTACTAATCTAACATGTATATTAATAAGGAAACTCTAGATATAGTTATAAATATTATTACTTATAAAATTTATTTTATTATATATTGATTTTTATTTCTTGTCACTTAGTATTCATTTGGTAAGGTAGTTTAAAATAATTCAGAGATACGCAGAAACATGTACTAAAAATCATATTAAATTCGTAAATATACCATAAATGTGTTATTCTTAGTTTGTAAAATTATTGCAAATGCAATGAAAAGAGGTGTAGAATTTGCAAGTTATTTTAAGAGATATAGGAATAATAGCAAGAGCATTAGATTCAATCAGTAATATTGAATTTAAAGATTTGAAACTTTCAAAAGGTCAATTTATCTATTTAGTAAGAATTTGTGAAAATCCAGGTATGATACAAGAGCAACTTGTAGATATGTTGAAAATTGATAGAGCTACAGCATCAAGATCAATTAAAAATTTGGAAAAGAACAATTTTATATATAAAACCTATAATGAAAATAATAAAAAGAACAAATTGTTATATCCTACTGAAAAAGGGCAGAATTTATATCCATTTATTATAAGGGAAAACAATCATTCCAATGAAGTGGCATTAGAGGGATTCAATAATAAAGAAATTGATGAATTATCAAAAATGTTGAATAGAGTTAAACATAATATATCTGAGGATTGGAAAAATGTTAAAAATGGTAACAAGCGAATATATTAAAAAGGGGTTATTACTATGTTAATAAGACAATGTAATGAAGAGGACTTAGAAAAATTAAAAAATATTGAGTATAAGACTTTTAATGAAACATTTAGACCACAAAATAAAGATGAAGATATTGATAATTATTTGAAACAAACTTTCACTGATAATAATGTGCTTAAAGAATTGCAAAATGAAGATTCATTTATATATTTTATTTATGTTGAAGATCAATTGACTGGGTATTTAAAACTCAATATTAACAAGGCACAAACCGAAGATTTTGGTAATGAATATATTGAAATTGAACGAATTTACGTACTTAACCATTTTCAAAAAATGGGTGTTGGAAGAGAACTTTATAATCATGCTTTAAAGGTTGCAAGAGAACATGGATACAACAAAATATGGTTAGGCGTTTGGGAACACAATCTAAAAGCAATTCAATTTTATAAAAAACTTGGCTTTGAAAAAATAGGGGAACATGCTTTTTATATGGGAAAAGATAAACAAATTGATGAAATAATGTCTATTGCTATATAAAAGGGAGGAGAATTATATGTATATTCCAAAGCAATATCAAATCCATGATTATGAAATGATTAAATCATTTATGAATGAACATAATTTTGTCACGATAGTTACTTATAATGGAACGACACCAATTGCTACTCATTTACCAGTAAATATTGAAGAAAAACATAATGAATTATACATTTCGGGTCACTTTGCTAAAGGTAATGAACAATGGAAAACAATCGATCAGAATCAGCAAGTATTAATCATTTTTCAAGGGTCTCATGGATATATATCTTCAACTTGGTATGATACTGAAGATGTGCCGACTTGGGATTACCAAAGCGTTCATGCATATGGAACAGGACAATTATTAACAACTGAAGAATTAGAAAGTGAATTAATGAAAATGCTTGATAAGTATGAAAATCATCGACCTAATGGTGCAACTTGGAATAATTTATCTAAGGAATCAAAACAACAAATTAAAGGTATTGTTGGATTTAAAGTTAAAATTAACAAACTTGAAGCAGCATTTAAAATGAGTCAAAATAGAACTCAATCTGAAAAGGAAAATATTATCTTACATCTTAATCAAAGCGATCAATTAAATGATAAAGATTTAGCTCGTGAACTTAAAAAATTATAGTAAAGCAAAAAGTCAACCCATTTAGGACTGACTTTTTCACATAACTCAAATATTTATTTTCCACCGTTTGATTTACCTGAAATTAAATTGCGGATAGCTTTTACAATGTAACCTGTAATAACTATTCTAATTGCGCGTTTAATAATATTCATCATTAAAAAATCTCCCTTTATTTTTGTTCTATTTAAGTTATATATACCCAAATTTCAACATTTTAAATGTAAGATATGATTTTTATATGAATATTATAATCATTTTTTACCTTTCGAATACAATATATCCATCTTTATCAGCTTTTTTAGTAAATGCAACGATAATAGCGTGTACAATTGCTACAATACTAGGAATTCCTGTCCAAAAGAAAACGAGATGTAGTACGCCTTGACCAACTTTATCGGCATAAAATTTATGGACACCCACGCCGCCTAAAAAGATTGCTACAAGTATATAAATAAGTTTGTTCACTTTCATGATTGACTGCCTCCTTAATTTTTATTTTAAACAATTAAGGGTTAGTTATTCAATTAAACTGTAATTATAGGTATGTGTTATATATTATGATATCAACAAAGACATTTTTAAAATGAGTCATGATAACTATTGGAAATTAGATGATGACTTTCGTTTATATTGTAGCGTAGTTTCTATATAATTAAATTAAGACACTTAATAAAGGAAGGGTATTTGATGATTAGACAAGCGCATCCTAGTGATAATAAAAGAATAGCTGAATTATGTTATATGATATGGGAAGACATGGAATTAGATATGGTGAAGCAAATAAGTAAAGAACGAATTATTCATATTTTAGAATTGAGTGTGGTCAATGTTAAATATCGTAGTTATTATGAGAACGTTTGGGTTTATGAGGAAGATGGCGAAGTAGCAGGTTGTTTAATTGCATATGATGGTGAAAATGAACTTGAATATGAAAAGAAATGGCTTGAACTTCCACTCGATGAAGATATCAGAGCATTTGGTACACCATTACCTATTAAAGAAGCAGAAGATGATGAAATGTATATCGAAACAGTTGCTACCTTCCCGGAATATAGAGGTAAAGGAATAGCCACAAGTTTATTAAAGTATGTGATTGAAAGTCATTCCGATAAAAAATGGAGTTTAAATTGCGATTATGGTAATACTAGAGCACAAAGATTATACGAAAAACTAGGTTTTAAAACAGTTAGTGATATTGATCTATACGGTCATATATATCAACATATGATTAAACAATAAAAAAATCGACAATGAACATGTTCATTGTCGACTATCTATATATTTAATTAAATTGCGCCAAGTAATGCACTAATATAAATGCCTAATGCATATAAAATACCGAAAATAGTATTTGTTTTTCCTGTAGCAGCCATTGCTGGCATCATTGTTTCTGGTGTGTCGTTTTTATTAAATCTTCTAACAGCTTTAATTGGCATTGGGAATGACAATAATACTAATAAATAGAAGAGTGATCCACCAGATTTAAATAATGCAGTGAAAATGACAATTAAATACGCAACGATATACATAGTTGCCATAAAGATAACAGATGCTCGTTTACCAAGTAAAATTGGTAAAGTTTTACGTCCGCTTGCTTTATCTTTAACACGGTCTCTAATGTTGTTAGCCATGTTAATAAGACCAATTGTAATAACGATAGGAATACTTAACCATACAATTAATCCTTGTACATTTCCAGTTTGAATAAAGAATGATAAAAGAATAATAATCATACCCATAAACAAGCCGGAGAATAATTCACCAAACGGTGTCCAAGAAATTGGAATTGGACCGCCAGTATATAAATAACCAATCGCCATACATACAATCCCAATAGGAATAATCCAAAATGAACTTTGGAAAGCGAGGAATATACCTAGTAAAGCGGCAATAATGTAAAAGGCAATTGCGATGTTCATAACTAATTTAGGGCTCATACCATTACGTACAATAGCGCCACCAATACCTACGGATGTATGATCATCTAGACCTTTTTTAAAATCGTAATATTCATTAAACATGTTGGTAGCTGCTTGAATTAACAAACAAGCAAGTAACATTGCTAAGAATAAACTAAATTTTAGATGATCTTCGCTTCCTAGAAGATATAGTTTAGCCGATGCAGTACCCACTAACACGGGAACAACTGCAGCAGTTAAAGTATGAGGTCTCATTAATTGCCAATATTTTTTCACAGTTGAATATTGTTGATATTGATCTGCCATAATTTATAACCTCTTATTTTTTTATAGTTTTAACATTAATATTTTAAAGTAATTATTAATAAAGGTCAATTCACGTGAAAAATTGCATTACTTTATTAAGCAATTCCACTAAAATTAAGTTTGAAAAATGATACAATATACTAATGAGTAAATATAGAAGAAAGAAGTGAAATGAATGGCTGTTAACGTTAAAGAAGATGAGATTGTCAATAAGTTATATGGAAGCTCTAAAGATTGGGTCTCAGTAGAAGTTGAAATCAACCAAAGTATAGATCCAAGTACGTTATTTCATTTAACTGAATCACAAGCAGGTGATCGTTTTTATTTACGTCTAAACGATAATCAATCTTCATATTTCGGATATCATGCAATTCGAAAGTTCAAAAATAATTTCGAAAATAAACAGTCTATCTTTAAAGAATGGGAAGCCTTAAAAAAAGATATAGAATTAATACATCCAGATAGTGAAAAACACCATTTACGTTTATGTGGTGGTTTTCAATTTTCAAAACATAAATCAGATGATGAGTGGAGAGAATACGGTTTAAATCATTTTGTATTACCTGAAGTTTTAATCTCAACAGAGGGACAACGTCATTTTATCACTTACACAAAAGAAAGAGATAAATTTGATATAGATGCTTTTAAAACATTAGTTAGTCAATTTGAGCAGGCCAATGTAGATTCATACGATGAGCATATAGGTAATGTGACTAGAATGGAAGATATTTATTTAGACGAATGGCGTGACTTGGTTAAAGAAGCCATCGAAAGTATAGATTATTCTAAGAAAATTGTCTTAGCACGTAGACGTTTAATTAAATTTGATGAAGAAATCAGCATTCCATATGTTTTATCTAAAGCTTTAAAAAATGAAAAAAATAGTTATATCTTTTTACTTGAATCAAATCAATCTGTCTTCTTTTCACAAACACCAGAACAATTAATCAAAGTTGAGAATCAAGTTCTATCTACTAAAGCTGTTGCTGGAACAATTAAACGATCTCATGATGAACAGGAAGATCAAGCGAATATAAATGCTTTTCTAAATGACAAAAAGAATTTAGGTGAACATCAATTTGTCGTTGAAAGTATCTTAAATGATATTCAACCTTATGTTGAAGATGTAGACTACAATGAAACACCTAATATTTTAAAAAATGACCATTTATATCACTTATATACACAAATAGAAGGTAAGTTAAATGATCATTCATATATTAGTTTAATCGATCGTTTGCATCCTACACCTGCATTAGGTGGATACCCTAAAGATGAAGCATTAGAATTTATTGAGAAAAAAGAATTTGGAACACGTGGTTTATATGGGTCACCAGTAGGTTTTATTGATGTATATGATGATTGTGAATTTATAGTAGCTATTCGTTCGATGTTAATTAAAGGCGATCAAGCAACATTATTTGCAGGTTGTGGAATAGTGAAAGACTCTGATCCAGATAGTGAAATTGCTGAAACAGCAGTAAAATTTTCACCAATGATGAATGCATTAGGAGTAGATGAAAATGAGTAATTATAATGAAGCATTAACAACTCAAGTATTTACATTTGCATCAGAATTATATGCTTATGGTGTAAGAGAAGTTGTAATTAGTCCGGGATCTCGTTCGACCCCATTAGCTATCGCATTAGAAGCGCATCCAAACATTAAAACTTGGATTCATCCAGATGAACGAAGCGCTGCCTTTTTTGCATTAGGTTTAATAAAAGGTAGCGAGAGACCTGTAGCTATATTATGTACTTCTGGTACAGCAGCAGCTAATTATACACCAGCAATTGCTGAAAGTCAGATTAGTCGTATACCACTTATTGTCTTAACTAGTGATCGTCCTCATGAACTAAGAAGTGTAGGAGCGCCACAAGCAATTAATCAAGTGAATATGTTTAGTAACTATGTGAATTTCCAATTTGATATGCCAATTGCTGATGGAACAACAAATATGCTAGATACTATTCATTATCAAATGCAAATTGCTAGTCAGTATTTATTTGGACCACACAAAGGACCAATTCACTTTAATTTACCATTTAGAGAACCTTTAACACCTAATTTAGATAGAACAGAATTATTAAAATCAGAATCTAAGACACTACCACATTATCAAAAAATGATTGATGTTATGCCAATCAAAGAAAAAATAGAAAAAGATAAAGGTTTAATCATAGTAGGTGATATGCAACACCAAGAAGTTGACCAAATATTATCTTATGCAACTGAAAATGATTTACCTGTGTTAGCCGATCCGCTAAGTCAGTTAAGACGTAATAACCATCCTAATATTATTACTACTTATGATTTATTGTATCGAGCTGGTATGGATTGGGAAGTCGATTTTGTAATTAGAGTTGGTAAACCTGTTATATCTAAAAAGTTAAATCAATGGTTGAAGAATACATCAGCGTTTCAAATATTAGTTCAAAATAATGATAAAATTGATGTATTTCCAGTACCGCCTGATGTTTCTTATGAAATATCTGCGAATGACTTTTTCAGATCTTTAAAGAATAACCAACCTATTAATAGAAAAGCATGGATAGAGAAATGGCAAACATTAGAAAAGCAAGCTCGTATTGAAATAAATGATTATCTACAACATGCTACTGATGAAGCGGCTTATGTAGGAGAATTGATTTCAAAACTAACTAAACAAGATGCATTATTTGTAAGTAATAGTATGCCAGTAAGAGATGTTGATAATCTATTATTTAATAGTGAAGCTGAAATCTATGCCAATCGTGGTGCCAATGGTATTGATGGTGTTGTATCTACAGCATTAGGTATGGCAGTTCATAAACATGTTACTTTATTAATTGGAGATTTAGCTTTTTACCACGATATGAATGGACTACTCATGTCAAAATTAAATAACATACACTTAAATGTAATTTTATTGAATAATGATGGGGGAGGTATCTTTTCATATTTACCTCAAAAATCATCTGCATCAGAATACTTTGAGCGTTTATTTGGTACACCAACTGGGTTGGATTTTGAACATGCCGCATTATTATATGAATTTAATTTCAAACGTTTTAATACTTTATCTGAATTTAAAGATATGACGCTTTCACAATCCGACGCTATCGTATATGAAATCATTACTGATAGAGAAGACAATTTACAGCAACATCAAATTTTATATAAGAAATTGAGTGAAATAATTAATGCTACATCATAAATTTTATTCATCCAACAAACCATCCAATCAATTGTTGATTATGTTACATGGCTTTATTAGTGATGGATCAACATTTGATAGTCATATAGATACGTTGACTAAACAAGTTAATGTATTGACTGTTGATTTGCCAGGACATGGTAATGATGATTCACCTATGGACCAAGAATGGAACTTTTCATATATAAGTCAACAATTAGACCAAATATTAAGTGAATATCATCAATATCATCAATATTTATTAGGTTATTCTATGGGTGGTAGAGTATCACTTTACTATGCATTACATGGTACTAATGAATTGTCAGGTTTAATATTAGAAAGCACGTCGCCCGGTATACAAAAAGAAGAAGATCAGATAGAACGACAACAAGTTGATAATGCTAGAGCGAAAGTATTAGAAATTGCTGGACTGGAAATATTTGTTAACGATTGGGAAAGATTACCGTTATTTGCATCCCAATATGATTTAGATAAATCAGTTAAAAAACAAATTCGTCAAAACAGAATGAATCAAGATCCTAGTAAGTTAGCAAAAGCTTTGAGAGATTATGGTACAGGGCAAATGCCAAATTTATGGCCATCACTTATTAACATTCAAATACCGACAATTATATTAGCTGGTCAAAAAGATGAGAAATTTGTAAATATTGCCCAAAAGATGAATGAACAAATTATTAATAGTAGAAAAACAATAGTTTCTGAAGTAGGTCATACAATTCACGTGGAAGATAGCGCGGAATTTGATACAATAATATTAGGTTTTTTAAAGGAGGAGCAAAATGACTAGACAGTGGGAAACACTTAGAGAATATGATGAAATTAAATATGAATTTTACGATGGAATTGCAAAGGTAACAATTAATCGTCCAGAAGTACGTAATGCATTTACACCTAAGACAGTAGCTGAAATGATTGATGCCTTTTCACGTGCGCGTGATGATCAAAAAATATCAGTTATTATTTTAACTGGTGAAGGAGATAAAGCATTCTGTTCTGGTGGAGATCAGAAGAAACGTGGACACGGTGGTTATGTTGGCGAAGATGACATTCCTCGTTTAAATGTATTAGATTTACAACGTTTAATCAGAGTTATTCCAAAACCAGTTATCGCAATGGTACGTGGTTATGCTATTGGTGGAGGTAACGTATTAAACGTAGTATGTGACTTAACTATTGCAGCAGACAATGCTATTTTCGGACAAACTGGTCCTAAAGTAGGTTCATTTGATGCTGGCTATGGTTCTGGTTATTTAGCAAGAATTGTTGGACATAAGAAAGCAAGAGAAATTTGGTACTTATGTCGTCAATATAATGCACAAGAAGCATTAGACATGGGATTAGTTAATACTGTCGTTCCATTAGATCAAATAGAAGACGAAACAGTTGCTTGGTGTCAAGATATCATGAAACATTCACCAACAGCACTACGTTTCTTAAAAGCAGCTATGAATGCAGATACAGATGGCTTAGCAGGTTTACAACAAATGGCTGGAGATGCAACTTTACTTTATTATACAACTGATGAAGCTAAAGAAGGTCGTGACGCATTTAAAGAAAAACGTGACCCTGACTTTGACCAATTCCCTAAATTCCCATAAGATTTGATATAAACGAACCCCTTAAAGTATGGTGTTAAAGCCATCATACTTTAAGGGGTTTTTTACTGTGTTTATGATTTATTTATTAGTTGGAAATTGTTCCGGATATTGCTCTTTTAAATAATCTTCTAAACGTGACATACCTTCTTTGAGTAATGACATATCATAAGCATAAGAAATTCTTACATGGCCTTTCCCAATATCTGTAAAGGACGAACCAGGTACCATAGCAACGTGAGCTTTTTCTAACACATCAACACAAAAATTAAAATCATCATCTGTATAATTTTTTATACTTGGGAAAATGTAAAATGCGCCTTCAGGTACAGCATTTAATTCGAAACCAAGGTCTTGAAGTTTTTCGATTAAATAGTCACGACGCTCAATATAAGCTTTATTCATATATTTTGGCGCTTCTAAACCTTCATTTAATGCAGCGATACATGCATGTTGAGCTGGAACATTTGTACAAATGCAATTATATGCATGCATGAAAGTTAATTTTTCAATTAAATATTCTGGTCCAATTAAAAATCCAACACGGATACCAGTTGCTGAATGTGATTTACTTAAACCACTGATGAGTATTAATTGATCTCTAATCTCATCGAATTCAGCGAAAGAAGTATGAACACCATTAAACGTGTTTTCTGCATAGATTTCATCACTAATGATAAATACATTATATTTAGACAATGTATTTACAATATCGCTGACTTCTTCACGATTTAATGTCACGCCTGTAGGATTTGTAGGATAATTAAGTAAAACAGCTTTTGTATTTTCATTGATATATTGATTCAACAATTCTGGTGTGATTTTGAAAGATGTTTCGGTAGTATCAATAAATTTTGGCACAGCACCTAAAGTTTGAATTAAAGGGATATAGCCCGCATATGTAGGACTTGGAATGATAATTTCATCTCCTGGATTGATAATACTACGCAATGTAGTATCTAAAGCTTCACTAGCACCATTAGTCATAATTATTTCATCAACACTATATTCGAAACCATATTTATTTTGATAATAATTACTTATAGCCTGTCTAGCTTCTATGATCCCTTTATTGTGAGAATAACTTGTTTGGTCATTTTTAATGGCTTTGATGTAAGCGTCTTTTACCACTTCTGGCATATGAAAATCAGGCTGCCCAATTGTTAAATTGATACAATCATCAATATCTTTCATACGGTTTGAAAATTGTCGAATACTAGGTGCTTTTAAAAATTTTGACTGCTCATTTAATTGTAATTTCATAAATCATTACTCCTCTAAAAAATACCAAAATATAGTACTTTTAATGTTTGAAATGTCGTATAATTCTTTCAAATTATTACAATCATAACATATTTTAAGCACTACATTTTGGTATACGAATTAATTTTATAATAAACATTACCCTTTGAATTTAGAAGGGGATTTTAAGTTTATGATTGGATTTGTCCATTTACATATCCACCGGTTCGATAAGATATAAACTATAATACCAGATGTAATAAATAAAAATAGATAAGTAAATACAGAAATTGGCGATTTAAATGGATAGAGTTCAAATCCACGAATAATACCAATAATTAAACCATGTAATAAATAGACATATATTGTCCTACTACCAATATAGGTATAAAAACGTAATTTTTGAGATGTTAAATTTAAGAATGCAAACATCGAAACTAATATAACTACATACAATAGTAAACGTTTCAGTGGACTATATACGTCTTCGGCATTTTGTTCTAATGAAGTGTAAGGTGTGCTACCCAATAACCAATCAGAATTAATTGGATGTAAATAATAACCTACAAAGTAAAGGATAAATACAAGAATGGAGATAGGCACCCATTTTTTACTTCTTAACACCATACTTTGGTTTTTAGTAAATAAATGTCCTAAATAGAAAATTGGAAAGAATACAATGGTACGAGAAATACTCATGTATTCATCAATGTTAGCCGAATAACCGGCAAATACTGAAAAAACAATGGAAATAGTAAGAACAATCCATGGATTATATCTTCTTACAATAACTAAAACGACATGGAAGAAGAATAAAGTTAATAAGAACCATAATGCGAATACAGGGTTGAATGGATCTAATTGTAAACTATCACTTTTTCCAGTTAAAAAATAATACACCGAGTAAAATGCGAAAAATATGAAATACGGTAATAATAATTTTTTAGCAATATTTTCTAAATAATAAGGTTTGTCTAAATTTTTAGCAAAGTAACCTGATATAAATAAAAATGTTGGCATGTGGAAACTATAAATAACTAGATATAGTGCTGATAAATTTTTATCTTCTGAAGTATACGGCTGTAATAGATGTCCAAACACTACTAAAAATATAAGTATTGCTCGGGCATTATCAAAAAAATAATCCCTGTCCTTAATGGAAGGCATAAATATGTCTCCTTTTTATTGTTTAACTGTACTTAATTTATTATATTTTATGGCGATAATGCAACGATTTTGACTACAATATAAAATTCTATTGTATATCTTATAAAAAAAGCATATAATATTATCAACTAAATAAAGTGGAGTAGAAACAGCATGTATAAACAACTTGAAAAACTTATTACACTTACTAACAACGATTTGAATATAGTTAACCGACGCTTTGGACAAAGAACAGACATTACATCAGAACAATTAGAGTTATTACGAATACTGTATAATTACGACCGTTTATCACAATATGATTTAACAATGAAGATTAGTCGAGAACAATCGATTGTGTCACGATGGATTAAAAAACTTGTATTGAAAGGGTATATTACAAGTCAGCAGTCACATGAAGATTTAAGATGTAAGGAATTAATTCTTACAGAGGAAGCACGAGCATTAATTAAGCAGATAAATACTGCTCGATGTGAATTAATAGAGGCTAGATGTCAATGCTTATCAGAAAACGAAATCGAAAGTTTAAATCAATTATTAAACAAGTTAAATAGTCGCCATAGTTTTCATTAATGGATGATAAAGATATTAAAAATGTCGTGAGTCAATGATTTATAGATTTAATAAATATAAAGAAAGCAATTTCTATTGAAATAAGATAGAAATTGCTTTCTTTATTTATATCGGAATAATATTAACAAGAAAATTTCCTTTTAAAGGTTATAGGATCATAGAAAAGAGAAGGGGGACGTAATAAAAATCGACTAACAAGAATTATCTTGTTAGTCGAAATAAGAATTATTTAAATGTAGGAATATCAAAGAATTTACCAACTTCTCCGATTTGATCATATAATCCTTTTAATACTTGTGCATTTGAATCTGCCCAATTAATATCTGTTGCATATTGATGTGTACCTGGGTGTGCAGGATTCCAACGCATTTTGTATAACGTGTTTTGTCCAGCTTTCACATATGAATTACCTATGAATTTAGCTCCACCGATAATCGCTTTTGAAACTGAATTCCAACCAGACGCTTTAGCAAAGTTTAATCCTTCGCCTAGAGCATTATAGTCATAAGCACCAATACCAAATACATTATGATATTTAGTTGCAGAACGAGTATTTACTACACCGTTTGTAATGTTAGCACCTTTAGCTAATTGAGATTGTCCATTTCCAGTTTCTAATAAAGCATGTGAAATTAAGTAAATTTCATTTAAGCCATATTTTTTAGCCGCTTGACTAAATGCTGCACCTTGGTTTTCAAGTACGCCTTTACCTTTAAGTAATTTATTTAAAGTAGCTTCAGATAAATACTGTGGTTGATCTAAACGTAAAAATTGATATTTAGATACAGGATTTTTAGCTAATTTATTAGAATCCATAGCATTTTTTGTTTCATAGTAAGTTGCATTTGACCATACGCCAGGAGTTCTTTGAACTTGTGGGCCATAGCTTAAATTACTTTGAATAGAAGCCATTTGGTTTAATGTACGTCCTGTATTTGAATACTTAACCAATTCTTTTGTTAAATCGTTTGCTTTAACCCAAGCATATTTACCATTAGTTAATTTACCGTAATACCAAGTAACACCATTTTGTTGTTTTTGTTTAATGACTACAAATGGTTTTTCATAATAAGTTTTTAATGAATAACCGTTCTTTGCAGCAGGATCATCATAATAATAACCATTATTATTTTTGATAACGAAAGTATAATTATATGGCGTTGCAGGATTATTAGTATTAGATTGTTCTAAGTCTTTTGCTGCAATCCAACCAGTGCGATTGTTAACTGTACCATATAAATATTTTTCGTTACCTACATATACAGCTTTTGAAGCGTTAAAAGTTTGATTTACTAATTGACTTGTAGGTAATAATTGTTGGTTTTTAGTTCCCCATGCAATTGAATAAAGCCCATTATTATTGCTATTCACTTTATATTTACCTGTTTCTTTAGCTTCATTTCCTAGGTTTTGAACATTAATATCATTAATGTTAACCCAGCCTAATGGTGTGTTTGATACTGTGTTTTGTAATAACACATAAGTTTGATTACCTTCAGTTCTTTGTTTAGAAATTGTGAAAGTACGATTTGCGTATTTAGTACCACTTTTAGCTGTTTTATCATATACAGAACTACGAATACCAGAGTTGTTAAGTTTTACTTGACCAATTTTTTTAGTAGTTTGAGTACTGTTAGTTTTAGCCGTAGTTTGAGCTTTAGGTGTTTCTTCGTTTGTTACAGCATATGATTTAAAAGCCATTTTAGGTTTAGCAACAGTTGATTTAGTTGAAGTTGGTTCAGATAAATAATACTTACTAATCCAACCAGTGATACCATTTACAGTTCCATATAGATAAATAGCTTTATCAATTTGTTGCTGTTTAGTAGCTTTAAATGTTTGGTTACCGTTACCTGAAACTGTTCCTGCTTCTTGTTTATAAGTACCCCAAGGAACTGTATAAGCTTTTGTACCAGGTTTAACGCTATATGAATGATTTACAGTAGTAGGTGATTTAGCCGTATTATAGACTACATCTCCTTGTTTAACCCAACCATAAGTTTTGCCAGTATTATAATCTTGAACTAAGTAAAATTTATCATTACCTAATGTAGCTGTTTTAGAAACTGCTAATGTTTTTTGTACTTCTTTTGTTGTTTTACCAGATTTATCGTAAACAGTTGTATATAAACCACTATTTTTAGAATTGATTTGAGCTACGCCATTATTTGCTGCAACTGTTAATTTATTATTAGTAGTTGTAGGCTTAGTTGTTGGTTTTGTAGCTGGTTTAGTAGTGTTAGTAGGTGTAGTTAAATAAGCTTTACTAATCCATCCAGTTAAACCGTTAACTGTACCATATAAATATGTTGATTTATCAATTTGTTGTTGTTTAGTAGCTTTAAAAGTTTGATTTCCTTTTCCTGAAACTGTACCAGCTACTTGTTTACTAGTACCCCAAGGTACTGTATAAGCTTTAGTACCAGATTTAACATTATAAGATTGATTAACTTTTACTGGTGATTTAGCTGTATTATAAATTACTTCATTTTGTTTAACCCAACCAAATTTTTCCCCAGTATTATAATCCTGTACAAGGTAAAATTTATCATTACCTAATGTTGCAGTTTTAGTTACTGATAATGCTTTTTGTACTTCTTTAGTAGAGTGACCTTTTTTGTCATAAACAGTTGTGTATAGTCCACTATTTTTTGTGTTAATTTGAGCCATACCACTATTTGCAGCAACTGTTAATTTACTATTACTAGTTGAAGGTTTAGTAGTAGGTTTAGTTGTTGTACTTCCACTAGAAGGTTTAGTTGTACTTGTTGAAGTAGTACCCCAAGGTGCAACTTGTCCCATTTTAATTTGATATTTTTCATTGATTAAATCGTATAATTCATTATAACTATAATTATGTTGTTTAAAGTAACCATGTGGGTCAGCATGGTCTGTACCACCTAACCATCTACTAATTGCTGAATGTGTCCAAACAGTACCGCTACCATCGTTTTCAGCGCTATTAGGTTTTAAACCATAATATTGTAATTGTGTTGCAGCGTAATCAGCATAGTTGTTCATTGAACGTGCAAATGAATCATAGTCATGTGTATGAACAATTTCAACGTTTATATAACGTTCATTACCGTATGGACCAGCTCCCCATGATAAGTAATCAGTAGGGGCAGTTTCGATGATTCTGTTGCCGTCTACAAACGCATGTACGAAAGCTGAGTTGTAATTGTTCTTCATGTAATTGATTTCGCCCGTAATTGTTGAATTTTCATTAGCTGTATCATGGACAACAATTCCTTCAGGTTTACCTACACCATTTCTGTATCCATATTTAGGGAAGTAAGATGAATAATCTTCTTCAATCTGAGGTGCTTTAAAATTCTTTTTACGAATATAGTCATTTATTGAAGATTTCACTGCTGGTTTGTATTTTGGTAAAGAAGATGTTGCTTTTTTAGCAGTTGCATACATCATTCTTGGTTTAGCTACGGATCTAAAAGTAGACACTTGATTATTTGATGAATCGTTCACTTGTGCTGATTCAACTTTAGCTGATTCCTTAGTATCATTTTTAGTGTTTGTTGTATTAGTATTAGTGTTTGTTGATTTTGTAGTTTGATTAGAGATAGCTGATTTATCTGTTTTATTACTTTCAGATTGTGCAGTTGTTACTGTTTGTTTAGTAGTGTCATTTGAATTGTTATCTGACACATTTTCACTCTCAACATCATCTTCATCATCAATTAAACTATAACCACCATTATTTTTAACTGTTTGCTTAGTTGATTGGTTAGTAGATTCAGTGTTTTCATTTTGACTAGTTTCTTGGCTAGTTTTATTTTTTACATTATTATCTGTATTTTGAGTTTGCTGTTGAGCTTGAGCATTAGTGTTATTGTCAGTTTGTTCTTTAACAGCTTCATTATTCTCGTTAGTTGATTTATCAGAGTCAACGTTAGTTGTTAATTGATTATCAGTAGCATCAGTACTCACATCTTTTTGATTGTCAGTATCATTTTGTTTAGATTCTTTATCAGAATTTGTACTATCACTTGTTGTATTAGTAATATTTGTTACATCTGCAGTATCATTTTGTTTAGATGTATCATTATCTTCTGTAGAAGTAGTCTGTACAGGTTTTACTTTAGTTGGATCTTGATAAGTTTGAGTACCAGAAATATTTTGTGTTGGGTTACTCACTTCTTTTTTAGCATTGTTAGCTTGTTTTAAGGTTGTTTGGTCATCCAGTACATTCTTGTTTTTAGTTTGGTCTTGAGTAGCTTCTGCTGCATCTGCATGGTGAGCCGTAAATGCTGTTCCAAATAAAGTTAGTGCAACCATTGACGGTAATTTGTAATTGAATTTTTTCGCCATTATTATAATTACTCCTTGTATGTTATGAATTTGTATTAATTATAATATGCGAAAATAAAAGTGTATTGTTTTTAACAGATTTGTAATAGAACTTTAACCTATAATTTTTTAAATTTATTACGATGTAAGGGGTTTAAACATTGATAGTACGCAAGTAATTTCATATAAAAAATTAATTTGTGGTTAATGAAATATTACAAAGTATGACAAAGAAAATAATTTGAGAATACTATATGTTACAAATGTTTTTCCATAACGATATGCTTAATATTTTCTTCATCAAATGGTTCGCCTACAACGTTGTAACCTAATTTTTCATAAAAGGAGATTGCGTAGTGTTGAGCATTCATTGTTAAAAATGTTAATTGATTTTCATTAGCTGTTTGTTCAACAAAATTCAATAATTTTAATCCTAAGCCTCGACCTCTATAATCTTTTAAAATTGCTACGCGTTCGACTTTTCCAGTAGTTTCATTCAATAAGCGTATTCGTGCTGTTGCAATAGGGTGGTTATCATTGTCATAGCCAATGACATGAATTGCATTCTCATCATATTCATCAATTTCATGATCTTCTGGCACATTTTGCTCTTTAACAAACACTTCTTTTCTAATTTCAAAACACGCTTCTAACATTTCTTTATTCGTAACTTTATAGAACATATTTAGTCTCCTTTATTATAAAAAAAGGAAGAAGCCTGGTTATTTGATGACTTCTTCCTTAAGTGATATTTAATATTTTATAATGCTTCTTTTCTTATAATTGCAGTGTATTGCCAAAAAATTCTCATTTGAGCGATATTCCAATTATTCATTCCCATTGTATAACCAGATGGTTTAAATAGATTTACATCAGTTACTTCAAGTGCAGCAGCAATTAAATATTGTAACGGTACGCTAATACTTTTCATTTCTTCAGTAATACCATTTTCATCATATACCCAAGTAAATGGTAAATCAGATTCAAAAATATCTACTTTATTAAATATTTCTGGTAGGGCTACAATATAACACGCTCCATCTACAACAGGATTATTTGCACTTTCTTTATAATAAATGAGTAAAGCCTCGTAGTTTTCTCTATGTTCATGATTTACATAAAAGAATTCATTTCTAAATAAAGCCATATCTTTACTATGAATAATTTGTTGTTCTAAAACGTTAAACATACCATTTATATTAGCAATTTTTTCATACGTTTTTCGTGACATTTAAGCAGCTCCTCTCATTAAATAATATATTAAAATTAATAAGCAGTAGTATCTTGTTGTTGTTGTTGGTAATTTTGATTATTAACGGTATTATCTTGTTGCGTGTTCATACCGTTGTTTTGATTATCCGTTTGTTGATTGTTTTGAGTTTGATCGTTAGTTCCACTGCTTTGTTGATCATCATTATTACTGTCATTACTGCTACCATTATAATCTTTATCTTTTTTGTCATCAGTTGTATCATTTTGACCTTTTCTTAAAAGAGAATCATCTAGTTCAGTTAATGGTACTAGAGAGCCATAATGATCAATAACTCTTTGATTTAAGAAATCATCTTTATCAGTAATTTTAGATAATCCTAAATCAGTACGCAAGATGTTTGAATATTTCTGGATACTACTAATGCTAGGATTGTAATAATAAACGCCATCTAACATATCATCATCACCTTCTAGTTGTGATTTTTTCATTTTAACACTGTCAGATAGGTACATTCTAGATAATGATTTAATCTCAGATTTAGTTAAATTATGCTTAGCATTTTTACCTACAATATTAATAACTTCATCTAATTTATCAAATGAATCAAGTGTTTGTGCTTTTTTGAATAATATTTTAATTAAGTCCATTTGACGTTGTCCACGTTTTAAGTCTGAGTCATGGTGGCGCGTTCTAGCAACTGCTAATGCTTCATCACCATTTAATTTTTGATAGCCTTTTTTAATTTTAATTCTACCAGTATCATCACTATTTGGTTCGTTTAAATTATATGGAACATCATAGTAAATGCCACCAAGTTCATCGACAGCTTCAACGAATGCTTTCATATTAACACGAGCATAGTAATCAACTGGTACATTCATTGTTGCTTCAACGGAATCCATTGCAGCAATTGGGCCACCGTATGCATGGGCATGAGTGATTTTGTCATAATAACCTACTTTAGGAATGTAACTTATCGTATCACGTGGGATACTCAACATTCTAATTTGATGTTTTTTTTGATTAAAAGTAGATAAAATCATCGCGTCAGATCTTGAATGTTCCAAGCTTTGTCCGTTTTTTTCTCGTCCTTCATTATCATCAATTCCTAAAAATAATATAGAAATTGGATCTTTTTCAGGGTTGACCTTTGAACTTCTTAGATTTGATTGACGATCTGCGTTACTTTTATCTTGAGAAGATTCAAACGCTTTTTCTGAAGATTTGAATAGGTTACTAGCAAAAACAACAGGAATAGCAATAAGAGCGAAAGTCAGTAGAATTAAAAAGTATTTAAAGAATTTATTCATATTTGTTGCTCCTAAACATTATTAACTTATTTTTAAATATATGATTAAAATTTATGTAGTTTCTTCGTATTGTTGTCTATAATTTTTCACACTATAGCCCTAAATTGTATTACTTTATAGTAAAAATTACAACTCATATATCAATAAATAGTATTGAATTCTAAAATTTTATTTATATCTTATAGTATAAATGATTGATGGTAAGAAATGTGAGTATTTGATTACATTTATTGTGACACTTTAATAACCAATATAACAATTCAAATTCAACAATTATTATTATGCATATTTATACTTATGCTAATTTATGTTGAAACTATTTGCTATTATGATCTTATCTAAACAATTCATTTCCATTTTTATTAAATTGACTGGCGTTAAAATACTGTGTTGTCAGTTTCATAAAATTTTTTAAGATATTATTATTTATGGTACTAAAGTACTATGTAATCTTTCTGTTAAAGGTGTACTATATAATTAAAGTGATTTTATGCATAAAATGATTTATAATTATGCATATCATATTTATTGAGTAACATCGTAGTAATCACAATAGCTTTATAATTTTTTAAGATCTTTATAGAGGTAATTAATAAAAAAAGGGAGGATTAAATTTAAAGTAAGATAATAGAAATTAAATTGATAGATACGTTCAAGACAAAATAAAAGACAAATAGATATATTTTTCAGCGAGTATTATGGATATAAAAGTAAGACCTTGATATCTAATGTTTATATTTCTAAGAAAAATATTGATATTATTATGTGAGGCAAATATCGAAATGAAACTAAACAAGATTAAGATTGTGTTTTTCATCATTGTGTTAATTATACTAATCGTATTAATGATAATTTTTGGAAAAAAATGGAACGAATATCTGCACATGGATAGTCGGTACTTCCAAAAAAATGATAATGCTACATATATTATTAAAAAAGATAAACATGAGAAAGCACCTAAAAAGCTAAAAACGGTTGTTAATAAGAAAAAACCTATATATAAAGAAATTGATAACTATTTAAAAGATACAAATTTCAATGGTACTGCTGCTATATTTGAAAATGGTAAGATTAAGTTGAATCAAGGTTATGGCTTTCAAAACTTTGAATCTGGTAAAAAGAATACAGCTAATACAATGTATCTTATCGGTTCATCACAAAAATTCACTACCGGATTAATGTTAAAACAACTTGAATTAGAAAATAAAGTGAATATCAATGATCCAGTAACCAAATATTTACCTTGGTTTAAAACAAGTAAAGAAATCACATTAAAAGATTTGATGTTACATCGAAGTGGGTTATACAAATATAAAGCATCAACAAATATTAAAAATTTAGATCAAGCAGTCAAAACAATTCAACAAAGAGGTATAGATGAAAATTATTACCATAAAGATCATTACAATGATGGGAATTATTTAGTGCTTGCCAAAGTTATCGAGCAGGTTACAAATAAGCCTTATGTTGCCAATTATTACAATAGATTAGGTAATCCATATCAATTACAACATACAGCTTTCTTTGATGAAAAATTATATCGTAAAAATATGGCAAATGGATACAAATTGACTCATAATAAATTTTCTTTGATGCATCCTAAAATATTAAACCAATATTATGGCGCTGGTAATTTATATATGGCTCCATATGATATGGGCAAATTAGTCAATGCACTGCAACAGTATAAGATATTTAATGCAGATACAGCTAATCCATTTTTACATGAATTTGGTACTAAAGAATATCCAATTGAATATAGATATGGTTTCTACGTTACTCCTACAATGAATAGGATTAATGGCGTGTTCTTCGGACAAATATTTACTGTTTACTATAATGATAAATATACTGTTGTTTTAGCAAGTAATTTAATTACAGAAAATGAAAAAGCGAATGAAAACAAAATGAAACATATTTTCTATAATATGCTTCATCAAAAAAAGGAATATAACGTTCCTGGTGTTAAAGTAAAATAATAATAAATTAAACAACTGAACGCACATATATTGTCTGTTGAGACACTAAATATGTGCGTTCTATTTTTATTTACAATATGAAAGGGCGTTTAAAAATAAATCTTGATAGTGTGTTGAAATAGGGGAATGTACTACCTTACAATTTGGTTCTAGCGACTCAAAATCAACAACAGTGGCACCCTTAGTTAATAAACCATGAAGCTCAATCTGTACATTGGCATCATAAACGTTAAATATATCTGGATTAATTAAATATAAAATTGTAAATACATCATATAACTTTATACCTTCGTGAACATTTTCAGTTCTGTAATGTTGTAATAAATGATATAACATATTTCCTGTTTGATTAACTTGTTTAATTTCTTTTATAAAATCATGTGAGAACATAGCTTTTCTTGCTAAATCTAATCCAATCATCACAACTGGTATTTGTGCATTAAAAACAATGTTTGCTGCTTCTGGATCACAATATATATTAAATTCTGCTAAAGGTGTGACATTGCCTCTACCGCTACTACCACCCATAATAACAATTTGATTGATATTCGATTTTACTTCAGGATAAGTAGCTAAAAGTAATGCAATATTTGTTAATGGTCCAATAGCAACAATAGTTATTGGATAAGAACTCTTCATAATTTCATCTTTGATTGCTTCTATTGAATTTGTTTGTGGAATATGATGATTTTCAAATGATTCAAAATCATAGCCGTCCATTCCTGACTCGCCATGTACTTCGGCTGCATCAACAGGATCGGAAATTAAAGGACGAGCTGCACCTTTATAAACTGGGACTTTACTATCGAAAAAATGAACTAATTTAAGTGCATTGTTCGTTGTTTTATCAACATTCACATTTCCATTAACAGTAGAAATCATTTTAACTTCCATATTAGGATGACTCAATGCCAAGCTGATGGCAGCTGCATCATCAATACCTGGATCAGTATCTATAATAATAGGTATGACCACTGATACCAACTCCTCTCATTTATCATTAGTTCTATTTTGACGTAAAAAAGACCTACTAGCAATGCTAGTAGGTCTAAAAGTATGAACTTTATACTTTTTATAAGTGGTGTGAGTGACCACCTTGCATAACCCAATAAGTACCGATAACAGTAATTAGAGTTATGATAATTGCAAAGATAACTTTAAACATTTGGACACGTCCATCTTTACCTTCAGTTAAATGCATGAACATTAATAATTGAAGTGCAGCTTGGATAAATGCGAATCCAAAAATAATTGTTACTTTAGCATGGAAACTCATTGATGTGTATAGTGTTACGAAAACTGCTAAAAGCGTCAATACGATAGAAGCAATAAATCCGACTGTATGTTTTACGATTGTATTCATCCGCTATACACCATCCCTATCATATATACGGCAGTGAAGATGAAGATCCAAACAACATCTAAGAAGTGCCAGTATAAACTTACTATAAATAATTTTGGAGCATTATATGAATCCAAACCACGAGTTCCAATTTGAATTAATAAGCAAATAATCCAAACAATACCAACTGAAACGTGACAACCGTGTGTTCCTAATAGAATAAAGAAACTAGACCAGAAGGAACCGATAGTAGGGTTGACACCTTCAGAAACATAATGTGCGAATTCGTAGATTTCAAATCCTACGAATACAAGCCCTAGTAGTACAGTAAGAATCATCCAAAACATCATTAAGTTTTGTTTTTCTTTACGCATGTAGTAGATTGCAATACCACATGTATATGAACTTAATAATAACGCGAATGTCATTATTAAAACTAAAGGTAATTCAAATAAATCTGTAGTCATCTTGCCAGCGTAATCGCCACCATGTTGCAAAGTTAATAACGTTGCGAATAGGGTACCGAATAACGCGAATTCGGCTGTAAGGAAAATCCAAAAGCCAAGTTTATTTAATTCGCCTTCATGCGTACGTGAATCAATTGTATTAGTATCATGACTCATGACTTACAGCCTCCCTTTCTTTAATACGTGCTTCTCTTAAACGTGCTTCAGTTTCAGCTACTTCAGAAGCAGGGATATGGTAACCATGGTCAATTTGGAAACTTCTCCAAATCATTGTACCGAAGATACCTGCTAAACAGATAGCGGCTGGAATGATTGTTTCAAAGATTAAGAAGAAACCACCGATTGTAAAGAATATTCCCATCCAGAAACCAACTGGTGTGTCGTTTGGCATGTGAATATCTTTGTAATTATGGTTGTCTAAATAATGACGACCATGTTCCTTCATATCTACGAATGTGTCATAGTCATTCCAATCTGGAGTGATAGCAAAGTTGTATTTAGGTGGAATTGCTGATGCAGTAGTCCACTCTAAAGTACGACCAAGTCCATCCCAGTTATCGCCTGTAGCTTCACGTGGTGCTTTAATGTGACTGTAAACAATGCTTACCACTAAGAATAAGAAACCAATTGCCATTAATAAAGCACCGATAGTTGAGATAACATTTAATAAGAACCAACCATCAGAAGGCATATAAGTGTATAAACGACGTGGCATACCATCTAATCCAAGAATGAATTGTGGTAAGAAACAAACGTTAAATCCGATCATGAAGAACCAGAAGCACCATTTGTTTAACGTTTCGTTTAATTTGTAGCCCATCATTTTTGGATACCAGAATATTAAACCAGCTAAGCAGGCAAATACTACACCAGTAACCAATGTATAGTGGAAGTGAGCTACTAAGAAATAAGTGTTGTGATATTGATAGTCAGCTGATGCCATCGCAAGCATTACACCTGTAACCCCACCTAATAGGAAGTTAGGGATAAATGCTAATGAGAATAACATAGGTGACTCGAAAGTAATTCTACCTTTATACAATGTTAATAGCCAGTTGAATAGCTTAACTCCGGTTGGTACACCGATTAACATTGTAGAAATTGAGAAGAATGAGTTAATTAAAGCACCATTACCCATTGTGAAGAAATGGTGAACCCAAACTAAGAAACTTAAGAACGCGATACCAGCAGTTGCCCAGACCATGCTTTGATGTCCGAACAAGCGTTTACGCGCAAATGTTGGAATAATTTCAGAGTAAATACCAAATGCAGGTAAGATAACGATATATACTTCAGGGTGCCCCCATACCCAGAAGAAGTTAGCCCATAACATAGGCATACCGCCATCAGCTACTGTAAAGAACGCTGTTCCGAATATTCTATCGACTGTCATTAACGCTAAAGCCACTGTAAGAACAGGGAAGGCTAAGATAACGATTAATGTAGTGATGAATGTAGTTACAGTAAACATTGGCATTTGCATAAACTTCATTGTAGGTGTTTTACATCTTAAAATCGTTACAAAGAAGTTAATACCGGTCATTAACGTACCTAAACCGGAAATTTGGATAGCAACTAGATAGTAGTTGACACCTGGTCCAGGACTAAATTCACCAGCAAGTGGTGCATAGTTTGTCCAACCAGCAGCTGGAGATCCACCTACGATAAATGATAGGTTGAATAAAATCATACCAGCAAAGAATAGCCAGAAACTTACGTTGTTCATTACAGGGAAGGCAACATCACGTGCACCGATTTGTAATGGAACAACAATATTCCATAAACCAAAGATGAAAGGCATAGCCATGAAAATAATCATGATAACGCCGTGTGTACTAAATACTTCATTGTAGTGGTTAGATTCTAAGAATGTGTTATCTGGAACAGTTAATTGAGTACGAAGCATTAACGCATCAATACCACCACGGACGAACATTAATACGGCACAGATTAAATACATAACACCGATTTTTTTATGGTCTACGGATGTGAACCATTCTCTATAAAGATATTTCCATAATTTGAAATAAGTAATTACTGCGATAAGGCCGATAACTAAGAATGGTGCACCGATTTGTGCCATCGTAATCATCCAGTTACCTTTAACTAGTAATTGATCCCATGGAAAATTCATTAATGTCCACCTCCATGATCATCATTTTCTTTGTTTTTAGACGCATTACCGTCTTTAGCTTCTTTGGAAATTTTTTCCATTTCCTTAGAATTGTGTTTTTCTTTCTTCTTGAATTCATTGTCGTATTTTTCATTGTTGCCAAGAATCATTGGTGTCATACCGTGACGTTTATAGTTAGCATTTGAAATTGTAACCTTACGAGCTGGTTTGACTGGTTTATCTTTTACGTCTTTATAAAGATCTTTTTCATCAACGAAGTTAGGATCTTTTTGAACGTAATTGTAACGTTTGTATGCGTAGAAGATATACTCAGGATCAGCTGCAGGATCTACGAACGCCATATGCGTACCATTAAACGTTAATTCTTTGTTAGGTGTGCTTGGTAAGATTTGTTTATCAAATGTATCTTGATCTAACGTTTTCTTACTTTGAGCTTTTTTCACCCATTTGTTGAAATCACTTTGGCTTACAGAGTTTACATCAAATGTTTGACGTGAGAAACCTTCACCATTGAAGTTAGAGTTTCTACCTCTGAAAGTACCTGTTTGATCTGCTGTTAATGTCCAATTCATAGTCATACCAGTCATGGCATATTTCTGACCACCTAATTGTGGAATCCAGAAACTTGTCATAGTATCCATAGATTGTAACTTGAATACTACTGGACGATCTTTTGGAATTGTTAACGTATTAACAGTTTCGATGTGTTGATCTGGGTAGGCAAAGAACCATTTGTAACCAGCGCTTACTGCGTAAACCACAAGTGGGTCCTTGTCTTTCTCTGGTGGTTTTTCATAATCGTATAATGTTTTAACAGTTGGAATTGCTAAAGCAATAACGATAATGATAGGTACCACAAACCAAATTGTTTCAATTAAAGAATTGTGGTGCATCTTACCAGATTCATCATTCTTACTATAACTGTACTTAAAGATGAAGAATGCAAACATGGAAAGAACAACGACAACAATAACAAGCATGAAGATAATTGAATAGATGATCAAGAACTTCTGACTACTTGCTACTGGCCCTTTTGCATTAAAAACTTCAATGTTCGAACAACCACTAAGTAAAATTAGGGTTCCGACCATTAGAAGCAAAGACTTAAATTTTGACACTTTTTTTGACCTCCTAATACTACAAATGTAGGGCTTACCACTAATTTTAAGTTATTACACAATATTTACAAGTACCTAGAAGAAAAAAATTATTAATATAAGCCAAAAATTTTAAAAAGTTTGAGATATGACGGGGATTGTAAGATTTGTTAAAATTATGTGTACATTTTGTGAAAAAGGACAAATTTGTGAAAATACAATAAATAAAAGCGTTTTTAGTCTAAAAAAACAATAATTCAGAAAAATAAAAAAAGTTGAGAAATAATCTCAACTTAAGTATCTTGTTATTTAACTTTGATATTTCTAACTGTTGTATTTTGTGCTCCATCTGAATCAGTAACTTTGTATTTAACTTTATATGTACCAGGTTTATTAGTATCAATATCGCCATCGACTTTAATTTTATGAGTTAAATCGCCATCTTCTTTGTCATAAGCACTAATTCCTTTTAATAAATTATAATCTTCGCCTTGTTCAATAATCATATCATTAACACCTCTAAGTTGAGGTTCAGAATTAGTTGTAGCTTCGGCATTTAAATTCGGTGTGACTAAAGTAGCAGATACTCCGATAGCTGATAATGACTGTATTAGTTTGTTCATAAAGTAACCTCCGAATATTAGTCGACTATGATTTATTTATAATATACCTTAATTTTCAGAATAATACATCATACTATAGTCTTAATATACCTGATTGATTAATTATTTAAAACATATAATAAGAAAAAATTTAATTAAGCTTTTGTAAATTGAACGATATGTGAACATTTCTACATTATATTGCATATACAATTAACATAGGATTAGAATGAATATGCAAATTGAATTAATTTTAATTCTAGATTAGTGGGAGTGGAAATTATGTTAAGTGAAAGAGAAAAAGAAGTCGTCAAAGAAACGGTGCCTGTATTGCAGGATAAAGGTACAGAAATTACTTCGAAATTTTATGGTCGTATGTTAAATCAACATCCAGAATTAAGAAATATGTTTAACCAAACAAACCAAAAAACAGGATTACAATCTACTGCATTAGCTCAATCTGTATTAGCAGCAGCTGTAAATATAGATAATCTTGGAGCTATTTTACCTGTAGTTAAAGGAATTGCCTATAAACACTGTGGCTTACAAGTACCACCAGCTGGATATGATATTGTTGGTGAAAATTTGATCGAAGCAATTAAACAAGTTGTTGGTTTAGATGATGATCATGAAATTATCAAAACATGGAAAAAAGCATATCAAGAAATTGCAGATGTGTTTATTTCAGTTGAAAAAGATATTTATGCAGAAATGTTATGGGATGGATTCCAACCATTTAAAGTTGAAACAATTGAAGAAGTTTCTTCTGATATTAAAGCATTTACAGTATCTTCAAAAGACTATGATTTAAGCCAATTTGTACCTGGTCAATATATTACTGTTGATGTAGGTAGTGAAAAAATGCCATATAGAGCAAAAAGACACTATTCAATAGTTAAAGGTGACGAAAATTATTTAACATTTGCAGTTAAACGTGATGTAACTACTGAACATGAAGGTGAAGTTTCTACTATATTACATGACGAATTTAAAGAAGGCGACGACATCAATTTATCTGCACCAGTTGGTCCGTTCCACGTAGTTGAAAAAGACAATAAACAATTATTCTTAGGTTCAGGAATTGGTGTAACACCACTAGTATCTATGTTTAATGAAGTAGTTAATAATGATAGCACTACTCGTTTTGTACAAGTTACAAATGATATTAATGATGCGCCATTCTCTTCTGTACTAAAAACAATTGCTAATGGCAGTGACAATGCAACATATATGCTACATGATAAAACTAAAAATGGATATATTGGTAGCGAAGATTTAAAAGAATGGATCGATGAAAATACAGAAATATATGTATGTGGTGGTAAATCATTCATTCAATCAATTATTAAATCTATAAAAGAACTTGATATAGACACAAATAAAATTCACTATGAAACATTTATCCCTAAATTAAGTTTCCAAGTATAAAATATTAATAAAAACAAAACATTAAAAAAGCCGAAGAAACATTTTCTTCGGCTTTTATTTATATGTTAAAAGTCAAAACTTATTTAATACCACGGCGCATTTTTTCTGCTAATAAAGTGTTGTTTAATACCATAGTGATTGTTAATGGACCAACGCCTCCTGGAACTGGAGTAATAGCGCCAGCAACTTCTTTAACTTCTTCAAAATCGACATCGCCTTTTAATTTTCCATTTTCATCAGGTGTATTACCTACATCGATGATGACAGCACCTTCTTTAACCATATCTTTTGTTACTAATTCAGGTTTACCAACTGCACTTACGACAATATCTGCATCTTTAACAAAACTTGCCATATCTTTTGATCTAGAATGCAAAATAGTCACTGTAGCATTTTGTTGTAATAACAGTTTAGAAACAGGTTGACCAACGATATGACTTCTACCGATTACTACTGCATTTTTGCCTTCAATATCAATATCTGCATGTTTTAAAATTTCCATAATACCAAGTGGTGTACATGGTACAAATGTTTGTTCATCAATATATAACTTACCAATATTACTAGGGTGGAAACCGTCTACGTCTTTTTCAGGATTAATAGCTTCTAATACTTTTTGTTCACTTACCTGCTCTGGAAGAGGGACTTGAACAAGAATGCCACTGACAGAATCATCATTATTCAAACGTTCTAATTCAGATAACACGTCTTGTTCAGATGTATCTTCATCTAAATGAATAATTTCAGAAATCATACCAATCTTTTCAGCGGCTTTCTTTTTTGATTTCACATAGCTTAGGCTGGCACCGTCATTACCAACTATTATTACAGACAATTTTGGTGTATAACCTTTTGTTTTAAGCTCTTCCACTTGTTCTTTTAATCCTTGTCTATAATCTTTTGCGATTTGTTTACCATCTAATAGCTTTGCTACCACAATATCTCCTCCTAATAATTTAATAACTTAACTTTAACATTAATAATACGTCATTTAATAGCTAAAAGACGTAAATTTAATTAAAATTTTCAATCAAAGTTCGATTTTTGATTGAAAAAGCATATAATGATTGTTATGCTATATCTGTAATATACAACTTAAAGACAAATAAATCCAAAGTTTTGAAAGGGTGTACATTGTGAAAGTTGCAGTCATTATGGGTAGTTCTTCCGATTGGGAAATTATGAAAGAAAGTTGCAATATGCTTGAAGAATTTGGAATTCCGTATGAAAAGAAAGTAGTTTCAGCACATCGTACGCCACATTTAATGGTAGATTTTGCAAGTCATGCTGTTAATGACGGCTACGACTTAATTATTGCTGGTGCAGGTGGAGCAGCACACCTACCAGGTATGGTTGCTTCAATGACTACATTGCCAGTTATAGGCGTACCTATAGAATCGAAAAGTTTAAAGGGCTTAGATTCTTTACTATCAATTGTTCAAATGCCTGGTGGAATTCCAGTAGCGACAACAGCAATTGGTAAATCTGGCGCTAAAAACGCAGGTATATTAGCAGCGAGAATTCTCGGTATTAGTCATTCTTCAGTTCGTAAAAATTTGGAAAATTATGAAAAATCTCTCGTACAAAAAGTGGAGGAAATGCAAAATGAACTTCAATAAATTATCATTTGGCGCTACTATTGGCATCATCGGAGGCGGCCAACTAGGTAAAATGATGGCACAATCAGCACAAAAAATGGGATATAAAGTTATTGTTTTAGATCCTAATATTGATTGTCCATGTAGATATGTTGCCCATGAATTTATACATGCTGAGTATGATGACGAAAAAGCGTTACAACAACTTGGAGATAGTGCAGATGTCATCACTTATGAATTTGAGAACATATCAGCTAACCAACTTAAATCGCTAACAGATAAATATAATATTCCTCAAGGTTATCAAGCGATTGAATTACTTCAAGATAGATTAACTGAAAAGCAAACTTTGGAGCAAGCGGGCACACAAATTGTTCCTTATACCTCTATAAAAAATAAAGATGATTTATCAAATGCCGTATCAGAATTAGGTTATCCATTTATAGTTAAAACGCGTTTTGGTGGATATGATGGAAAAGGACAAGTATTGGTCAAGACAGAAGAAGATTTAGAAGAAGCAGAAACTATCATATCGAAACAAGAATGTGTAGCTGAGAAATTTCTGGAAATTGATAAAGAAGTTTCACTTACTGTTACAATCGGTAATCATCAACAAATCACTTATTTCCCACTACAAGAAAATGAACATAGAAATCAAATTTTATTTAAAACAATTGTTCCAGCAAGATCTGATAAAACTGAAAGTGCAAAGAGAGAAGTAGAGAAGATAACTAACGTAGTTCACTTTGTCGGCACTTTTACTGTTGAATTTTTCATTGATGAAAACAATCACTTATATGTTAATGAAATTGCACCTAGACCACATAATTCAGGACATTATTCTATTGAAGCATGTGATTATTCACAATTTGATACACATATATTAGCAGTAACTGGACAATCATTACCCCAGCAAATTGAAGTTTTAAAACCAGCAGTAATGATGAATTTATTAGGTAAAGATTTAGATTTATTAGAACATGAATTTGGAGAACATCCAGAATGGCATGTACATATATACGGTAAATCTGAACGTAAGCCAAATAGAAAAATGGGCCATATGACAATACTAACTAATGATATCGATGAAACTGAAAAAGATATGTTAAAGCGTTTTGAGGGGAGAGAAGGTTAATGTCATTACTATATGAAGGTAAAGCAAAACGAATTTATTCTACTGATAAACCTAATGAATTAAGAGTGGAATATAAAGACGAGGTCACTGCCGGTAATGGTGCTAAAAAAGATGCGATGCTAGGCAAAGGGAAATTAAACAATCAAATTACTTCTATTATATTTAATTATTTAAACGAAAATGGATTGAAAAGTCATTTTATAAAACAATTATCAGAAACAGAGCAACTTGTAGAATCAGTAAAAATTATTCCATTAGAAGTCGTAGTTAGAAATATAGCAGCAGGTTCAATTACTAAAAGATTAGGTTTTGAAAAAGGTTACGTTTTTGATGAGCCATTAGTCGAATTCTTCTATAAAAATGATGATTTAAATGATCCGCTTATCACTGAGGATCACATTAAATTAATGCATATTGCTAATAACGAACAAATCGACACTTTAAAATCAATGGCATTAGATATTAATACAATATTATCTAAATTAATGAATGAAATGGAATTAAGACTTGTTGATTTCAAGATTGAATTTGGCATTACAGAAACTGGAAATATTTTATTAGCTGATGAAATTTCCCCAGATACATGCAGAATATGGGACAAATATTCTGATACAAATTTTGACAAAGATGTATATCGAAATGACACTGGATCACTAATTGAAACATATCAATCATTTTTAAATAAATTGGAGGATTTAAAATAATGAAAACTATTGAATTACACGTAACGTTACAACCACAGGTATTAGATACACAAGGACAAGCATTAAACAGAGCTGTTCATGATTTAGGTTATAACCAAGTGAATGATATTCGAGTAGGAAAGTTATTATATATGACTGTCGATGAAGCAACTGATGAGGCTGTTGATAACATTATTACAACATTAAGTGAAAAATTATTTGCTAATACAGTTATTGAAGAATATAGCTATAAAGTGATTGATGAAAAGGAGAATGCATAACATGAAATTTGCTGTTCTTGTATTTCCAGGGTCAAACTGTGATAGAGATATGCATAATGCTGCAATTAAATCAGGTGTTGAAGCGGAATATGTTGATTATAGAACTACCTCTTTAGAAGGGTTCGATGGTGTACTTATTCCTGGTGGATTCTCTTTTGGAGATTATTTAAGATCAGGTGCTATGGCAAGTGTAGCTCCAGTCATCAATGAAGTGAAAAGATTAGCAAATGAAGGTAAACCAGTACTCGGGGTATGTAATGGTTTCCAAATTCTAACTGAAATTGGTTTACTACCTGGTGCATTACTTCATAATGATTCACATTTGTTTGTTAGCAGAAATGAATCACTACGTGTAGTTAATAATCAAACACCCTTCACTAATTTATATAACGAAGACGAAATTGTTGTTTATCCTGTGGCACATGGAGAAGGACATTACTATTGTAATGAAGAAATTTATAAGGATTTAAGCCAAAATAATCAGATTATTTTGAAATATACAGATAATCCTAATGGGTCATATGATGATATAGCAGGGATAGTTAATAAAGCAGGAAATGTTTGTGGTATGATGCCTCATCCAGAAAGAGCAATGGAATTATTATTAGGTACTGATAGTGGCGTCAAATTATTTGAAGCAATGGTAAATAGTTGGAGGGAACAAAATGTCTAAATTTATCGAACCAAGTATTGAAGAGATTAAGTTAGAAAAGTTATACCAAGATATGGGATTAAGCGATAAAGAATATGATAAAGTTTGTGAGATTTTAGGTAGAGAACCTAATTTTACTGAGACAGGTATCTTTTCAGTTATGTGGAGTGAACATTGCTCATACAAACATTCGAAGCCATTTTTAAAACAATTCCCAACATCAGGTGAACATGTATTAATGGGACCGGGTGAAGGTGCAGGGGTTGTAGATATTGGTGACAAACAAGCAGTAGTATTTAAAGTTGAATCTCATAACCATCCATCTGCTATAGAGCCGTATCAAGGTGCAGCAACTGGCGTAGGTGGCATCATCAGAGACATTGTTTCCATTGGCGCTCGTCCAATTAATTTATTAAATAGTTTACGTTTTGGTGAATTATCAAATAAACAAAATCAAAGGTTACTTAAAGGTGTCGTTAGTGGTATTGGTGGTTACGGTAATTGTATTGGGATACCAACGACTGCCGGAGAAATTGAATTTGATGATCGCTATGATGGCAACCCGTTAGTTAATGCGATGTGTGTAGGTATTATCGATCATGACATGGTGCAAAAAGGGACAGCTAAAGGTGTAGGAAATTCTGTTATTTATGTAGGATTGAAAACAGGACGAGATGGTATACACGGTGCTACATTTGCGTCTGAAGAATTGACAGAAGAAAGTGAAAGTAAAAGACCATCTGTACAAATTGGCGATCCATTTGTTGGTAAAAAATTAATGGAAGCAACTTTAGAAGCTATCACTTTTGATGAATTAGTTGGTATACAAGATATGGGTGCAGCTGGATTAACTTCATCATCTTCAGAAATGGCTGCTAAAGGTGGAAGCGGTCTTCATTTAAAATTGGATCAAGTTCCCACAAGAGAACCAGGTATTTCTCCATATGAAATGATGCTATCTGAAACACAAGAAAGAATGTTACTAGTTGTAGAAAAAGGAACAGAACAAAAATTCCTAGATTTATTTGAAAAACATGAATTGGATAGTGCAATTATTGGAGAAGTAACTGACACTGATCGTTTTGTATTAACGTATGAAGATGAAGTATTTGCGGATATACCTGTTCAACCATTATCTGATGAAGCTCCTGTTTATGTACTTGAAGGTGAAGAAAAGGAATACAACACTTCTAAAAATGATTACAGTCAAATTGATGTTGAATCTACATTCAATCAATTATTAAATCATCCTACAATTGCTTCAAAAAAACATTTGTATGAACAATACGATCAACAAGTCGGTGCAAATACGATTGTTAAGCCAGGTTTACAAGCTTCAGTTGTTAGAGTAGAAGGAACGAATAAAGCCATTGCTTCAACAATTGACGGGGAAGCACGCTATGTATTCAATCAACCTTATGAAGGCGGGAAAATGGTGGTTGCTGAAGCGTATCGCAATTTAATTGCTGTCGGTGCGACGCCATTAGCTATGACAGATTGCTTGAATTATGGTTCACCAGAGAAAAAAGAAATTTATCAACAATTAATTGATTCTACTAAAGGTATGGCAGAAGCATGTGACGTATTAAATACACCAGTTGTATCAGGAAATGTTTCTCTTTATAACGAAACTAGAGGTACCTCTATATTCCCAACACCTGTAGTAGGTATGGTTGGTTTAATTGAAAATATTGATTACTTAACTGATTTTAAACCTCAAGCTGGAGATAAACTTTATTTAGTTGGAGAAACCCGTAATGATTTTGGTGGCAGTCAACTTGAAAAATTAATATATGGTTCAGTCAATCACGAATTTGAATCTATCGATTTAAGTAAAGAAGTTGAAAAAGGAGAAGCCATTAAAGAAGCCATTAGAAATGGAATTGCATCACATGTGCAAACAGTAGGTAAAGGTGGCCTATTAATTACATTAGCTAAAATGAGTGCTTATTATGATTTAGGACTTGAAGCTCATGTAAATGTATCTAATCCACAATTATTTAGTGAATCTCAAGGTAGATATATTGTAGCGGTTAAAGCAAATCAATCTTTAAATATTGATGGTGCTATTGAAATTGGTCAGTTAACACATACAAATCAATTTAACGTATCAAATGAACAAACTAAAATTACCAAAGAAGTAACGGATATTAAACATGTTTGGGAAGGAGCAATTCACCAATGTTTAACTACTCAGGATTAAATGAGGAATGTGGTGTCTTTGGCATATGGAATCATCCTGATGCAGCACAATTAACTTATATGGGGCTGCATAGTTTACAACATAGAGGACAAGAAGGAGCCGGTATTGTAGCTTCTAATCACGAAAAATTAGTTGGTGAAAGAGGTCTTGGCTTACTAACGGAAGCAATTAAAGATAATCAATTAGCTAGATTAAAAGACTATAATCACGCCATAGGTCACGTCAGATATGCAACTTCTGGAAATAAAGGCATTGAAAATATACAACCATTTTTATATCACTTTTATGATATGAGTGTTGCGATATGTCATAACGGTAATCTGATTAATGCTAAATCTTTAAGACAAAATTTAGAAAAACATGGTGCGATATTCCATTCTTCTTCTGATACAGAGGTAATCATGCATTTAATACGAAGAAGTAAAGCACCAACATTCGAAGAAGCACTTAAAGAAAGCTTACGTCAAATTAAGGGTGGATTCACTTTTGCTATCCTTACGAAAGATGCATTGTATGGGGCTGTTGATCCTAATGCAATTAGACCGTTAGTAGTTGGGAAAATGCAGGATAATACTTATATTATAGCTAGCGAAACATGTGCCATTGATGTACTTGGTGCTGAATTTGTTCAAGATATACATGCAGGAGAATACGTCATTATTAACGATGAAGGGGTTCATGTTAAATCTTATACACGACAGACTAATACGGCTATTTCAGCTATGGAATATATTTATTTTGCAAGACCAGATTCTACTATTGCAGGAAAAAATGTTCATGCCGTTCGTAAAGCATCTGGTAAGCGTTTAGCACAAGAAAGTCCTGTAAAAGCAGATATGGTTATTGGTGTACCTAATTCTTCATTGTCAGCAGCTACTGGTTATGCAGAAGAAATTGGACTTCCATATGAAATGGGGCTTGTAAAAAATCAATATGTTGCTCGTACATTTATACAACCTACCCAACAATTACGTGAGCAAGGTGTAAGAGTTAAATTATCTGCAGTTAAAGATATCGTAGATGGTCAAAATATTATATTAGTCGATGACTCAATCGTACGAGGTACTACATCTAAACGAATTGTCAAAATGTTAAAAGATTCAGGTGCAAATGAAGTCCATGTCAGAATTGCTTCTCCTGAATTCATGTTTCCAAGTTTTTATGGCATTGATGTGTCAACAACTGCTGAACTCATATCAGCTAGTAAATCACCTGAAGAAATTTGTGAGTATATTGGTGCTGATTCACTTGCTTATCTTAGCGTAGATGGATTAATTGAATCTATTGGTTTAGATTATGATGCACCATATCATGGCTTATGTGTAGAAAGTTTCACCGGAGATTATCCAGCAGGATTGTTTGATTATGAAGAAAATTATAAAAAGCATTTAAGTAAACGCCAAAAAGAATATATTACTAAAAATAAACATTATTTTGATAGTGAGGGAAATATAAATGTCTAAAGCATACGAACAATCAGGTGTTGATATTCACGCAGGTTATGAAGCGGTAGAAAGAATGTCTAGTCATGTTAAACGAACATTGCGTAAAGAAGTTATTGGAGGATTGGGTGGTTTCGGTGCAACATTTGATTTGTCCCAACTTAATATGAAAGCACCTGTACTCGTATCGGGTACAGATGGTGTTGGTACCAAATTAAAATTAGCAATCGACAACGACAAACATGACACTATTGGAATAGATGCAGTTGCAATGTGTGTCAATGATATCTTAACAACGGGTGCCGAACCACTATACTTCTTAGATTATATTGCAACACATAAAGTCGTGCCTGAAATTATTGAACAAATAGTAAAAGGTATCAGCGATGGATGTGAAGAAACCAATACAGCATTAATAGGTGGAGAAACAGCTGAAATGGGCGAAATGTATCACGAAGGTGAATATGATTTAGCCGGATTTGCTGTTGGTGCAGTTGAAAAAGAAGATTATATTGATGGATCAGCAGTCAAACCTGGACAAGTCATCATCGGGTTAGCTTCGAATGGTATACACTCAAATGGTTATAGTCTTGTTAGACAATTAATCAAAAAGTCAGGTATTAATTTAAACGATTCGTTTGGAGATAGTACCTATTTAGAAACGTTTTTAGCTCCTACTCAATTATATGTTAAACCGATTCTTGAATTGAAGAAACATGTCTCAATTAAAGCCATGAATCATATTACAGGTGGTGGATTCTATGAAAATATTCCACGATCATTACCTGAAGGACTTGCAGCGGACATAGATAGTCATGCTTTTCCAACGCCAGCTATTTTTGACTGGTTGCAAAAAGAAGGAAATATAAGTACAGATGAAATGTATAACATTTTTAACATGGGTATTGGCTACACTGTCATTGTGAATGAAAATGACAAAGAGCAGGCTTTAAAAGTGTTAAAAGAACAAAATATAGATGCGTATGAGATTGGTCGTATTATCAAAGATGACCGTAAACCAATTCACATTCAGGGGGTATAAATGTGATTAAAGTAGCGATTTTTGCTTCTGGTTCTGGTAGCAATTTTGAAAATATAGTACGACAAGTACAAAATGGAATTTTATCGCATATTGAAATTTCAGCACTATATACAGACCATAATGACGCATACTGCATCGATCGTGCGAAAGCATTAGGCATCAAAGTACATATCAATGAACCAAAAGACTTTGAATCTAAATCACAATATGAAAAACACTTACTGACATTATTATCCGAAGAAGGGGTTCAATGGATAATATTAGCAGGTTATATGAGATTAATAGGACAAGATATATTAAATGCGTTTCCACATAAAATTTTAAATATCCATCCTTCATTATTGCCGAAATTTAAGGGGATTGACGCAATAGGACAGGCATATCGTAGTGGAGATATTGTAACAGGATCTACAGTACATTATGTTGATAGCGGTATGGACACGGGAGAAATTATTGAACAAAGACAATGTGATATTAAAACAGACGATACTAAAGAAGACTTGGAAGAAAGAGTTAAACAATTAGAATACGAATTATATCCGAGCGTTATTGCAAAAATCATTCAATAGAGGAGTATTACAAAACAATGAAAAAAGCAATTTTAAGTGTTTCAAATAAAAGCGGTATTTTTGAATTTGCAAAATCATTACACTCTTTAGGCTATGAACTTTATTCAACAGGTGGTACAAAACAAATTTTAGAAGAAGCTCAAGTTGATGTGAAATCTGTTTCAGAACTCACACAATTTCCTGAAATCATGGATGGTCGTGTTAAAACATTGCATCCTGCAGTTCACGGAGGCATATTAGCTGATAGAGATAAACAAGAACATTTAGATCAATTAAAAGAGCAACATATTGATCTTATAGATTTAGTTGTTGTTAATCTTTATCCATTTCAAAAAACAGTTGAAAATCCTGATGTAACGGAAGATGATGCAATCGAAAATATAGATATTGGTGGTCCGACGATGTTAAGAGCTGCAGCTAAGAATTTCAAACATGTCACTACAATTGTTCATCCGTCAGACTATAATGAAGTGATTAATAGAATAAAAAACAACCAATTGGATGAAGCATACCGTAAATCACTAATGATTAAAGTATTTGAACATACGACTCAATATGATGAAGCAATTGTTAATTTCTTCAAAGATAATAAAGAAACATTACGTTACGGAGAAAATCCACAACAATCAGCTTATTTTGTAAGAACATCTAATGCTAAACATACTATTGCAGGTGCTAAACAATTACATGGTAAGCAATTAAGTTATAACAATATTAAAGATGCAGATGCAGCACTGTCATTAGTAAAGAAATTTGAAGAACCAGCTACAATAGCTGTTAAACATATGAATCCATGTGGCGTTGGTATTGGAAAATCTATAGAATTTGCTTTTCAAAATGCATTTGATGCAGACAATCAATCGATATTCGGTGGTATTATTGCGCTAAATCGTGCAGTAACGGCAGAATTAGCTCAAACGTTACATTCAATCTTTTTAGAAGTAGTTATCGCACCAAAATTTACAGATGAAGCGCTAGAAATTTTGACTCAAAAGAAAAATATTCGATTATTAGAAATAGATACTACGATTGATAATAGAGAAGAAGAATTTGTATCGGTATCTGGTGGATATTTAGTACAGGATAAAGATAATTACGAAGTTAGTCGTGAAGAAATGACAGTTGCAACTGAAGTTCAACCTACAGAAAAGCAATGGAATGCGATGTTATTAGGTTGGAAAGTTGTAAGTGCTGTTAAAAGTAATGCTGTCATCTTAAGTAATGAAAAACAAACAGTAGGTATTGGTGCAGGCCAAATGAACCGAGTTGGATCAGCTAAAATTGCATTAGAAAGAGCAATAGAAATTAATGATAATGTAGCTTTAGTATCTGACGGCTTTTTCCCAATGGACGATACAGTAGAATTAGCTGCTAAAAATGGCATTAAAGCGATTATTCAACCTGGTGGTTCAATTAAAGATCAAGCGTCGATTGATATGGCAAATAAATATGGAATTACAATGGTAATGACAGGTATGCGTCATTTTAAACACTAAAAGTTAAAACATGAAGGGAGTAAATTCATGAACGTACTCGTTATAGGTGCTGGTGGTCGTGAACATGTATTAGCAAATAAATTAAATCAATCTCCATTAGTTGATCAGGTGCATGTTATACCTGGTAATGAAGCTATGGTAAATGTTGCACAAATTCATACAGATATTAAGGAAAATGATAATGAAGGTATTTTAGAATTTGTAACTCAACATCAAATTGAATGGGTCGTGATTGGGCCTGAACAACCACTGATTGATGGTCTGCCTGATTTATTAAGAGAACATCAAATTAAAGTATTTGGGCCTAATAGTGATGCTGCTCAAATAGAAGGATCTAAGTCTTTTGCAAAGAGAATTATGGATAAATATCATATTCCAACAGCTCAATATAGAGAAATTGATAATAAAGACGAGGCATTAACATATGTTAATCATTGCTATTTACCAATTGTGATAAAAAAAGATGGTTTAGCAGCTGGTAAAGGGGTAGTTATAGCTACCAATCGAAATGATGCTAAAGAAGCTGTGAATCAAATGTTTAGTGAGGACTCTGGTACAGTAGTATTTGAGGAGTTCTTAGAAGGTGAAGAGTTCTCAGTCATGACCTTTGTTAATGGTAAAAGAGCTATACCTTTTGATTGTATTGCGCAAGATCATAAGCGTGCATATGATAATGACGAAGGACCTAATACGGGTGGTATGGGTGCATATTGTCCAGTACCACATATTAACCAAGATATACTAAAAAGAACGAATGATGAAATAGCTCAACCTATTGCTAATGCAATGGCTGAAGAAGGTTATCATTTCTTCGGTTTGTTATATATCGGAGCTATTCTTACCGAAGATGGACCAAAAGTCATTGAATTTAATGCAAGATTTGGCGATCCAGAAGCACAAGTATTATTAACACGTATGAAAAGTGATTTGATGGATCATATCATCGCTCTAGATAAAGGTGACGAGATTCATTTAGAATGGAAAGATGAATCTGTAGTTGGTGTGATGTTAGCCTCTAAAGGCTACCCAGGTCATTATGAAAAAGGGCATAAAGTAAGTGGATTCGAATTGAATCAGAACTATTATGTAAGTGGCTTGAAAAAAGAAAATAATCAATACGTTAATTCAGGAGGTCGTGTCATATTAGCTATAGGACAAGGAGACAATTTAGCTAAAGCACAACAAGAAGCCTATAAAAATGTTGAAAAAATTAATAGTGATAATTTATTCTATAGAAACGATATTGGTAATAAAGCACTAAAGTAATGACACCGTACTCTGATTAACAGTTTATAAAATGCAAAAAAGGTCCGGGACATAAAGTTCTTGGACAAATGAAAAAAGGTAATTTCTATTGAAATAATATAGAAATTACCTTTTTCATTGTTATTTTGATTATTTTCAGCTCGTTGAGCTACTACATTAATCCAAAAAATGGTTCTACATCTATTTTCCTTTGACTATAGATTACTTTCGTTATAGTCCCAATTTTGAGTATTAAACATGTAACTTTTATATTTTTAGCTTTACCTTTAATAAACATGCCATAAGTTATCAATGATGTTTGATTAAATTCATCTATGATTACCAATTAATTAGACTCATGTGTGGGAATAATAATTGAAGTTCCCATTGGTAATGTAAGTTGAGTCTTGTTTTAGTCTTTATACAGAAGACTCTTCGTTAATTAAGTTTAGTTGTGTTTACTAAATTATACGAAAGAGTTTTTTTGAGTATATTAGCGTAAAATTACATATAAATACGTAGTATTTATGGCAAGACTCCTGAGGGAACAGTACAAGTTGAAGACCTTAGAAATTCCCACAGATTTATCTATGTAGAATTTCTGGCTGAAACTGTACCATCGGAAGGGACCCAACACAGAGAAACTGATTAAATCAGTTTCTACAAGCAAAGCAAGTTGGGCATAGCGTAGCCATACAATACGAAGTATTGGATATAAAGAAAGCACTAAGATGATTAAAATAGATCACCTTAGTGCTATTATTTTGGGAGTTATTTCCCAGCCTAGTTACTTTTTTATGTGAATTGAATGGATAAAATAAATTATTCTAATTTACCTATACGAACATCATGAATGCCTGTGATAGGAAATGTAGTAGATAAATAATAAGATAGCCCAATAATGACTAATAAACTCAATATAAATATAAGATCTTTATATGAGAAAGGTGCTCTATAGTAATATGTTCTAGGCCCATCTTTAAATCCTTTAGATTCCATTGCAACAGATAATTGATGGGCACGTCTAATATTCTGACTTAATAATGGAATAATTAAATGTTTTAATCGTTTAAATCCTCGATAATTTGATTTATCGATAATTTGGTATCTCATTTTTAAAGAACGTCTTAATTGAATTAATGAACTAATAATTAATGGAATCATTCTTATTGCAGCCATAAATGCATATGCTACTTTAGGTTTGACTTTTAAATGTTGCATTAAACTATAAAAAATCATAACAACTTGTGAAGTTAATGCAATTAGAATACCAAACATAGATACTGTAATCGTACGAAGTGATAAATGAATACCGCGAACAATACTTTCTGTACTAATTTGAATAATTCCAAATTTAAACAATATGTGATTTCCATCACCGTATAAAATCATAAATAATGATGATAGTAAGGCAAAGAATGTAGTTACTAATATAAAAGTACCAGTTATTTTAAATTCAGTTCCATTAAATATAATTAAAAAAATGAACATAAGTGTTACGATATATATCATGAAATCAAAGTTATGAATAAAAATAATAAAGAAAAATAACAGAACACCTAATATAAGTTTGGTAATAATATTAACATCATCTACGAAGGTATGTCGGATTTTCCAGTGTTCAAACATGTTGTTCACCTTCAATCTCTGTTAATTGCTTATTATTAATCGCCCATCTCCTAGTTGGATAGCGCTTAATGATTTCAGGGTCGTGCGTTACCATAATAATGCTTTGTCCTTTAGAAACTCTTTCTTGAAATAGTTCGATTAATTGGAAAGTATTATGGCTATCTAATCCAAACGTAGGCTCATCAAGTAAGATGATGTCTGCATCAGAACTTAACGCTGTTGCAACGCTTAATCGACGTTTTTGTCCCATTGAAATTTCATAAGGGTGTTGATTTTTTACATTAGTTAAATTAAGCAATTCTAATAGTTGTAATGTTTTCTCATCTGCATGAGTTGAATCTAAATGATTATAATGAATAAAAATTTCTTCATATACTGAATTAGTAATAAATTGTAGTTCTGGATTTTGATATACAAGATACATATGTTGGGATGCATCTTTGATTTTATGTAATTCTTGATTTTGGTATGTCATTATACCTTTGTATTTAATTAACTGTAATATTGACTCTAATAAAGACGTTTTACCAGTACCATTTTTTCCAGTAATTGTAATCCATTCCCCAGAATTTATTGATAATTGGTCTACTTTAAATAAAGTTTTCTTACTACGAAGTATTTCTCCATCATTAAATTTAAATAATTGTTGTTGTGTAGATGGCGTTATTTTTTTCGGTTCTGGGGCATAATTCCATGCTTTAGGGTGCCATACTCCATATTCACTTAGCAGATGTTCAAAATGTTGTAAAATATGTTCTGGACTACCATCAGCGATAATTTGACCTTCATAGTTCATCAATAGGACTCTATCTACATGTTGCCAAATATGTTCTACTTTATGTTCTACAATCAGAACCGTTTGATCTTGCCATAGGTCTATTAGTCGCTGCCATAAATCTTCTGTAGCTTCTACATCTAACATAGCAGTAGGTTCATCTAAAAATAGGGTATCAGCTTGTTGCAAAATTGTTTCTACAATTGCTAGTTTTTGTTTCATGCCGCCACTTAGATGATTAATTTGTGTTGTTTCATTTACATTTAAGTTTACTGAGTTTAATGCATTTTCAATAGCTTCATCCATATCTTTTCTAGGAAGTTGTCTATTCTCTAATACAAAAGCTAATTCTTCATAAACTTTAGGCATACAAAATTGTGTATCTGGATCTTGAAAAATAACGCCATTATGGTCATTGATTTCTAAAGTGTCATATTTCATAGGTAATTCAATTAATTTTGGTACGATGCCACTTAATACATGGAGTAGTGTACTTTTACCAGAACCAGAAGGGCCGAGCAATAATACTTTTTCTTTGTCTTTAATTTCTAAATTAAGATCATCGAATATTTTTCGGTGACCATTTGGGTACTTCAAACGTAAATTTGTAACTTTTAGCACTTTAAAATCCCCTTATAATGAATCGTAGTCATCTTTAGATGCGGGTCTAAATAATTTAGTTACACCAGTTTGATCCAATGCTTTTACTAATAAGTAAGAAAGTAAACCAGATATAATGATGCCACTAAGTGCACGAAAAACAATAAATAAAATTAAATTCCATCCGGCAACTTCGTTTAAATATCCGTAATAGTAATCGACAGGGAATGAAATAAGTGCTGTAACCAATCCAGCTAAAATAGCAACCATAACTGAACGAGATTGATATTTAAAGATAGCGAATACAATTTCGCATGCTAAACCTTGTAAAAGTGCATATACGATTGTCGGAATATCAAATTTCCCCATAACAATTGTTTCACCAGCACCAGCTGCAAATTCAGCGAGTAAGGCGATACCTGGTTTAGGTATAATTAAATAACAAACTACTGCAGCCATAAACCAAACGCCATACGTTAATTGTTCAAGATGTAAGCCAGCAACTTGAGCAACATTGTAAAACAACCACCATAAATTATAAATGATTGCAAAAATAACAGAGATAAGCACTGTCACTAGTATCTCAGAAAGTTTTAAACCTTTTGACATAAAAAACATCCTCCTAAAAAACGCACAACCTTCTCTAGGAAAGTTGTGCGTAAAACATAAGAATATGTCTAAACATACGTTTATATCTTCTGTTAGTTACACTTTCCTACGCTAGTATCTAGCTAGATCAGGTTCAAAGGGTTTGAGGGTTAACCTCATCTCAGTTCAAAACACCCCTAGTGCGTTCATTAATTTAATTTGTCTTTAATGTAAGTTTTTTCGTGAAGAATGTCAAGGTGGTATAGAATATAAAAGTATAAATTGATGTTAATTTAATATACTTATAGACAACAAATACAATTCATGGAAAAAGAAGATTTTAGAACAATAATTTTAAAAGAAAGGGTATCTCAAATTAATTTATCAAAATACAAATAAGCTATGTAAATAGTATTACCTATCTACATAGCTTTATTCTTAAATTCATTACAAGTGCCTATCTGTATAATTAAAATTTAGTCAACTATTAATTTAATGCATCGTCGATATCTTTTTTAGTTTGCTCAATATCATCAGATTTATTTTCTTTTTGCTCTTTTAATTTTTCTTCTGCTTCTTTTGCTTTTTCAGCTGATTTTTTATTTAATTCTTCGTTACTCATAATAAATCCACCCCTAATTGTGTTTTATTTGTTTACATACTACTTTTACCCAGTTATGCTAATATTAAACTTTTCTAGGTCTATAGATGTATTTAGTGATTTATTAAAGACAAGAAGAAGTTCTTCATATATAATAACTTTTGAGGTGAATAGTATGTCTTTTCTTAAGAAACACACCGAGATTATATTTAGTTATATTATCGGTATCGTTTCACTTTTCACAGGACTCATTATATTAATCAATTTACCACTTATTAAACAATTAAATGGTGATAAGAAGGTAAATACTCATGTACATAATATATGGGAATTCCTGAATGCATTTTTCGCTGAAATCATAAAAGTGATGAGTAGATTTATAGGGAGCTTCCCAATAATAAGTGCCATTATCATTATTTTATTTGGTATCTTAGTTATGTTACTCGGTCATACATTATTTAGAACAATTAAGTATGACTATGATATTTCTATTTTCTTCTTAGTTATAGGGATTATGTATTTCCTAATAACTTTAATTCTAATGATGCAAGTATATGGTTTCTTCGGTATCGTATTTATTATTCCATTCATCATTCATATCGGTTATATCGTTTATAAAGATGAATTAAATAGTAATAATCGAAAAAGTCACTATATGTGGATAATCGTATCATATGGTATCAGCTATCTTATTACACAAATTGCATTGCATGGTCGTATTGACTCTAATGAAATTGAATCTATTGATATTTTAAGTGTGAATACATTCTTTATCATCATGTGGTTATTAGGACAAATGTCTATTTGGAACTTCTTATTCTTAAGACGAGCTTTACCGCTAACGAAACAAGAATTAGGGGAAGAAGAACCAGAATTATCAAGAACAAGTAAAGGTAACGTTTCAAATCAAACTAAAGTTCACTTAAAACAACTTCAAGATAAGACAACAGAATATGCACGTAATACTAGAAGAAGTGTCGATTTAGAAAAAATTAGAACTAAAAGAGATAAGTTTAAAGAAAAAGTTAAAAATATTGTTGATATCCAGGAAGATGATATTCCAAATTGGATGAGAAAACCTAAATGGATTAAACCAATGTATGTTGAAATATTCTGCGGTGTAGTTATTTTCTTCTTTACATTTTTAGAATTTAACAACAGAAACGCCTTATTCTTATCAGGTGAATGGGAATTATCTCAAACACAATATGTGATTGAATGGGTAACATTGTTATTGCTGTTATTTATTATCATTGTATATATTGCGACAACATTAACTTATTTCTTAAGAGGTAAATTCTATTATCTTCAATTATTTATGGGAAGCATTTTATTCTTCAAATTATTAACCGAATTTATGAATATTATGGTTCATGGATTATTATTATCAGTGTTTATTACACCGACGCTATTACTAATGTTAATTGCAATCATAATTGCATACTCATTGCAATTAAGAGATAAACCAAAATAATACAATTGAAGTTATGCATGAAATAGATATGTATCGTTAACAATAATAATACGTATTTTTGAGCGGGTTACAGTTCCTTCTTATTAAAGATTGAATTGTGATACCGCTCTTTTTTTGTTAGAAAATAGGAGTAAGATGAAAAATTTGTTAAAATAGCGATTGAATTAAAATATTTACTTGTTAGCTTATAAAAATTAAAGTATAAGGCTTAATTGTGAATTTAAATTAATTTCCCGTAGAAATATATTAAAAGAGAGGTAAGTTAAGTATATGAAAATAGCAACTTTAAATAGAGGAAAAGAAACAAAATACCATAATCAATATCCACTAATAGACGAAGATGATATTTATGCACATGATCACCTGAAAGAGGGGGATTTATTCAAATTAGTAGATGGTAGGGAGCAATATATCGCAACCGCTTATGTAGGTCGACAACATAAAGGTTTAGGATGGGTGTTAAGTTATAATCCTTCTGAAGATATTAATACTGCTTTTTTCAAAAGACTATTCGAACAGGCATTGACTGAAAGAGAATATTATTACCATATTGATGGAACAAATGCTTTTAGATTATTTAATGCTGAAGGCGATGGTGTCGGAGGATTAACAATTGATAATTATGATGGGAACTTGTTAATTCAATGGTATTCAAAAGGAATTTATAAGTATCGTTACTATATTTTAGAAGCAATAAAATCAACATTTGAGTATCAATCTATTTATGAAAAAATGCGTTTCAAAGATACAGAGTATACTGGTGGATTTGTTGAAGGGGAACGTCAGACATTTCCAATTGTTATAGAGGAAAATTTCACATTTTATAATGTTGACTTAGAAGATGGATTAATGACTGGTATATTCCTAGATCAAAAAGAAGTAAGGAAAAAATTACGTGACCAATTTTCTGAGGGACGTCATATTTTAAACGTGTTTAGTTACACTGGTGCATTTTCTGTGGTAGCTGCTCAAAATGCTTTATCAACAACAAGTGTAGACTTAGCTAATCGTTCAAGAGGATTAACAGAGGAAAATTTTGGACTAAATGCGATTGATCCTAAATCTGAATATATTTATGTTATGGATACATTTGATTTTTACAATTATGCCAAAAGACATGGTCATCAATATGACACAATCGTTATAGATCCACCAAGTTTTGCACGTAACAAGAAAAAAACATTTTCTGTTCAAAAAGATTACGATAAATTAATTGACGGTGCTTTAGACATCTTATCTGAAAAGGGAACATTATTGTTATGTACGAATTCTAGTGTATTTTCACTTAAAGCATTTAAAAATGTAATTAAAACGACTTTAGATAATGCTGAAGTTGAATATGAAATTAAAGAAGTTATGGGATTACCTAAAGACTTTAAAACACATCCTCACTACAAACCTTCAAAATATTTAAAAGCGATTTTCGTTAATATTGAGCATTAAATATTTATAAACTGGGTATATAGTCTTAATGAAATATGAATCTGGGAAGGGGAATAAGATGAGTATTAGAAATAAAGTGACTAACAAAGTTACTAATACTGTTGGTAACAGAGTTTTAAATATTGAAGAAATTAAAGAAAAAAGTAATTTACCAGTAACTCAAAGTGAATTACAAGATAGACGAGAATCAGCGGAAAAACTCGTTAAAAAGAAATCTATATTATCATCTGGTATGAGTGTTGTACCTATTCCAGGTTTAGATTTTGGTGTTGATATCAAATTAATGAGAGATATCATAAGCGATGTAAACAAAATCTATGGATTAGATCATAAACAAGTTAATTCATTAAGTGATGATGTTAGAGAACGTATTATGTCAGCGGCAGCTATCCAAGGTAGTCAATTCATTGGTAAAAAATTGACAAATGCTTTGATGAAAGTAGTTATCAGAGATGTTGCTAAAAGAACAGCTGCTAAACAAACGAAATGGTTCCCATTTGTTGGACAAGCAGTTTCAGCATCAATTAGTTATTATTTCATGAAAAAATTAGGCCAGGATCACATTGAAAAATGTGAAAAAGTCGTCAAAGATTTACTTTAAAGACTATAAATTGTTATAATTTTGTAGAAATATACTGAAACCGGTTTTAAAGAAATTGAATTTAACTATTGGTTTTGGTAAAGTTAAAGTATAAAAAATTATGTTAGATTGTAAGTATATTGAAGATTCTAACTTATAGAAGGAGAAATAAATTTATGGAACAAAAATCATATGTAATTATCGATGAAACAGGAATTCACGCTCGCCCAGCAACAATGTTGGTACAAACAGCTTCAAAATTTGATTCAGATATTCAATTAGAATACAACGGTAAAAAAGTTAACTTAAAATCAATTATGGGTGTTATGAGTTTAGGTGTTGGTAAAGATGCTGAAATTACAATTTATGCTGACGGTAGCGACGAAACAGAAGCAATTGAATCAATCAGTGATGTCTTATCAAAAGAAGGTTTAACTAAGTAATATGTCTAAATTAATTAATGGTATTGCGGCATCTGACGGTGTAGCAATCGCTAAAGCATACTTAATAGTTGAGCCAGACTTAACTTTTGACAGCAGTGAAACAATCACTGATGTTGAAGGTGAAACTAGCAAATTCAATAACGCTATCGAAGCATCTAAAATTGAATTAACTAAAATAAGAAATAATGCAGAAGTTCAATTAGGCGCTGATAAAGCAGCTATTTTTGATGCACATTTACTTGTTTTAGATGATCCAGAATTAATTCAACCTATCCAAGATAAAATTAAAAATGATAAAGTTAATGCTGCGACAGCATTAAATGAGGTTACTACTCAATTTATTACTATTTTTGAATCTATGGATAATGAATATATGAAAGAACGTGCTGCTGATATTAGAGACGTTTCTAAACGTGTTTTAGCACATATTCTTGGTGTTGAATTACCAAACCCAAGTATGATTGATGAAAGTGTTGTTATTATTGGTAATGACTTAACACCTTCTGATACAGCACAATTAAACAAAGAATTCGTTCAAGGTTTTGTTACGAATATTGGTGGCAGAACAAGCCACTCAGCAATTATGAGTCGTTCTTTAGAAATCGCTGCTGTTGTAGGTACAAAATCAATCACTAAAGAAGTGAAACAAGGTGATATGATTATTGTCGATGGTTTAACAGGTGATGTTATTATCGACCCTACAGAAGATGAAGTAATTGCTTATCAAAATAAACGTGAACGTTTCTTTGAAGATAAACAAGAATTACAAAAATTACGTGATGCAGATACTGTATCTGTAGATGGTGTTCATGCTGAATTAGCAGCTAACATCGGTACACCAAATGATTTACCAGGTGTAATTGAAAATGGTGCACAAGGTGTTGGATTATATCGTACTGAGTTCTTATACATGGGTAGAGATCAATTACCTACTGAAGAAGAACAATTCGAAGCTTATAAAAAAGTATTAGAAACTATGGAAGGTAAACGTGTCGTTGTTCGTACATTAGATATTGGTGGCGATAAAGAATTACCTTACTTAGACTTACCTGATGAAATGAATCCATTCTTAGGTTACAGAGCGATACGTCTTTGCTTAGCACAACCCGATATTTTCAGACCACAATTACGCGCGTTATTACGTGCCTCTGTTTATGGTAAATTAAATATTATGTTCCCAATGGTTGCAACTATCAAAGAATTCCGTGATGCTAAAGCTATGTTATTAGAAGAAAAAGAAAATCTTCAAAACGAAGGTTATGATGTATCTGATGACATTGAAATTGGTATCATGGTTGAAATTCCAGCAACTGCAGCTTTAGCTGATGTATTTGCTAAAGAAGTTGATTTCTTTAGTATCGGTACAAATGATTTAATTCAATACACATTAGCTGCAGACCGTATGTCAGAACGTGTATCTTATTTATACCAACCATACAACCCTTCAATTTTACGTTTAGTTAAACAAGTTATTGAAGCTTCTCACAAAGAAGGTAAATGGACAGGTATGTGTGGTGAAATGGCAGGAGATGCAACTGCAGTGCCATTATTATTAGGTTTAGGATTAGACGAGTTCTCAATGAGTCCTACATCTATTCTTAAAGCTAGAAGACAAATTAATGGCTTAAGCCAAAACGAAATGTCAGAATTAGCAAATCGTGCTATTGATTGTGCTACACAAGAGGAAGTTATCGAATTAGTTAATAACATTTCAAAATAATATATATTAAAAAGCAACTAGGGCAATTAATTTTGCTCTAGTTGCTTTTTTGTTTGTTCATTCAAGATTATTTAATATTAAAAGCATCATTAATTTTATCCATATCAACTTGATACATAGGTTGGTTATCTAACAATATAAATGGGGTAGCAAACGCATCATAATCCATCATTTCAATACGATATTGATTATTTTTAATGTTTTTTTCTATAAAATCAACATTATTTGCTTTTAGATGATTTTTAACAAATGTACAAGGTGGACAATCGTCTTGAGTATATAATGTTATCTGTGACATCGAAAATTTCCTTTCTCTTAAATTTGTATAGACTTATCTTATAGATAAATTCTTAAAATATCAATGGTGTGAACATTGTGTGTCTTTTAATAAATTTTATATCAAAATTGTAAGCAGATGTATTTTGTTTGTGATACAGAAGATTTATAATTTTAAGCATTGTAAAATATTTAAAATTATAAGTACAAGGTGATTATATATGGATTCAGTAGAAATAAGCCGATTGCTTACAGGTATGACATTAGCAGTACATATCATATTTGCAACAATCGGTGTTGGTATGCCATTAATGTTTGTTATTGCAGAATTTCTTGGTATACGTAATAATGATGCGAATTATATAGCATTAGCAAGAAGATGGTCAAAAGGTTATACAATAACTGTTGCAGTTGGTGTTGTAACGGGTACAATTATTGGTTTACAACTGTCGCTTGTTTGGCCGACATTTATGAAAATGGGTGGTCATGTCATAGCCTTACCATTATTTATGGAAACATTTGCTTTCTTCTTTGAAGCAATTTTCCTAAGTATTTATCTTTATACATGGGATAGATTCAAAAATAAATGGATTCACTTTTTCATTGGTTTACCTGTGATTATCGGTGGGTCGTTCTCAGCATTTTTTATAACGTCAGTTAACTCATTTATGAATACACCTGCTGGCTTTGAAATGAAGAATGGTCGAATGGTGAATGTTCAACCATTAGAAGCAATGTTTAATTCATCATTTATTGTAAGATCATTTCACGTCGTTGCGACAGCAGGTATGACAATGGCATTCGTTCTTGCAGCAATTGCAGCGTTTAAGTTATTAAAAAATCGTCACCCAGAAGATAAAACATATCATTTAAAATCTTTAAAAATGACTATGATTGTTGGTTTTATATCAACATTATTATCTATGTTAGCAGGGGACATGTCTGCAAAATTCTTGCACAAAGTACAACCTGAAAAATTAGCAGCTTATGAATGGCATTTTGATACGCAGTCACATGCCAATTTAGTATTTTTTGGTGTATTAAACGACAAAACAAAAGAAGTATCTGGTGCTATTGAAATACCTGGAATGTTAAGTTTTTTAGCTGATAATAATACGAAAACAACAGTAAAAGGACTTAATGATTTTCCTAAAAATGAATTACCACCATTAATCGTTCATTATTTCTTTGATTTAATGGTATCTATGGGTGTATTTTGTTTTATTGTTTCTGGAATATATATGTTATTTTTAATCATTAAAAAATTACGTAAGTTTACAACTCATAAAGCTATGTTATACGGTATTTTATTAACTGGACCAGCTTCTATGTTAGCTATAGAGTTTGGTTGGTTCTTAACTGAAATGGGACGCCAACCATGGATTGTAAGAGGTTATTTAAGAGTTTCACAAGCTGCAACACAAGCTGGAGGCATTACGTTAGTAACAATACTATTTGGTTTATTATATTTAGTACTTTTAGTAACTTCAGCTTATGTTTTACTAAGAATGTTTAAAAATAAACCGGCAATCAATGATGTTGATCGAGTAATTAAAGAAAGAGGTGATAGCAAATGATGTATTCATATATAGGTATTACAGTGTTATGGATTTTTTTATTTTGCTATATCATCGTAGCCTCAATTGATTTTGGTGCAGGATTCTTTGCACTCCACTCTAAAATTACTGGTGATGAAAAGAAAATTAATCACCTTATTGAAAGATATTTAAGTCCAGTTTGGGAAGTAACCAACGTATTTTTTGTATTTTTCTTTGTCGGTTTCGTTGGTTTCTTTCCGGATTCAGTTAAGTATTTAGGAACAGTGCTACTTGTTCCCGGTTCACTTGGAACGATATTGATTTCAATTAGAAATAGTTTTTACGCATTTGAAAATTATGGTCAAGATACTAAATTACCATGGATTGTCTTATATGGTTTAACAGGTTTGTTGATTCCGGCTGCATTAGCGACTGGATTAACGATTTCAGAAGGTGGCTATATAAAAGAAGTTGGTAATCATGTTGATTTGGAATGGGTTCAATTGTTATTAAGTCCTTTCGCATGGTCCGTAGTATTTTTAGCCATTATATCTGTACTTTATATATCTTCAGGATTCCTAACGTTTTATGCTAATAAAGCGAATGATAAACCAGCATACGATTTAATGAGACGTTGGCATATATTTTGGGGACCACCAATGATGATTATTTCATTATTTGTCTTTTTATCACTAAGAGTTCAAAATTCATATCATTTTAATAATGCTGTCTTTAACTATTGGTGGATGTTTGTTATTAGTTTTATATTTTTCTTAATTGCTGGTGCATTAACAATATTTAAGAAAAATCATGGCTTGGCATTTATTATGGTTATTCTACAGATGTTATTTGCCTTTTTCGGATATGGTATCAGTAAATTGCCATATTTATTACAACCATTTGTGAAAATTTCAAGTTCCCATGTCAATGATGAAATGGGTCTAGCACTTGTAATAGCATTTATTTTAGGTTTACTTTTATTAGTTCCATCGTTAATATTATTATTGAGATTATTTGTTTTCGATAAAGATTATGTTGAGGGCAAAAAATAATTTATAAAAGTTTATCAATATATAACATCGGTATTGAATCAATTTTTAAAGTGTTACATTAGTAAGGATTGATTTAGCCGTTGTTATTTAAATGTGTATATATTACGGAGGACAATTATGGAAAAGGAATACGTTGTAATTGGTTTAGGTCGTTTCGGTGGCAGTATTGTTCGTGAACTTAACGCCTTAGATATGGATGTTATGGCTATTGATAGTGATGAAAATAGAGTCAATGAATATAGCGATATTGCAACACATGCAGTTGTTGCAGATACAACAGATGAAGCAGTAATGAAAAGTTTAGGTATAAGAAACTTTGATCATGTTATTGTGGCAATTGGTGAAAATATTCAATCTAGTACTTTAACAACACTTATTTTAAAAGAATTAGGTGTAAAAAAGGTTACAGCCAAAGCACAAAATGATTATCATGCCAAAATATTAAATAAAATAGGGGCAGATACTGTTGTACATCCAGAACGTGATATGGGAAGACGTATTGCACATAATGTTGCAAGTGCCAGTGTATTAGATTATTTAGAATTAGCAGATGAACATTCAATCGTTGAATTAAAAGCTACAGAAAAAATGACTGGACAAACTATCATAGACTTAGATATCCGTGCTCAATATGGAATTAATATTATTGCTATTAAAAGAGGTAAGCAGTTTATAGTTTCACCTGATCCATATTTAAGTATTGAAATCGGGGATATACTGATTATGATTGGACACGATAATGATTTAGGTCGCTTTGAAAAGAATATCGTTAAATAAATAATATTAGTAATAAGTAGGGATATACCCTACAATTCTAGCACTCAGATGAAGTAGATTAATTTCAATTCATCTGAGTGTATTTTTATGTTCTAATATTTTATTTTTCCAATACAAAAACTCCCATAAGTGAAATTATCGAAGGATAATTATTACTTATGGGAGTTTATTATAGAATTATTGATTTTTATTTTCATTAACTTTCATAATAACCGGTAAAATCATTGGTCTACGAGCTGTTTTTTCAAATAAATATGGTTGTAATGTTTCAATAATTGAAGATTTAATTTGATGCCACTGTATATCTTTATTTTGATTTAATTTGGATATAACATCTGTTTTAATACGACGTTGTGCATCATATATTAATTGGCCAGATTCACGCATATAAACAAAACCTCTTGATATGATATCTGGACCTGAAAGTAACGTGTTAGTATTAAAGTCGATGCTAACTACAACGATTACTAAACCTTCTTCAGATAATAATTTACGATCTCTAATAACAACGTTACCTATATCACCAATACCGCTACCATCGACAAGGACATTACCTGAAGGGATTCTGCCTGCTTTACGAGCCGAATCATATGTTAAGGCAAGTACGTCACCTATATCAAAGATAAATACATTATCTTCATCTACACCACAATCAACACCAGTTTCACCATGTGCTTTCAACATACGGTACTCACCATGAATAGGTAAGAAGTATTTTGGTTGAATTAAACGTAGCATAAGGGACTGGTCTCCACGTGAACCGTGTCCAGATGTATGAATATTAGAAATTTTACTATGAATGACATCTGCACCAGCTTTGTAAAGTGCATTGATTGTACGGTTAATACTTTTTGTATTACCAGGAATAGGTGATGAACTAAATACCACTGTATCTTCTGGGATAATTTTAATTTGTTTGTGTGTACCATTAGCAATACGAGATAATGCTGCCATTGGTTCACCTTGAGATCCTGTACATAAAATAAGTAATTCATGTTTAGGAATACTATTAATTTTACCTGGTTCTACAAAAGTTTCAGGTGGAGCTTTAATATAGCCTAATTCCATACCAATTTTAATATTATTTTCCATTGAGCGTCCGAATGTGACAATTTTTCTATTGTGTTTAACAGCGGCTTCTACTGCTTGTTGTACACGATAGATATTCGAAGCGAAGGTAGCAAATATGATACGACCTTTGCAATTACGGAAAATTTTATCGACATTTTGACCAACTTCACGTTCACTAAGTGTAAAATCTGGTACTAAAGCATTTGTTGAGTCAGATAGGAGACAAAGCACACCTTCTTCACCAAGTTTAGCCATTTTTGCAATGTTAGCTGGTTCACCAACAGGTGTGAAATCAAACTTAAAATCTCCAGTATGAACAATTTTACCTTCTGGAGTATCCACAACAACACCGTATGCTTCTGGGATACTATGAGTAGTAAGGTAGAATGAAATTTCAAAGTGTTTTGATTTAATGACACTATCTTCATTAATTTCGTTCAGTTGAGCAGTACGTAATAAGTTATGTTCTTCTAATTTGTTTCTAATCAATCCTAAAGCTAATGGACCACCGTAAATAGGTACATTAATTTGCTTTAATAGGAAGGGCACACCACCTATATGATCTTCGTGTCCATGTGTTATGAACAGACCAACAATTTTATCTTGGTTCTGTTCTAAGTAAGTGTAATCAGGAATGACATAGTCAATTCCTAAAAGATTATCATCTGGAAATTTAATACCAGCATCAATAATCACGATTTCATTTTTGTACTCAATAGCATAAGTGTTTTTACCAACTTCACCTAAGCCACCAAGTGCATATACACCTACTTCATTTTGATGTAATTGTTTCATTATTCAGCTTTCTCCACACTGAAATGATCTGAAGTTTCTTTTTCGTAATCTAAATGTGCGCCCTCTAATTTAGTGATAAATTCGATATTAAAATTACGGTCTTTTAAATAACGTCTAACTTGTTCTTCAGTTTGTGCTTCAACATAAATTGTTTGTGTGTTTTCACGCACGATTACTTCATCTTTATTATGTTGATAGAATACTTTAAATACTGACATTGATATAATTCCTCCTAAGGGTTGTTTTAAATATTTATTCAAGTCCCTTGGTTTACAACTCGGGTTATTAAAGATAGAAACAATAAAATTCTAATTGATATAACTCTTCAATAAAGCATGCTTCCTTATTTAAAATAAAATACATACCAGCTCAATCTAAATAGATATACAATGATTCTATTTAATTTCACTACCGAGTATGTTTTCCAGGGAAATATTGTCGTTCAAATTTTGAAAAATAGCATTAGTTCACTAAGTTTTCAGTTAATATATATTTTACATGATGTATAAGAAGAAATAAAGCAGTTTTATCTTTAAGTAAAGTGATAAGAAGTGTTTTAAGCGAGAATATTTAAATAATGACTAGTTTTCAAATGGAATTGTTCCACTTTTACTATTAGATATTCGTTTAAATTATAATAGACAGGTATTTAGATACGATGAAGAAATACATAAAATGAGGAGTAGTGGAGTTAAGACTCGTAATAATATTTACAGAAGTTCAGAAATAAAAACTCGTAAGTAAATAATACTTACGAGTTTTAAAATTTCATATTAAACTTCTACTGCATCATTATGTGGTGTTAAAGGATTAGCTTCGTCGATATGATCGTAAAACATTACACCATTTAAATGATCAATTTCATGTTGGAAAACGATAGCAGGGTAACCTTTTAAACGTAATTTAATATCATTACCTTCGATGTCTTGAGCTTTTATTGTTACTCTATTATGACGATGTACCAATCCAGGAATTGATTCGTCAACACTTAAACATCCTTCACCAGTTGGTAAATAAGCTTCTTGGACACTATAACTCATTACCTTTGGATTCACTAACATATAATCATAAGATTTCCCATTACCATCATCAGGTAAATAAACTGCAATCATTCTTTTTGAGACATTAATTTGTGGTGCTGCTAAACCAACGCCTGAGCGTAAACCATATTTATTAGCGATGTCATCATCTTGACTATTAATTAAAAACTCACGCATAGCTTTTAATGTTTCTTTATCTTCATTAGATAAAGGGAAACTTAATTCTTGAGCTTTTTCACGTAGTGTAGGATGACCATCTCTTATTATATCTTTCATTGTTAACATGTTTGACACCTTCCTTAATATAAATATACCAAATTAGATAGGTAGAAGTACATTGATGTAAATTAGATTATTAGTAGAAATACTAAATAAAAGTTAGAATAACATCATAGTCGACAAACTTCTATAAGTAGAAGGTGTAAATTCAAAACTCACTGATACTATATAGTATAATAATTTTATATTATAATATAAATAAAGGCATACTCGTTATATACATGAATAGTTTAGACGGCTTATAATATCGATTTCGTTGATTTATAATGTAGATTTATTTATTATAACAAGCGTACAACTTTGAGGAGGAAACAGAAATGAAATTTAACAAAACGATAGCAGTAGTAGCTACATCGGCTGTTTTGTTAGCAGGATGTACTACAGATAAAAAGGAAATTAAAGCATATGACGATCAAGTACAAAATGCTTTTGATAAAGAAAAACCAGTTACAGATGTAAGTAAAAAAATAAATAAGTTAGAAGAAGAAAAACAAAAGCTATTTAAAAAAGCTAATGATAAAGATCAGCAAACTAGAGAGAAAGCTGCTGATGATATTGTCGAAAATGCAGAAAAACGTGAAAAAGAATTTAAAAAAGAAGAAAAAGCGCTTAATGAGTCTGAAAAAGAATTTAAAAAAGCAGAATCACACATTGATAATATAGACAATAAAGATAAGAAAAAAGAAGTTGAAGAACTAGATAAAGCGATAAAAGATAAATATAAAACACATAGCGACTATGCAAAGGCTTACAAAAAAGCTTTAGGTAAAGAAAAATCACTGTTTAGTTTTATTAATAAAGATGGTGCAACACAAGAACAAGTTGATGAAAAATCAAAAGAATTAAGTAAAGCCTACAAAGATATGAATAAGAAATTTAAAGCGTATTCAAAAGCTATGAACAAGGTAAATAAGGAAAAACAAGACGTAGATCAATTTAAATAATTTGACGATTGATACAGATGTAGGGGAAGTATTAGTACAGTCCTCACATCTGTATCTTTTTATAATAAAACAGAACTTTATGAAATCGTTTAACAGGGTTATTTATTTGTGATACAATTGTTATGGATAAAATGAATTTCTATTTATAAATGGGAAAGGTATGGTGAATTGAATGGCTCCTAAGTTACAAGCCCAATTCGATGCGGTAAAAGTACTAAATGACACACAGTCGAAATTTGAAATGGTTCAAATTTTAGACGTAGATGGTAACGTTGTAAATGAAGACTTAGTACCTGATTTAACAGACGAAGAATTAGTAGAATTAATGGAAAGAATGGTATGGACACGTATTTTAGACCAACGTTCTATTTCTTTAAATAGACAAGGTCGTTTAGGTTTCTATGCACCTACAGCAGGACAAGAGGCTTCTCAATTAGCTTCTCAATACGCTTTAGAAAAAGAAGACTTTATTTTACCAGGGTATCGTGATGTGCCACAAATTATTTGGCATGGTTTACCTTTAACTGAAGCTTTCTTATTCTCAAGAGGTCACTTCAAAGGAAATCAATTCCCTGAAGGCGTTAATGCATTAAGCCCACAAATTATCATCGGTGCTCAATATATTCAAACAGCAGGTGTAGCATTCGGTCTTAAAAAACGTGGAAAAAATGCAGTTGCAATTACTTATACTGGTGATGGTGGTTCATCTCAAGGTGACTTCTATGAAGGTATTAACTTTGCTTCAGCATACAAAGCACCAGCAATCTTTGTTATTCAAAACAATAACTACGCGATTTCAACACCACGTAGCAAACAAACTGCAGCAACTTCATTAGCTCAAAAAGCTATTGCTGTTGGTATCCCTGGTATCCAAGTTGATGGTATGGATGCGTTAGCAGTATATCAAGCTACTAAAGAAGCTCGTGAACGTGCAGTTGCAGGTGAAGGTCCAACATTAATCGAAACTATGACATATCGTTATGGTCCACATACTATGGCTGGTGACGACCCTACACGTTACAGAACTTCAGATGAAGACGCAGAATGGGAGAAAAAAGACCCATTAGTACGTTTCAGAAAATTCTTGGAAAACAAAGGTCTTTGGAATGAAGAGAAAGAAAATGAAGTTATTGAACGTGCTAAATCAGACATCAAAGCAGCTATTAAAGAGGCTGACAATACAGAAAAACAAACTGTTACTTCTCTAATGGAAATCATGTATGAAGAAATGCCTCAAAACTTAGCAGAACAATATGAAATTTACAAAGAGAAGGAGTCGAAGTAAGCCATGGCACAAATGACAATGGTTCAAGCGATTAATGATGCGCTTAAAACTGAACTTAAAAAAGACGAAGACGTATTAGTTTTCGGTGAAGACGTTGGTGTTAACGGTGGTGTATTCCGTGTTACTGAAGGTTTACAAAAAGAGTTTGGTGAAGATCGTGTATTCGATACACCACTTGCAGAATCTGGTATTGGCGGTTTAGCTTTAGGTTTAGCTATTGAAGGTTTCCGTCCAGTAATGGAAATCCAATTCTTAGGATTCGTATATGAAGTATTTGACTCTGTAGCAGGACAAATCGCACGTACTCGTTTCCGTTCAGGTGGTTCTAAAACTGCACCTGTAACAATTCGTACCCCATTCGGTGGCGGTGTGCATACTCCTGAATTACACGCAGATAACTTAGAAGGTATTTTAGCTCAATCTCCTGGATTAAAAGTTGTTATCCCTTCAGGTCCATACGATGCTAAAGGTTTATTACTTTCTTCTATTAGAAGTAACGATCCAGTAGTATATTTAGAGCATATGAAATTATATCGTTCATTCAGAGAAGAAGTTCCTGAAGAAGAATATACAATTGATATCGGAAAAGCTAATGTTAAAAAAGAAGGTAACGACATTACTTTAATCGCTTATGGCGCAATGGTTCAAGAATCATTAAAAGCAGCTGAAGAATTAGAAAAAGAAGGTTATTCTGTTGAAGTAATTGATTTACGTACAGTACAACCAATTGATATTGATACTTTAGTAGCTTCAGTTGAAAAAACAAATAGAGCAGTAGTTGTACAAGAAGCACAACGTCAAGCAGGTGTTGGTGCACAAGTAGCAGCTGAATTAGCTGAACGTACAATTTTATCATTAGAAGCTCCAATCGCTCGTGTTGCAGCAGCTGACACAGTATATCCATTTACTCAAGCTGAGAATGTTTGGTTACCAAATAAAAATGATATTGTTGAAAAAGCAAAAGCAACTTTAGAATTTTAATAATTGAATAAAATTTATATTAAATAGTGATTTTTATTATAAAATCTTAGGAGGAAAAAGACCGTGGCATTTGAATTTAGATTACCCGACATCGGGGAAGGTATCCACGAAGGTGAAATTGTAAAATGGTTTGTAAAAGCTGGAGATACAATTGAAGAAGATGATGTCTTAGCAGAAGTTCAAAATGATAAATCTGTTGTAGAAATTCCATCACCAGTTAGTGGTACAATTGAAGAAGTATTAGTTGATGAGGGTACAGTAGCAGTTGTTGGTGATATCATCGTTAAAATTGACGCACCAGATGCTGAAGAAATGACATTCAAAGGTCATCACAGTGATGAATCATCAAGTGATGCACCTAAAGAAGAAGCTCCTCAAGAAGACAACGCTTCATCTCAAGAAAGTCAACCAGCAGCAACTAATGCTCAAGACGCTGAAGTTGATGAAAATAGAACTATTAAAGCAATGCCTTCAGTACGTAAATATGCACGTGAAAATGGCGTGAATATTAAAGCAGTTGCAGGTTCAGGTAAAAATGGACGTATTACAAAAGAAGATGTTGATGCATACTTAAATGGTGGATCAACTCAAACTACATCTAATGAAAGTGCAGCATCAGATGCTACTTCAGAAGATAGTAATGTTGCAGCAACTCAAACAGTTCCAGAAGGCGATTTCCCAGAAACAACTGAAAAAATCCCAGCTATGCGTAAAGCAATTGCCAAAGCTATGGTTAATTCTAAACACACAGCGCCACACGTTACATTAATGGATGAAATTGATGTTCAACAATTATGGGATCACCGTAAGAAATTCAAAGAAGTTGCAGCTGAACAAGGAACAAAACTTACTTTCTTACCATATGTAGTGAAAGCACTTGTTTCTGCACTTAAAAAATACCCAGCACTTAATACTTCATTTAATGAAGAAGCTGGCGAAATTGTACACAAACATTATTGGAATATTGGTATTGCAGCAGACACAGACAGAGGTTTATTAGTTCCTGTTGTTAAACATGCTGACCGTAAATCTATTTTCCAAATTTCTGATGAAATTAATGAACTAGCTGTTAAAGCACGTGATGGTAAATTAACTTCTGATGAAATGAAAGGTGCAACATGTACAATCAGTAATATCGGTTCAGCTGGTGGACAATGGTTCACTCCAGTTATTAATCACCCAGAAGTAGCTATCTTAGGAATTGGGCGTATTGCTCAAAAACCGATTGTTAAAGATGGAGAAATTGTAGCAGCTCCAGTTCTTGCATTATCATTAAGCTTTGACCACAGACAAATCGATGGTGCAACTGGACAAAATGCTATGAATCACATTAAACGTTTATTAAATAATCCAGAATTATTATTAATGGAGGGGTAAAAAGATGGTAGTTGGAGATTTCCCAATTGAAACAGATACTATTGTAATCGGAGCAGGTCCCGGAGGTTATGTTGCAGCAATTCGTGCAGCACAACTAGGTCAAAAAGTAACAATCGTTGAGAAAGGTAATTTAGGCGGCGTTTGCTTAAACGTTGGTTGTATTCCTTCTAAAGCTTTATTACACGCATCTCATCGTTTTGTTGAAGCACAACATTCAGAAAATTTAGGGGTAATTGCTGAAAGTGTTTCTTTAAACTATGAAAAAGTTCAAGAATTCAAATCATCAGTAGTTAACAAATTAACTGGTGGAGTTGAAGGATTATTAAAAGGTAATAAAGTTGAAATCGTTAAAGGCGAAGCTTACTTTGTAGATAATAACAGTTTACGTGTTATGGATGAAAAAAGTGCTCAAACTTACAATTTCAAACATGCTATTATCGCAACTGGTTCTAGACCAATTGAAATTCCTAACTTTGAATTCGGTAAACGCGTTATCGATTCAACAGGTGCGTTAAACTTACAAGAAGTACCTGGTAAATTAGTTGTAGTTGGTGGCGGTTATATCGGTTCAGAACTTGGTACTGCATTTGCAAACTTCGGTTCAGAAGTAACAATTCTTGAAGGTGCCAAAGATATTTTAGGCGGCTTTGAAAAACAAATGACACAACCAGTTAAAAAAGGCATGAAAGAAAAAGGTGTCGAAATCGTTACTGAAGCTATGGCTAAATCAGCTGAAGAAACTGAAAATGGTGTTAAAGTTACTTATGAAGCTAAAGGTGAAGAACAAACAATCGAAGCTGATTATGTATTAGTAACTGTTGGACGTCGTCCAAACACTGATGAATTAGGCTTAGAAGAATTAGGTCTTAAATTCGGAGAACGCGGTTTATTAGAAGTTGATAAACAAAGCCGTACTTCAATCGAAAATATTTTCGCAATTGGAGATATCGTTCCAGGTTTACCACTTGCTCATAAAGCTAGCTACGAAGCAAAAGTTGCTGCAGAAGCTATTGATGGACAAGCTGCAGAAGTTGATTACATTGGTATGCCAGCAGTATGTTTCACTGAGCCAGAATTAGCTCAAGTTGGATATACTGAAGCGCAAGCAAAAGAAGAAGGTTTATCAATTAAAGCTTCTAAATTCCCTTACGCTGCAAATGGCCGTGCATTATCTTTAGATGATACTAATGGTTTTGTTAAATTAATTACACTTAAAGAAGATGACACAATCATCGGTGCTCAAGTTGTTGGTACTGGCGCATCAGATATTATTTCTGAATTAGGTTTAGCAATTGAATCAGGTATGAACGCTGAAGATATTGCTTTAACAGTACATGCTCACCCAACATTAGGTGAAATGTCAATGGAAGCAGCTGAAAAAGCGATTGGTTACCCAATCCACACAATGTAATTTAACGAATTAGTTAAATGAGACTGGCAACATAATTGTTGCCAGTTTTTTTATGTTGTCAAAACTATATACAATCTTAGTTTAAAAATATTAAATCAGTTGTTTGTTAAATGCTTGTTCGATAGACTGAATATATATTCTATTAAACATATTGGAGTGAAAAAACATGGAATATCAATATCCCTTAGATATAGACTGGAACAATGAGGAAATGATGTCAGTCATTCATTTCTTTAATCAAATTGAAAATTATTACGAATCATCTGTTAAAGGCGAAGATGTCAAAAATGCTTACAAAACTTTTAAACAAATAGTCCCTGGTAAAGCAGAAGAAAAACAAATATTTAAAGAATTTGAAAAAAGTAGTGGATATAATAGCTACAAAGTTGTTCAAGAAGTGACTAAAAATCCCGATCAACAAGTCTTTTCTGCAAAGTCATAATCCATAATACAAATCATTTATTTTAAAAAGTATTGATTATAAAGTTATATTTTGGTATTTTTATTAAGCGTTAAACAAAATGTTTGATAAAAGTAAACTTAATATAGCTTTTTTTAGGTGGTTTCAATATGGATATAGGTTATAAACTTAAGAATCTTAGGAAAATAAAAAATTTAACTCAAGAAGAATTGGCAGAAAGAACTGATCTTTCAAAAGGATATATTTCCCAAATAGAAAGTCAAAATGCATCACCAAGTATGGAGACATTTTTAAGTATCTTAGAAGTCTTGGGTACTTCAGCAAGTGATTTCTTTAAGGAATCAGAACAACAAAAGGTCATTTATAAAAAGGAAGATCAGGTCATTTATGATGAATATGATAGGGGCTATATATTAAATTGGTTAGTAACTAAATCTAATGAATTTGAAATGGAACCACTTTTATTAACATTAAAACCTGGTGCGTCTTATAAAACATTTAATCCATCAGAATCTGATACATTTATCTATTGCTTGCAAGGTCAAGTTACACTTCAATTAGGTAATACTTGTTATCATGCTAACAAAGAAGATGTATTTTATTTTAAAGCGAACGATGATCATCGTCTATTTAATGAAAGTCATGAAGAAGTGAAAATATTAATTGTTGCAACAGCATCATATTTATAAGGAGTTGTAGAAATTGGCACCATTATTATCATTTAAGGGAGTAAGTAAAGGATATGATGACGTTCAAATATTAAATGAAATTGATATTGATATAGAGTCTGGACACTTTTATACATTGTTAGGTCCTTCTGGATGTGGTAAAACAACGATTTTAAAATTAATAGCTGGATTCGAATATCCTGATAAAGGTGAAGTTGTATACCAAAATAAACCAATCGGTAAGTTACCTCCAAATAAGCGAAAAGTGAATACAGTATTCCAAGATTATGCATTATTTCCACACTTAAATGTATATGATAATATCGCATATGGATTACGACTTAAGAAAATGAGTAAATCTGCAATAAAAGATAAAGTAGAAGAAGCTTTACGATTAGTAAAACTTTCAGGATATGAAGAACGCAATATCAATGGTATGAGTGGTGGTCAAAAGCAACGTGTTGCTATAGCACGAGCGATTGTTAACGAACCAGAAATACTTTTATTAGATGAATCATTATCCGCTTTAGATTTAAAATTACGAACTGAAATGCAATATGAACTACGTGAATTGCAATCAAGATTGGGTATCACATTTATTTTCGTAACCCATGATCAAGAAGAAGCTTTGGCTTTAAGTGATTACATATTTGTAATGAAAGATGGTAAAATTCAACAATTTGGTACACCTAATGATATATATGATGAGCCAGTCAATCGATTTGTGGCAGATTTTATTGGTGAATCTAATATTGTAAAAGGAAGAATGGTCGAAGATTACGTTGTTAATATTTATGGTCAAGATTTTGAATGTGTAGATATGGGAATTCCTGAAAATAAAAATGTAGATGTAGTGATTCGTCCTGAAGATATTTCTTTAATCGAAGCAGATAAAGGCTTATTCCAAGTAAAAGTTGATTCAATGCTTTTTAGAGGGGTACATTACGAAATTTGTGTAGTTGATAGAAAAGGATATGAGTGGGTAATTCAGTCGACACGTAAAGCAGAAGTTGGTAGTGAAGTTGGTTTATATTTTGAACCAGAAGCTATTCATATTATGGTACCTGGAGAAACGGAAGAAGAATTTGATAAACGAATTGAAAGTTATGAGGAAGTTGATAATGCGTAATACAAATCGTTTATTGCTCATCCCGTATTTAATTTGGATGGTTCTTTTTATTATCATCCCAGTGGTACTTCTTGTTTATTATTCTTTTCTCGATAATCAAGGACATTTTAGCTTTACTAACTATGAACATATCTTTACATTTAGTTATTTAAAAATGTTTACTGATTCAATCCTTTTTGCAGCTATTATAACAATTGTAACGCTCGTGATAAGTTATCCAGCTGCTTACTATATTGCACAATCAAAATATCAAAATTTACTATTAATGATTATGATTATACCAACTTGGATTAACCTATTATTAAAAACATATGCATTTATTGGTTTATTAAGTCATGATGGGTTAATTAATCAATTATTAAATATATTTCATTTATCTCCAATAAACATGTTATTTACAGCAGGTGCGTTTATTGTGGTGGCTAGTTATATCTATATCCCATTTATGATACTGCCTATATTTAATAGTATGAAAGCTATACCTAATAATTTACTACAAGCATCTAGTGATTTAGGTGCCAGTCCATTAACGACATTTAGAAAAGTGATTGTACCATTAACAAGAGAAGGTGTAATGACAGGTGTACAAGTTACCTTTATACCAGCATTATCATTATTTATGATTACTCGTCTTATCGCAGGTAATAAAGTTATTAATATTGGTACAGCAATTGAAGAACAATTTTTAACTATTCAAAACTATGGAATGGGATCTACGATTGCATTATTCTTAATCATCTTCATGGCATTTATATTAATTATGACAAAATCTAAATCTAATCATAGGAAAGGGTGAGAAATGTGAAATGGTATGGCAAGCTTTATATAAGTATTTTAATTGCTGTGTTATATATACCCATTTTGTTTTTGATGGTATATTCATTTAATTCAGCAGGTAATATGATTCATTTTGAACATTTCACATTAGAACACTATCAAACCTTGTTCCAAAATGATAAATTAATGTCTGTCATTTTTAATACGATCGCAGTCGCATTAATTGCGGCTGCTGTCTCAACTTTAATAGGTACTTTAGGTGCAATTGCTATTTATTATTTAAGAAATAAACAATTTAAAGTAACCTTATTAACTTTAAACAATGTATTGATGGTATCATCTGACGTTGTAATTGGTGCTTCTTTTTTAATTATGTTCACTGCTATAGGTCATTTTACTGGATTAGGACTTGGTTTTTGGACAGTTTTAGCATCACATATTGCATTCTGTATACCGATAGTTGTTATCGTTGTATTACCTCAATTATATGAAATGAATGATAGTATGTTGAATGCTGCTAGAGATTTAGGAGCTACAGAATCACAACTATTGAGTAGTATTGTGATACCTAATATAATGCCTGCAATCATCGGTGGCTTTTTTATGGCATTAACGTATTCCTTAGATGATTTCACAGTGAGCTTTTTCGTTACTGGTAACGGATTTAGTGTGCTTTCTGTAGAAGTCTATGCCATGGCTCGTAAAGGTATAAGTATGGAAATTAATGCTATATCAACAATATTATTTGTCGTTATAATGATAGGTGTCATTGGTTATTACGCGATTCAGCACATCGTTCAACGTAAAAAACATACGAAACGAGGTGTGAATACATGAAGCGATTTTTACAATTAATTTTAATCTCTATCATTATCGGTGCTTTATGTTTAGCAGTCAGTCATTGGTTTAAATCAAAAGAGAATACAGATACCAATCAGAAAATTTATGTATATAACTGGGGAGAATACATTGACCCAAGTTTAATTAAAAAGTTTGAAAAAGAAACAGGTATACAAGTAGTATATGAAACATTTGATTCTAATGAAGCTATGGAAGCAAAAATTCGTAACGGTGGTACGCATTACGATGTAGCATTTCCAAGTGAATATACAGTACAAAAATTAAAACGTGCACATCTTTTAGAACCACTTGATCATAAAAAAATACCTAATATTAAAAATTTAGATTCAGATTATATGAACATGCCATATGACCGCCATAATAAATATTCATTACCTTATTTTTTTGGTACTGTTGGCATTTTATATAATAAAGATAAGTATCCAAATGATTCTTTTAATAGTTGGGAAGATTTATATAAACCAAAATATAAAAATGAAGTACTTTTAGTAGATGGTGCTCGAGAAATTATAGGTTTGGGTCTCAATAAATTGGGATATAGTTTGAATGATAAAAATCCACAACATATTAAAAAAACTGAATCAGATTTACAGAATTTAGCACCACAAGTAAGAGGTGTCGTAGGTGATGAAATTACAATGATGCTTCAACAGAATGAAGGTAATGTGGCCGTTGTTTGGAGTGGGGTTGCTGCTCCATTAGTACAAGAAAGTGACAAATATAATTACGTTATTCCTAAAGAAGGGTCTAATTTATGGTTTGATAATATGGTTATACCAAAAACAGCGCAAAATAAAGAGGGCGCATATAAATTTATGAACTTCTTATTAGATGCAAAAAACAACAAACAAAATACCGAATGGGTAGGCTATGCGACACCAAATAAAGCTGCAAGAAATATGTTACCAAATGATATTAAAAATGATCATAGATTTTACCCTAATAAAAAGGAACAACAACGCTTAGAAGTTTATCAAGATTTAGGTCAAGATACATTAAGTGAATATAACGAAAGTTTTTTAAATTTTAAAATGTCGTTAAAGTAGAATGAAAATGGTAGTTATTTTTTGTTATTTTCGATATAATAACTTGATAAGTAAAGTAAGGAGTTGTAACGAATGACAGGAGAGCAATATACTCAAATCAAACGTCCAGTCAGTCGACTAACAGAAAAAGTATTAGGTTGGCTTAGTTGGGTATTCTTACTAGTGTTGACAATTGTCACGATGTTTATAGCTTTAGTGTCATTTAGTAATGATACATCAATTGCTAACTTAGAGAATACATTAAATAATAATAACCTTATTCAACAAATGTTGGCAAATAATAGTTTAAGTACTACACAATTTGTAATTTGGTTACAAAATGGTGTGTGGGCTATTATAGTGTATTTCATTGTTTGTTTACTGATTTCATTTTTAGCATTAATATCTATGAATATTAGAATTTTATCTGGATTTTTATTCTTATTATCAGCAATCATTACGATACCATTAGTGTTACTTGTTGTAACTTTAATTATTCCAATTTTATTCTTCATCATAGCAATAATGATGTTTGTCAGAAAGAACAAGGTAGAAGTTGTACCAAATTATAATAATGGTTATGGTTATCAACCTTATAATGAAGTTCCAGAGCAAGATACACACCATTACGAACCTGAACAAGAAGAAAAAATTGAAAAAACAAGTCAACGTAGACGACCATCACGTCGTAGTATGGAACGTAAAGAACAAGCATATGAACCAACTCAAGATGCTACAGCACAAAATGAAGAAAATAATGAAACATATGATGATAAATATGAACAATTTCCTAAGCGTGCTGTTGAAAGTGAATATCGTTCAGATGATGATGAACAAGAAGAAGAACCTACAGTATTATCTAGACAAGCTAAGTATAATAAGAAATCTAATTCTAATAACGAAGCACAAGTTAATCCAGAGGCTTATAATGATAGTGCATATGATGAAGCACAAAATAATTATAATGATGAACCTCAGATTGATCCAAAAGAACTAAAAGCTCAACAAAAGAGAGAAAAAGCAGAAATTCGTGCTAAGAAAAAAGAAAAGCGTAAAGCATATAATCAACGCATGAAAGAAAAACGTAAAAATCAACCAAGTGCTGTAAATCAACGTAGAATGAATTACGAAGAACGTCGTCAAATGTTCGGTGAAACTGAACAAAAAATGAGAGATAACGTTAAGCAAGATAATCAAAATATTGATGAAGAAAACAACTCTAAATAATAATTTAAAGACCAAAAATGAAAGTTTAGTATTCATTTTTGGTCTTTTTTTCTAGAGTATTAAAATTTTAGTGTATTAATTAGCAAGAAAAGACAGTTTTTAGTATTATTAAGGTAAGGATTTAAGGAGGTACCGAAATGAAAAGAAAAACAGAACTTATTTTAGCTTGGATTGCTAATGGATTGAGTAGTTTATATTTATTATTAGTAATCGTAGGTTATTTCGCTATGAAGTCAGGAAGCGGTGCATCTCAAAATGAAGAAATGGTAAGCAAAATGATGGGAAGTAATCAAGATATGTCTATGGACATGCTTGCAACATCAATTGCTTTATCAATGGGTGTGTTAGCTTTCTCTACTATATTAGGAATTGTTGGTGCGCTAACTGTTAAAGGAAGACGTAAATTAGGCGCTAGTTTATTAATTGCAGCTGCAATTGTTGGTATTATGGCAACTAATATTATTGCGATGGTATTATGGTTAATTTCTGGTATCATGCTACTTGCGAAATCAGATAAACAAGGACCAACTAATCAATTCCAAAATAATAATTCTTATGATGATTCAACCAAGAGACAAGAGTGGAATCCAGAAGAAGAATTAAAAGAACGTCAACAAAGCAAAAAACCATATACTTATTAGACAAAATATATTGTAATAACTATTGATTGAATGAATTAAAATATGGAGCAACTTCATAAAATATCGTAAAGTAAAACAACCTTTTGGGATTTTCAAATAATCTCAAAAGGTTGTTTTGTTTATATTTAATCTCAGTGAATATTGTTAGCTTCATTTACAATTCTTGGAATGTTTGAATAATAAGATAAACATTCAAAATACTTAAGATAATAATAAGTGACCAAGAAATCACATTTACCCATCTTTTATTAATAAATGGACCCATTAATTTTTCATTACTTGTCGCTAATTGTAATGGTATTAATGTAAATGGTAATGCAATACTTAAGAATACTTGTGAAAATACTAGTAATTGTTCAATTTTAGCTTCATTGCCATTAAAAATAATTAAGCAAATAATAACTGGAATAATTGCTAGTGATCTTGTAATTAATCGACGAAGCCAATTTGGTAATCGGAATCTTAAGAAACCTTCCATTACTATTTGACCTGCTAAAGTACCAGTGATTGTTGAATTTTGCCCTGAAGCAAGGAGTGCTACCGCGAATAATGTGCTCATAACACCACCTAATGTTGCACCAAGTAATGGTTGAGTTTTTAATGCATGATATAAATCATAAAATCCACCTAATTCATCTGCATTTGAGCCAAAGAATAAAGCAGCGCCCAAAGTTAATAATAAGCAGTTAATTACAAATGCAATTGATAATTGGATGTTTGAGTCAATTGTTGCATATTTGATTGCTTGAGCTTTATCATCATTATTATTTCTATCATACTTTCTTGATTGAACGATTGAAGAATGTAAATAAAGATTATGTGGCATAATTGTTGCACCAACAATACCTAAAGCAATATATAAAATACCTTGATTAGTAACAATTTCTTTATGAGGTAAAAATCCATTTAATAAGTTAATGACATTAGGTGATGATATATAAACTTCGAATATAAAGATAGCTAATACTGTAAAGATAAGTGTACCTACAATAGCTTCAATTTTTCTAAAACCAAATTTCATCATAAATAAAAGTATAAACACATCACATACTGTAATTAGTGCACCAACAATTAATGGAATATTGAATAATAAATTAAGTGAAATGGCACTTCCGATTACTTCAGCAATATCTGTCGCGATAATAGCTAGTTCTGCAATTATCCAAAAAATAACAGCAACAGGCTTAGATAAATAGTGGCGTGTCATTTGAGCCAAATCTTTCCCTGTGGCTATCCCTAATCTAACAGTCATACTTTGTAACAACATAGCAGCTAGACTAGAAATCAAAATGACAAATAGCAGTGTATAACCGAATTGTGCGCCACCCTGCATTGAAGTAATCCAGTTGCCAGGATCCATATATCCAACAGCAACTAATAGACCTGGTCCAATAAAAGCTAATAGTTTTTGACTGGCATTACTTTTGTAGTCAAAATCTATCGTATTATTAATTTCTTCTAAGCTTTTTTGATGTTCATGATTGTCTGATTGCTTATTCATAAATTAAATCACCTCTAATGTAAAATCATAACGATATATTAACCTAATTATATTTTTAGGTCAACCTAAAAATATTTTACACTATTAAAAAATACCCGGACATCATTTCAATGTATCAGGTATTTTATAACAAATTATTATGCGTGATAGAATTTTAAAAACTGGTCAAATGATTCTTCTACAAATTGAATAAATGATTTGTCAGACGTTAAACGATTATCGTCAGGTGAGATTGCTCTAGCAACGAAAAATTCACCTTTTTTAACATTTTTAACGCGGTCTATGGCTTCATGTAATTGATCATCTGTAAAATCTTTAATTAGTGGTTTTTCTGGTTTCATATGGTCAAGACACACACTATAATCTGAAGGGAGATGTCTTAATGTGTCGAAATGCTTATCAAATGTTTTAACACGTTCAGCTTTGTCTTTAGCTTCATGCATAACACCAAACATTACAAATAATTGGTCTCTAAATAATCCAATTTGAAAGTGGGGCAACATTTTGTAACCACGTTTGTTTGGAGCAAATGCAACCCAGGTATCTTTAGGTGGGTTAACACTTCTTCTGGCATGTTTTGCGACGTGAGGATAGAATGTTTCCCCAGTTTGAGTACTAAAATACTCTGTGAAATAATCACCTAATTGATGAAGTTGAGGTCTAACATGTTCATTAAGTGCTTCCATACGTTCATCAAGACCATCTACGTCAAAGGCTTTAAAATTTTCAGGTGTAAATGTATATTTTGTCATAACTTGCCTCCTAGGGTAATAATTAAAGTTATTGTAGCATAACCATGACTAGAAATTCTAAATTGTAGTTTCAATTTTATACATAATTTCATGTAAAAAGGAGAATCTAACATTATAAAAAAGGGATAGTTATCGTGTATAATAGATATTAATAGGAGATGATACCATGGCACTTTACGATTTTGCTAAAGGATTAGTTTTAGAAGCGGGTAACAAAGTCCGTTTAATGATGAAAGAGGATTTAAATATAGAAACCAAATCCAACCCTAACGACTTAGTGACTAACGTAGATAAAGCAACAGAAGATTATATATTTGAAATGATTCACCAAAATTATCCGGAACACAAAGTGATAGGTGAAGAAGGTCATGGTCACGATTTAAAAGATATCAATGGTGTGGTTTGGGTCGTTGATCCAATTGATGGCACTTTAAATTTTGTTCATCAACAAGAAAATTTTGCGATTTCTATTGGTATTTACCACGAAGGTCAACCATACGCTGGATTTGTATATGACGTAATGAGAGATATTTTGTATCATACTAAAGTTGGTGAAGGTGCTTATGAGAATAATCATCCATTGGAAAAATTAAAATCTACGCAATTAAAAACAAGTATTATTGGTATTAATCCTAATTGGTTAACTAAACCTATTATGGGGCCTATATTTACACCAATTGTTGATGATGCTCGAAGTGCTAGAGCATATGGTAGTGCAGCGCTAGAAATTGTTAGTGTAGCAAAAGGGCAATTAGACGCTTATGTAACGCCAAGACTACAACCTTGGGATTATGCTGGCGGTTTAATGATACTTAATGAAGTAGGCGGTAAAGGTACTAATTTACTTGGTGACGCTTTAACAATTAACCAACCCAATTCTATTGTTATGGCAAATCCTTCATTACACGATGAACTATTAAATAATTATTTAAATGAGTTTGAAGAAACGTTACGAAAACATCATAAAAGAAGATTTGGTCGATAATACCTACAATGATAAAAATAAGTCCATGGAAGACTCTAATGCCTCCATGGACTTTTACAATTTTATTTTGAAAATATATTGTTAAAATAAAATTAAATGATGATGAATTCGTGTTAAAAGAAGTTTTAATTCGTTTTTAAGGGGTTATATCATTTATAACCAATTATTTTCACGATATTTCTTTTTTACTGTGAAACCGACACCAAATGTTGCAACGAGTAATATAAATGTTAAAATCATCATTGGAACATTTGCAGCACCAACACTAAAACTAAAAAGCAATAAAAAGATTACAGCTAAAATTGAGAATACCCAAAATATGCCTTTAGATTTTTTTTGTTGCATCCCATACCCCACCTTTTACTTATTTTTTCTCTAATCTATGATATAATAAAAAAGTTGTAATTAAAAGTGGGAGTTTACTTAAGAAAGGAAATTTATAATATGACGAATATAAGAGAAGATGTACGTAATATAGCAATTATTGCGCACGTTGACCATGGTAAAACGACGTTAGTTGATGAATTATTGAAACAATCAGGAATCTTTAGAGAGAATGAACATGTTGACGATCGTGCTATGGACTCTAATGACTTAGAAAGAGAACGTGGTATTACGATATTAGCTAAAAATACTGCGGTAGACTATAAAGGAACAAGAATTAACATTTTAGATACGCCAGGACATGCTGACTTTGGTGGCGAAGTTGAACGTATCATGAAAATGGTTGATGGCGTAGTCTTAGTTGTAGATGCATATGAAGGTACTATGCCTCAAACACGTTTTGTACTTAAAAAAGCATTAGAACAAAATTTAAAACCAGTTGTAGTAGTAAATAAAATTGATAAACCATCAGCAAGACCAGAAGGTGTAGTTGATGAAGTGTTAGATTTATTTATTGAATTAGAAGCAAATGATGAACAACTTGATTTCCCAGTTGTATATGCTTCAGCTGTTAACGGAACTGCAAGTTTAAATTCTGAACAACAAGATGAAAACATGCAATCACTATACGAAACAATCATTGATTACGTACCAGCACCAATAGATAACAGTGATGAACCATTACAATTCCAAGTAGCATTATTAGACTATAATGATTACGTTGGTCGTATCGGTATTGGCCGAGTATTTAGAGGTAAAATGCGTGTTGGTGACAACGTATCACTTATTAAATTAGATGGCACTATTAAAAACTTCCGCGTAACTAAAATCTTTGGTTACTTTGGATTAAAACGTGAAGAAATTGAAGAAGCACAAGCTGGTGACTTAATCGCAGTATCTGGTATGGAAGACATTAACGTTGGTGAAACAGTAACACCACATGATCACCAAGATGCATTACCAGTATTACGTATTGATGAGCCAACACTTGAAATGACATTCAGAGTCAATAATTCACCATTTGCTGGTCGTGAAGGTGACTTTGTAACAGCGCGCCAAATTCAAGAACGTTTAGATCAACAACTTGAAACTGACGTATCATTAAAAGTAACACCTACAGATTCACCTGATGCATGGATCGTTGCGGGTCGTGGTGAGTTACACTTATCAATCCTAATTGAAAATATGCGTCGTGAAGGTTATGAATTACAAGTTTCTAAACCTCAAGTAATTCTTAAAGAAGTAGATGGCGTGATGTGTGAACCATTTGAAAGAGTTCAATGTGAAGTGCCTCAAGAAAATTCTGGTGCAGTAATTGAATCTTTAGGTACACGTAAAGGTGAAATGTTAGACATGATGACAACAGATAATGGTTTAACTCGTCTAATCTTTATGGTACCTGCACGTGGTATGATTGGTTACACTACTGAATTTATGTCAATGACTCGTGGTTATGGAATTATTAACCATACATTTGAAGAATTTAGACCTCGTATTAAAGCAAAAATTGGTGGCAGAAGAAATGGTGCATTAATTTCAATGGATCAAGGAACTGCTAGTACTTATGCTATTTTAGGTCTAGAGGACCGTGGTACTAACTTTATGGAACCAGGTACTGAAGTTTATGAAGGTATGATTGTTGGTGAACATAACCGTGAAAATGACTTAACAGTTAATATCACAAAAACAAAACATCAAACTAACGTACGTTCAGCAACTAAAGACCAAACTCAAACAATGAATCGCCCACGTATTTTAACGCTTGAAGAGGCTTTACAATTTATTAATGATGATGAATTAGTAGAGGTAACTCCTGAAAGTATTCGTTTGAGAAAGAAAATTTTAAATAAATCAGTTCGTGAAAAAGAAGCTAAACGTGTTAAACAAATGATGTCTGATGAAGAATAATTTTTAATTAACATGAATAAAATATAAGCAAAAAACCACTCGCTAGTTGATAATACAACTAGCGAGTGGTTTTATTATGTTAATTTTCTTTTGAATCGTGATACGTAAAAGGTTGAGGTTGTTTAGGTGTATCTAAGCGACTTTTACAATCATCACACATAAAAGTACGAATAGGGTTGTTTCTAAGCCGTTTTGCTTCTACAGTATTTTCATCAATATGAACTGTAGTATCACAAATGATACATTTAACAGGAATCAATTAAATCACCTCAATATATTTTACATACTTAAATTCGTAGCTGTATCCATTTTCTGTATCGTATACAAAACTATCAACTGAATTATCGTCATACATACGTTTTCCATCTTTAGCAAATTGGAAGAATAAGTATGGTAATAAATCTAATGGAACTTCAACTGAATTTTCATCATTAAATAATTTAATTGCAGTTGCGTTTGATTGTGGTTCTGCTGTTTTAAAGAATGGTGTCATGTTAATCACAAATGAACCTTCTAAAACAGAACGTTTTTTATATTTTATTTCAGAATTAAGCGTTGGCGGATTAGTTTGTCCTTCAAGAATAGCACGATTCCATTCTCTATTGTCTTCAAATCGAACTGGTTTAGTGCCGTCAAAGACACCTTTTTCTAAGTCTTCAATACTTACCTTTCGATCGTCAAATATCCAAGTTGTACTATCTAATGTGATGGGGAATTTTACCGCACCTTTAATTTGAATCATCTTGCCCACTCCCTAAATTTTTATCTCATACTATTTTATCATAAAATAGGTTATACTTATTTTAAAGATACTTGCTTTTTAACATTTAGTAAGATAAAATTTTAAGTATTGAAGATATTTAATGAAATGATAGGGGGAGTGTGTGTCATGGCTAATCAGTCGAAATTAAATAATGCGGCATATGAGCAATTGAACAAAGATGCTGATAGAATTTTACAGCTAATCAAAGTTCAAATGGATAACCTAACAGTACCTTCTTGTCCGCTTTATGAAGAAGTTTTAGATACACAAATGTTCGGTCTTCAAAAAGAAGTAGATTTTGCTGTACAACTAGGGCTAGTTGACAAAGAAGTCGGCAAAGAACTTATGTTAAGACTTGAAAAAGAACTTTCAAAACTACACGAAGCTTTTACAAATGTTTAATTTTATAGATTTGATTTAATCTAACGTTATTATTTATATTAATTCAAATTTGTATAGATATAACATAGTTTGAATTCATTTTGATATAAACGTGAAATGCAACTTACACATTGTATGAATGGTGGCTGAGATAGTATCATAATTGATATTTTCTCAGTCATTTTATCTTTTTGTAAAATCATTATGTTTATATTTGTTTTGTGATACATAAGAAGTTTATAATAAAAAAGATAGGTTTGTGGGAATGATTAATATTCGATTAATTCCCTTTAAACAAATCTTAAAAACATTGAATTGGATGAACTGATATATGAAAAACTTTAAAAATATAATGCGGTATATTGGGAAAACATCTAAATTTATCGATTATCCATTGTTAGTCACATATGTGATTCTATGTTTAATTGGTTTAGTTATGGTTTATAGTGCCAGCATGGTGGCTGCTACTAAAGGTACATTAACAGGTGGCGCTGAAGTATCCGGTACATATTTCTATACGAGACAGTTACTTTACGTCATTATGAGTTTTGTTATAGTCTTTTTTATGGCATTTATAATGAATGTAAAGATATTGAAAAAGCCTAATGTTCAAAAGTGGATGATGATAGGTATATTCGCTTTGTTATTAATAACACTTGTAATTGGTAAAAATATTAATGGTTCAAAAAGTTGGATCAATTTAGGATTTATGAATTTACAAGCGTCAGAGTTATTAAAAATTGCTATCATCTTATACTTACCGTTTATGATAGAGAAGAAAATGCCTCAAGTACGAAATAAAATTAAACTTATTGCAGCACCGATTATTTTAGTTTCAAGCTGTGTTGCGCTAGTACTTTTACAAAGAGACGTGGGGCAAACATTATTAATTTTAATTATTTTCTTTTCAATAATTTTTTACGCTGGTATAGGCGTACAAAATCTTTTGAAATACGGTATTATGGTAGTCATTGCAGGTATAGTGATATCCATTTTAGTGCTTGCTTTAGGATTATTACCAAGTTACCTTGAAGCTAGATTTAGTACCTTAACTAATCCATTTAATGCAGAAGCTGGTACAGGTTACCATATATCTAACTCACTTATGGCTATAGGTAATGGTGGATTATTTGGTCGGGGACTTGGAAATAGTATTATGAAACTTGGCTACTTACCAGAACCACATACCGATTTTATATTTGCGGTTATATGTGAGGAATTAGGACTTGTAGGTGGTTTATTTGTCATCCTACTAGAATTTTTCATTGTTTACCGTGCATTCCAACTAGCTAATAAAACGAATTCATATTTTTATAAATTAGTATGTGTAGGAATTGCTAGTTATATCGGAAGCCAAACATTTGTAAACTTAGGTGGTATATCAGCAACAATTCCATTAACAGGTGTACCATTACCGTTTATTAGTTTTGGTGGTTCGGCTATGATTAGTTTAAGTATAGCAATGGGATTACTCTTAATTACTGCAAAACAAATTAAAATGGATGAAATTAGAAGTAAACAACGAAAAATCGATATTAGACGTCGTTATCAATAACTATTTAGCTAATCTCTCTTTAGTGAAACTCTGTACAGTGAATTTTCTAAAGGTAAGGGATTAGCTTTTTTATTTGTAAATTATTTTAAACTGGAAATACTTTCAACATAATGATAATATAAAGTTATTGTTAATGATAAGTTTATTTGATTATAAGTGAATTATTAAAATAAAATAATTTGTTTTGGTTTTATGACACTTAAGTTAAAGAATTATGACTAATATATATTAACTATAGAAAATAATTGCTATATAGGATAAAATTTTAATATATAAGTAGTTAGAAAATTCTAAATATTTAAAAGGGGTGTTTTTACTCTTGAAACACATCAAGAAGTTATTAGTAGCCAATCGTGGTGAAATTGCTATCAGAATTTTTAGGGCAGCAGCAGAGTTGAATATTAGTACAGTAGCAATTTATTCTAATGAGGATAAATCATCATTACATAGATATAAGGCAGATGAATCTTATTTAGTAGGTAGTGATTTAGGACCAGCAGAAAGTTATTTAAATATCGAAAGAATTATAGAAGTAGCTAAAAGAGCAAATGTTGATGCTATACATCCAGGATACGGTTTTTTAAGTGAAAATGAACAATTTGCACGTAGATGTGCTGAAGAAGGCATTAAATTTATTGGACCTCATCTAGAACACTTAGATATGTTTGGTGATAAAGTTAAAGCAAGAACAACTGCACTTAAAGCTAACTTACCTGTGATACCAGGTACAGATGGACCTATTGAAAGCTTTGAAGCGGCAAAGGCCTTTGCAAGTCAGGCTGGATATCCGTTAATGATTAAGGCTACAAGTGGCGGTGGCGGTAAAGGAATGCGAATTGTTCGTGAAGCCAGTGAATTAGAAGATGCATTTCATCGCGCTAAATCAGAAGCTGAAAAATCATTTGGTAATAGCGAAATTTATATCGAACGCTACATCGATAATCCTAAACATATAGAAGTACAAGTTATCGGTGATGAATATGGTAATCTTGTTCATTTATATGAACGTGATTGTTCGGTTCAAAGACGTCATCAAAAGGTAGTGGAGGTAGCACCTTCTGTAGGGTTACCTGAATCATTACGCTTAGAAATATGTGATGCGGCAATCCAATTGATGTCACATATTAATTACGTTAATGCAGGAACGGTCGAATTTTTAGTGTCTGGGAATGAATTTTACTTTATTGAAGTTAACCCTCGTGTGCAAGTAGAACATACGATAACTGAGATGATAACTGGAATAGATATCGTTAAAACGCAAATATTAGTTGCAGACGGTGGCGAATTATTTAGCCAAGAAGTTGGTATGCCAAAGCAAGAAGATATTCAAACATTAGGATATGCAATTCAATGTCGTATTACTACTGAAGATCCTTTAAATGACTTTATGCCTGATTCGGGAACCATTATTGCATATCGATCAAGTGGAGGCTTTGGCGTACGATTAGATGCAGGTGATGGTTTCCAAGGTGCTGAAATATCACCGTATTATGATTCTTTATTAGTAAAACTATCTACACATGCTATGTCATTTAAACAAGCAGAAGAAAAGATGGAACGTTCTTTAAGAGAAATGAGAATTCGTGGGGTTAAAACCAATATTCCATTTTTAATTAATGTTATGAGAAATGACCAGTTTAGAAGTGGAGATTATACTACTAAATTTATAGAAGAAACACCAGAATTATTTAACATTCAACCAACATTAGATAGAGGAACAAAGACACTTGAATATATTGGGAATGTAACAATTAATGGATTTCCTAATGTTGAAAAGCGACCTAAACCGTTATATGAAACGGCTTCTATTCCTAAAGTATCACAAGCAAAGATAGATACATTTTCAGGAACGAAACAGTTACTAGATCAACAAGGTCCAAACGGAGTAGCGAAATGGGTACGAGAACAAGATGATGTACTCATTACAGATACTACTTTCAGAGATGCACATCAGTCTTTATTAGCTACTCGAGTAAGAACAAAAGATATGTTAAATATTGCATCTAAAACTGCAGAAGTATTTAAAGATAGTTTTTCATTAGAAATGTGGGGCGGTGCTACATTTGATGTAGCGTATAATTTCCTGAAAGAAAATCCATGGGAACGTCTAGAACGTCTACGTAAAGCTATTCCCAATGTTTTATTCCAAATGTTATTACGTGCTTCAAATGCAGTAGGATATAAAAATTATCCAGATAATGTAATACAAAAATTTGTAAAAGAAAGTGCAGAAGCTGGTGTCGATGTTTTTAGAATTTTTGATTCTTTAAACTGGATTGATCAAATGAAAGTAGCGAATGAAGCGGTACAACAAGCTGGTAAAATTTCTGAAGGAACAATTTGTTATACTGGTGATATTTTAAACTCAGAAAGATCAAATATTTATACACTTGATTATTATGTCAAATTAGCTAAAGAATTAGAAAGAGAAGGTTTCCATATTTTAGCTATTAAAGATATGGCAGGATTATTAAAACCGAAAGCAGCATATGAACTAATCGGTCATTTACGTGCAGCGGTTAATTTACCTATACATTTGCATACTCATGATACAAGTGGCAATGGTTTACTAACATATAAACAAGCGATAGATGCTGGCGTAGATATTATTGATACTGCTGTAGCATCAATGAGTGGTTTGACAAGTCAACCAAGTGCCAATTCATTGTATTATGCGTTAAATGGATTCCCACGTAACTTGAGAACAGATATAGAAGGACTTGAAGAAATTAGTCATTACTGGGCTACAGTTCGTCCATATTATACAGATTTTGAAAGTGATATTAAGTCACCGAATACAGAAATATATCAACACGAAATGCCAGGTGGACAATATTCTAATCTAAGCCAACAAGCTAAAAGTCTTGGTCTAGGTGAACGTTTTGATGAAGTAAAAGATATGTATCGTCGTGTTAATTTCCTATTTGGAGATATCGTTAAAGTGACACCTTCTTCTAAAGTAGTAGGAGATATGGCACTATTCATGGTTCAAAATGATTTAAATGAAGATGATATCATTAATCAAGGACATAAATTAGATTTCCCAGAATCTGTAGTATCCTTCTTTAAAGGAGAAATTGGGCAACCAGTAAATGGATTTAATCCACAGTTGCAAAAAGTCATACTTAAAGGTCAAAAGCCATTGGAAAATAGACCTGGAGAATATTTAGAATCTGTTGATTTTGAAGAAGTCAGAAAAGAATTAGCAAACATTCAAAATACAGAAGTAACAGAACAAGATATCATTAGCTATGTCCTATATCCTAAAGTCTATAAACAATTTATTGCTACTAAGGAACAATTTGGGGACCTATCATTGTTAGATACACCAACATTTTTATTCGGTATGAGAAACGGTGAAACAGTTGAAATAGAAATTGATACTGGTAAACGATTGATTATTAAACTAGAAACAATTAGCGAACCCGATGAAAATGGGCAACGAACAATTTACTATGCAATGAATGGACAAGCAAGACGCATTTATATTAAAGATGAAAGTGTAAAAGCTAATGTAAATGTAAAACCAAAAGCAGACAAAACCAATCCAAATCATATTGGGGCACAAATGCCAGGTTCTGTCACAGAAGTGAAGGTAGCTGTTGGAGATAAAGTGAAAGCAAATCAAGCTTTACTCATTACAGAAGCAATGAAAATGGAAACAACGGTACAAGCACCATTTGATGGTACTATAAAACAAATCACAGTATCGAATGGAGATGCTATAGCTACAGGAGATTTATTAATTGAATTAGAAAAAGATCCATCTTAATAAATATTAAAAAAGCCGAAACATTCAATATTCAAGAATGTTTCGGCTTTATAATTAAGCTTTGTTTTTAAGACTTCTTGTCGTTCTCAACATTAATAAGATGAAATAAGCAATCATACCGAATAGGTAAGTAATAAATAAAGCATGCAACAATGTAATAAATAAATTTACATTAGTAATAACAGATAAAGCACCAGTTACTACTTGTAAAATAACTAAAATAAATGCAGCTGTATAGCCATATCTTACAGTACGATTATCACTATAGTTTTTAATTGCATGAATAAACGTAATCATAATCCACATAAAAGTAATAAATGCCATACCACGATGTGCAAATTGAACCCAGTCATGTACATTATGTGGAACAATATCATCAAAAGGTACTGGCCAAGCACCATATGCTAGACTTGATTTAGTATGTCTTACTAAAGCACCAGTGTATATAGTTAAATATACGATGATTGCCATTAACCATGTTAACGTACGTAATGGTTTTTGAATCATTAATTCGTCAGCTTCATACTTTTGATCAATTGAGAAAATAATTAATGTCATTAAAAATACTGATGAAAAGCTAACTAAAGAGATTCCAAAATGTAATGCTAATACATATGCATTTTGTTGCCAGATTACAGCAGCAGCACCAACTAAGGCTTGTAATAATAAGAAACCTATACTTATGATAGATAATGGTTTAATTTCTTTTATATACCCTATGTGTTTCCAAGCGGTAATGACTAGCCATATTACGACAATTAATGAAAGTCCTGAAACTGCTCTATGGCTTAATTCAATAATTGTTTGTATTGGTAAGTTTTGTGGAAGAAGTGCTCCATTACATAACGGCCACGATGAACCACAACCATCTTCCGAACCAGTTTTAGTTACTAGCGCACCACCTAATTGTACGAATGTCATAATAATTGTTGCTAAGACACTTAACCATTTAAGGTTTCCTTTTCTAAACAATGATAAACACCCCATCATTAAAATAAAATCTAACAACTATTCTCATTAAAAATGGACATTTTGTAATTTATTTTAACGTATATATTTTTCTTTTACATTATATCAATGATACCATTTTTAATTACGTTACAAAATCAACTATTTGGAATGTCGTTAAAGTGTCACAATTTAATTTTTTAAAACCTAGTCTTTTATGACTATTTGCTATATCATTGTATTATATGAAAAAATTCTAGGAGGGGAATTATGAGTAAAGAACAAACATTGTCACAGGAAACGGGCCAAGTGACATTTAAAGAATTACAACAGATTATTAAAATGGGCCTTGTTCAAGGGAATTTAATCCCTGCATTTGCTGGTTCTTGGTTGGCTGTTGTAATGACAAATCACTCCTTCCTATCGTCAATACCTCAAATTTTATTAATGATTATAGGTTCTACATTAATAATGGGTGGCGCATGTGCACTTAATAATTATTATGATCAAGACATAGATCAAATTATGCCTAGTAAACAGAATAGACCCACTGTAAATGATAGAATTTCAGATAAGCACTTATTAATTTTAAGCTTTGGTATGATGTTAATAGGTGAAGGTTGTTTATTTTTATTAAATATACCATCAGGTGTTTTAGGATTATTTGGTATCATAGGATACGTATCATATTATTCAATCTGGTCAAAACGACATACGACTTGGAATACAATTGTAGGTAGTTTCCCTGGAGCTGTACCGCCTTTAATTGGTTGGGTAGCTATAGATGGATCAATAAGTGTTGCAGCAATAGCACTATTTTTAGTAGTATTTTGTTGGCAACCAATACATTTTTATGCGTTAGCAATTAAACGTAGTGATGAATATTCATTAGCTAATATTCCAATGTTACCATCTGTAAAAGGATTCAATAGAACACGAGTAAGCATGTTTATTTGGTTAGTATTACTATTACCACTTCCCTTTATGTTATCTAGTTTAGGCACAACATTTATTGTTTTAGCTACTTTATTAAATTTAGGGTGGATGGCACTAGCTTTTACATCATTTAAAAAGAATACTGATCAAAACAAATGGGCAACTAAAATGTTTATTTACTCATTAAACTATTTAGTAGTATTTTTCGTACTCGTTGTAGTCGTATCACTTATTAAAATGATATAAATACAAAATTAAGTAAGGATGAAACATATGAACGTACCTATTTTACCTACAATAAGTACTTCGTGTATTGTCATTAGTGCGATATTAGTGGCAATTGGATGGAGACTTATTTGGAAAAGACAAATTGATCAGCATAAAAAAGTAATGTTATGGGCTGCCGTTTTTGCCGCAACATTCTTTATTATTTATGCTAGTAGAACAATCTTTATTGGTAATACCGCATTCGGTGGACCAGATAGTGTTAAAATTTATTATACTATTTTCTTAATTTTCCATATTAACTTAGCAACAATTGGTGGGATTTTAGGAATAATACAAATTGTATTAGCTTTTAAAGAGAAATTTAAAATTCATAGAAAAATTGGACCTATTGCTTCAGTAATATGGTTTTTCACAGCGATTACTGGTGTAGCAGTTTATGTACTGTTATACATCTTGTATCCAGGTGGAGAAACAACATCATTAATTAAAGCTACTTTAGGTTTATAATTGAATAAATAAGATTGTGACTGATAAAACTTTCTGTATAGTTTTATCAGTTTTTTTATATTAAGAATCTAATCCAATGTAAGACACCATTTTGTAAAATTGTGCTTCGTAATTCTAGAAATAACAATAGACTTATCTTGATTATGAAATAAGTAATTATGTACAATAGTAATAATTCAGTTAAGGTGGGTGAAAGATGAAAAAATTAGTTATACGAATTTTAGGAGTTGTTTTTTTAGTATCATTTCTAATCTATTTATTTTACTCACCACGGCTAAAATTTGATGTATTAGAAAATCCAAATAAAAGCCAAAAAAGTGATAGAACGGAACAATTCAAAAATTCAAATAAAAATATAGAAAATCCAAAACCTAAAAATGGTGTAGGAACATGGATTGGTAAGGACATTGATCAACTTACCAAAAAATACGGTCAAGCTAACCGAACATATCCATATAAAGATGGCTATAAAAATTATGTATTCAAGAAAACAAATCAATATTACATTGTCAGTGTAAAAGACAATAAAATAAAATCTGTTTATGCAACTGGAAAAGATGCTCATATTAACCCTTTACATATAGATGAAAGCAATTCAAAAATATTCGAAAATACAAGCATCAATCCCGAACCTACAATCAAATCAAATAATAAAAAATATGAATTTGAATTATCAGATGAAGATTTAAAAACACAAACTTTAATTAAATATGGTAATATATATGCGCAAGTTTATTCAGACCAACAAACGAATAAAATCATGGCAATACGCTTTTTAGATAAAGATGCATTAGCTACATTGCAACCATATAAAACGAATGAATCTCATTCTACAGCGAATTTAAAAAATAAAGATATACCTTATGAACAAAATACAAATCAATTAGTGACACTTTATGAGGTAACTAATGAAATGAGAAAACTAAAGGGATTAAAACCGTTAAAGGTAAATAATGATATTGCACATATTGCTTCAATAAATTTATTTGACGCGACTAAAAGTGGTTCTGACTCAGTAGAATTTACTGAAAATGCTTTAAAACAACAATTAGATGAAAGAGATGTTAGTTATAAATCGACAAGTCAGAATGTAGGTTACGACTTTGATGATGTCCCAACATTAATCCATAGTTGGATGAACTCCGATATTCATCGCTCTAGAATGTTAAATACGAAATATGAAGAAATGGGCGGAGAAGTAATGAAAGATTATTATTCGTTAATTTTCTTAGAAAAATAAATGAAGGGTAGAATGACAAATGATAAATGAAGAAACATTGTCAATTTTAGATGACGTCGAAGCCTTATCAGATATGATAGTTAATTCAGAAATTTATGATGAATATATTAAAGCGAAAGAATTATTAAACCAAAATGATGAAGCACACTTATTATATTCGGCTTTCCTAAAGACCAAAGATCAATACGACGATGTAATGCGATTTGGTAGATATCATCCTGACTATAAGACAATTATGATGGAAACACGCCAACGTAAACGAGCATATGAAATGTTACCAGTGGTAATGGACTATAAGTCAAAAGAAGTAGCATTACAGAATTTAATTGATGAAGTTATTAGTAAAATTGCTTTAGCTGTTTCGGATAATGTAAAAATTGATACAGGCAATCCATTTTTTCAAACGACTGCACAAGGTTGTGCTTCAGGTGGATCATGTAACTGTTCTTTATAAAATGATTTAAATTTTACCAAATTTATAAAACATACAAGATATCTCTCCAATATTGATTAAACTCAATATTTGGGGAGTTTTTTAATTCATATAAACCCTTATGTTTAAAGATGGAGATCATATTAATTTTAATTATCAGAAAATTATGAATAAACATTGTTTATTATTTGTCTTTATGGTAACTTATAATACAACTATAACTTTACTACAGTAAAGCATTAAAGTCGGAAGTAAAGGAGGTAGAGTATGAATAAGCAAAATCAGATAATAAAAATAAAAGAAATTGAATTAGCATTCTTAAAGTACTTTTCAAATAAAAATTACAAACTTGTAGATATAGATTTAATTGAAAAATTAGATTGGAGTCATTTGACGAAAGAGGACTTATTACAAATGAAAGAAAGGAATTTTTGGCAAAATAACAATCACATTTATAGTTTAAGACACGATTTTACTGATCAATTACTACGTTATCATTCAATATTTCCAACAGATTTTAAGAAGGTTGCTTATTCTGGACCTATTGTCAGAAATAATGAGGTCATATCACAAATAGGTATCGAGAATTATTTGCCTATATATAATCAATTCAATGATAGTTTTAATGATTTCTACCATTTTATTAAAACGTATTTAAAAGATGATATTCAGCTAATTATTTTAGGTCATTATCAATTATTGAATGAATTATTAGAAGAAAAATATAGAACTTTAGTTATTAAAAACATGATTGAAGAGAGAAATCTATCGGGATTAAAACATCAATTACCGCATAATCATCCTATCTTAAAATTACTATCAGAAAGCACACGTCATCAATTATCAAAATTAAGTCAATATTTGGACCAATCATCTCAAACATTACTTACGTTAAAAAGTTGGGAAGAGCAACTAATCAAACAAGGTTTGACCAATATTCATTTAGATATTTCGGCACAACCATCAAGATCTTATTATAAAGGTGTTTTTATCAGATGTTATTTAAATAAACATGATACTAGCATACTAACTGGTGGATTTTACTCTGGTGACCTCCAAGGATACGGTATGGCTTTGACTTTATAATCAGCATATTCAAAGAATAGGGGTGACAATATGATTAGAGTGGCTTTAGCGAAAGGGAGATTATTAGAAAGTTTTATCAACTATTTAGAGGCAGAACAACTATTTTTATTATCAAATGGACTAAAGCATAGACAACGTCAATTATTAGTTACGATAGATGGTATTGATTTTATTATAGTAAAGGGAAGTGATGTACCAATATACGTGGAACAAGGCATTGCAGATATAGGTATTGTAGGTACTGATATCTTAAATGAAAATAAATATAATATTAATAATTTATGCGACTTACCATTTGGACACTGTCATTTTTCCTTAGCAGCTAAACCTGTTACAAATGATTATAAAAAAATTGCTACGAGTTATGTTCAAACAACTTCACGTTATTTTAAAAACAAAGGAATAGATATTGAAATTGTAAAATTAAGTGGTTCAATAGAACTCGCATGCATTGTAGGAATGGTAGATGGAATTATTGATATTGTTCAAACAGGTACTACATTAAAAGCAAATGGTCTTGTTGAAAAAGAAAAAATTACTGATATTTCAGCAAGATTGATTACAAATAGAACACAGTATTTTAAAAAGGGTGAAGAAATAGAATCATTTATTAATATGTTAGGGGTGCAGATGATAAATGCTTAAAGCACAACAATTTTTAGAACTTTATTGTAACAATCAATCATTAGATGAGTCCTTATACCTGTTAGTTAAAAATATTTGTGATGATGTTAAAGTCAATGGTGATGCAGCCTTGAAAAAGTATAATTTAACTTTTGATCATGTAGACACAACATCTCTAGAAATTTCAAAGCAAGACATACAAAAGGCCTATGATGAATTAAATAAAGATACACTTAATGCGTTACACCAAAGCTATGAAAGGATTAAATCATATCAAGAAAAGATAAAGTATTCCTCTACTAAAAAGGGAGAATGTTATGAAGTTTACCATCCAATAGAACGCGTTGGGATATATGTTCCAGGTGGTAAAGCAAGCTATCCTTCTACTGTTCTAATGACGGCTACACTTGCACAAGTCGCGAACGTTGAAGAGATTGTTGTTGTGACACCTCCAAAAACAAATGGCGTTTCTAAAGAAGTTTTAGCTGCCTGTCACTTAACTGGCGTAAATCATGTCTATCAAGTTGGAGGTGCACAAAGTATAGCGGCGCTTACATATGGTACAGAAACAATTAAACCTGTTGATAAAATAGTTGGTCCAGGTAATCAGTATGTTGCGCTTGCAAAAAAATATGTTTATGGAGATGTAGGCATTGATCAAATTGCCGGCCCTACTGAATTAGCTATGATTATTGATGAGACTGCTCAAATTGACGCCATTACATATGATATTTTTGCTCAAGCTGAACATGATGAAATGGCTCGTACATTTGTTATTAGCGACAATGCTCAAATATTACAACAACTTCAGTTAAATATTGATAATAAATTAAAAACAATAGATCGTCATTCTATAGTGTCCAAAAGTATAGCCAATCATCATTACTTAATTGAAGTAAGTGATATGGAAGATGCCTGTCATATTTTGAATAAAATTGCACCTGAACATGCATCCATTCAAACTAAACATCCAGAACAGTTTATTGATCAAATCAAATTTGTAGGTGCATTATTTTTAGGGCATTATGCTCCAGAAGCAATTGGTGATTATATTGCTGGACCAAGTCATGTTTTACCAACAAACCAAACTGCTAGATTTTCGAATGGTTTATCAGTTAATGACTTTATGACACGTCACAGTGTGATTAATCTATCAAAATCAACTTTTAAAAAGGTAGCATATTCTGCAGAAAGGTTAGCATGTGTAGAATCACTTAATAATCATCAACAATCAATACATATTCGACATTGACATATGGTCAAGCCATATTTAAAAGTGATTTTCAGAATTAACAACAAGGAGGAAGTTCAATGAACTATCAAAAATCACGTCAAACCGCTGAAACTTCTATTTCAATTGCTATAAGTAAAGAAAAGGAAAAACCTAATATACATACAAGCGTAGGATTTTTAGATCATATGTTAACACTTTTTGCTTTTCATAGTGGCTTATCATTACAAATTGAAGCTAAAGGAGATACATATGTTGATGATCATCATGTGACAGAAGACATTGGGATAGTTTTAGGACAGTTGATATTGGAAATGGTTAAGACTCAGCAAAGTTTTAAAAGATATGGTACAAGTTATATACCTATGGATGAAACGTTAGCAAGAACTGTAATTGATATTAGTGGCCGTCCATATTTTTCATTTAATGTTCAATTAAGCAAAGAAAAAGTAGGTCATTTTGATACAGAATTAGTAGAAGAATTTTTTAGAGCACTTATTATTAATGCGAGGTTAACTGTACATATGGACTTAATTAGAGGTGGAAATACCCATCATGAAATTGAAGCTTTATTTAAATCTTTTGCTAAATCATTACAAGAGGCTTTAACCCCAACTCTTGAATTTGAAATACCTTCGTCTAAAGGTGTGATTGAATGATAGCTATAGTTGATTACGGTCTAGGCAATATTAACAGCTTGAAAAAGGCAATTGAATTTTTAGGCTATGAGACAATATTGACCGACGACGAAAGTATTATTTATAAGGCAGATGCAATTGTATTACCTGGTGTTGGACATTTTAAAGATGGAATGGCAGAAATTAAAAATAAAAGATTAGACACTATCTTAAAACGAATTAAAAATCAACCTATTATTGGTATTTGCTTAGGAATGCAATTGTTATTTGAACATAGTGATGAAGGTAATGTGGAAGGACTAGGACTGATACCTGGACGAATAGTGCCAATCCATACATCACAACCTATCCCGCATTTAGGTTGGAATTTATTGAAAAGTGATCATCAATTACTTCAATGTGATGTTTACTTTATACATTCTTATCAAGCGATAATGAATAATCATGTTGTTGCATATGCAGATTATGAGTGTCAAATTCCTGCAGTAGTACAATATAACAATTGTATAGGAATACAATTCCATCCTGAAAAAAGTGGTGAACAAGGATTGGCAATTTTAAATCAAGCATTGAAAGGCGGTTTTATAAATGATTAACATATGGCCGGCAATCGATTTGATTGACTCAACGAGTGTAAGACTAACTGAAGGTAAATATGAATCTAAAGAGCAAATGACTATGACAGCTGAGGAAAGCATCCAATTTTATAATCAATTTGATTGTGTTTCACGTATACATATTGTGGATCTTATAGGAGCAAAATTAAAGCAAACTCAAGAATGTCATTATATTAAAAAGCTAAGATCATTATCTCAAAAACCTATAGAAGTAGGTGGAGGGATTCGATCACAAGAAACTTTAAATCATTATTTTGATATAGGTATAGATTACTGCATAGTTGGAACTAAAGGTATTCAAGATTTAACTTGGTTGGAAAGAATGTCATATCTATTTCCTAAAAAGATTTATTTGTCTATAGATGCATACAAACAAGATATAAAGATTAATGGTTGGCTAGAAGATACACAACTCAATTTGTTTGATGTTGTTAAACAAGTGAATCATTTACCTTTAGGTGGCATCATCTATACTGATATTTCAAAAGATGGGAAGTTAGCTGGTCCTAATTTTGAATTAACAAGACAATTAGTACAACAAACTGAATTAAGTATTATTGCTTCTGGAGGTATTAGAAATCAAGAAGATTTAAACCAATTTGAAAAATTGGGTGTTTATGCTGCGATTATCGGTAAAGCTGCACATAATCCCAGTTTTTGGGAGGGGTTATCTTGATAAAAAAAAGAATCATTCCTTGTTTAGATGTTAAGGATGGGCGTGTTGTTAAGGGAATACAATTTAAGGGATTAACCGATATAGGTAGTCCACTTGAATTAGCACAATACTATAATGAAGCGGGAGCAGATGAACTTGTATTTTTAGATATTTCTAAAACTGAAAAAGGACATGACTTAATGTTGGAAGTTATCGAAACCATTTCTAAACAATTGTTTATACCATTGACTGTTGGAGGCGGTATTCAAACTTTAGATGATATTTCGCAATTACTTAATCATGGAGCAGATAAAGTGTCATTAAATTCTAGTGCACTTCAAAATCCTAATTTAATTAAAGAAGCTAGCCAAAAATTTGGAAGTCAATGTATTTGTATTGCTATTGATAGTTATTATAGTGCGGAACAAAATGACTATTTTTGTACTACACATGGAGGTAAACAATTAACCTCTATAAAAGTATATGATTGGATTCAACAAGTTGAAGAACTTGGTGCTGGGGAATTACTTGTAACCAGTATCCATCACGATGGTATGAAAACTGGCTTTGATATTGAACATTTATCAGATATTAAATCAAAGGTGAATATACCAATCATTGCTTCTGGTGGTGGTGGAAATCCTCAACATTTTCTAGACTTATTTAAAGAAACAGATGTATCTGCCGGTTTAGCTGCTAGTATTTTACATAGTAAAACATATACAGTAGCTGATATTAAGCACACATTAAGAAAAGGTGGTGTGCCAGTAAGATGACAGTCACAGTAGATTTTAGTAAAGGTTTAGTACCGGTCATATTACAACATTATGTAACGAAGCAAGTATTAATGCTCGGGTTTATGAACGAAGAAGCATTTAATAAAACAATGGAAGAGAACGTAGTAACTTTTTATTCAAGGTCTAAACAAAGATTGTGGACTAAAGGGGAATCATCGGGGCATACGCAACAAGTCGTTACGATACATACAGATTGTGATAATGATGCAATACTAATCGAAGTTATTCCTAATGGTCCAACATGTCATACTGGGAATCAAAGCTGTTTTAGTACAAAGACACATTTTGCAGTTCAATTATTGGAACATACAATAAAAGAACGATCTAGAACTAATCATTCTAAATCTTATACCAATTATTTGTTAGAACAAGGTATAGAAAAAATCACTAAGAAATTTGGAGAAGAATCGTTTGAAGTTGTAATAGGAGCTATGAAAAATGATAACAAAGAAGTTATCAACGAGGCGGCGGATTTAATATATCATTTATTTGTCTTATTACATTCGTTAAATATTTCTTTTTCAGCAATTGAAAAAGTATTAGAACAACGTCATCATAAAAGTAACAACTTTAAAGGTGAAAGAGATTCTATAGAAAATTGGTAATACACATCGGTGTCTGTAAAAGTAAAAATCCTTAACGAAAAGGTGATTATTCGTTAAGGATTTTTGCTATTTATTATTTTAATGTCTCTTTAAATTGTTGTGCTAAATCAGGTCGATCTGTTACAAGTGTATGCACACCTTTTTGGTATAAATCTGTCATTAAATCAATACTATTAATGCCATAAAATCCTGGTACAATATTTAATACTTTTAACCATTTAATAAATCTAGAAGAAGTAAGCTTGATTCCTTTAAATTCGGTTGGCATTTGGAAAGTATTAGCTTTCGGATGGAATTTATGTCCTCTAAACGTATTAAACTTAATAAACGCATCTGCTACTTCGTTTTGACTCGCACCAATTGCTACAGTACCTTTACTTAATTGATCAAAGCGTTCAATTTGTTCTTTATGGAAACTTGTTACTAATACACGATGTTCTGCATGATGTTTAACAATTTGATGATAAATGACTTCAGGTGCAATAGAACCTTCATAACTGTTTGGATGATCTTTCAAATCAACATTAATATACATCTCTGGATAAAGCTCTAAAAGTTCCTCAAATGTTAAAATTTTAGCATCTTCATGTCCACGAAATGGATATTGACGATTTATATCTGTGAAATAATATCCAGCGTCTAATTTTCTTAATTCTTCTAAAGTATGTTCACTTACTTTACCTGAACCGTTAGTTGTTCTATCAACAGTTGCATCAAGGAATACGATAAGTTCCTTATCTTTAGTGAGCCTTACATCTGTTTCGAATCCATCTACGCCATATTGTACTGCATTATCAAATGCAAGCTTTGTTTGTTCAGGTCTAACAGCCATGCCGCCTCTATGCGCAAATAAATATGGTGCTACACCTGTGAAAAATGGAGGGATTGCATTAATTTCACGTGGTTTTTTATTTTTGTTTACATAAATCACACTTCCAACAATACTTGCAATTGCGAATGAACCATTAATGAACCACTTATTTAGTTTAACCATTTGATATCCTCCTTTAGGTATTAAAGTTATATTAACAGATATCCTTCATATTTGAAAAATGAAGTGCGTGAAGAACGGAATATTATTTTATTTTTTATAGACAAATATTTACTTGACGAATTAAGTATAGGAATATCCCATTATGAAGATTGGTTTTGATTTAATAGAATAATATAAATAGGGATGGAATATATGGAAGTGATTGTTATTTCATAAAATTTAAACTCATGATATGATAAAAACTGTGTATATTAAATGGAGTGAGCAAAGATGAATTTAGTTCAAAGAGTGAGCCTTATTGTTTATTTAAAACATATCAAACATGAAAGACAAATTAGAAAATATGGACACATCGTTCATTCTAATCGTCAACGTAAATTCGTTATCATGTATGTTAATGAAAGTGAAGCGGACGATGTCGTTAATAAACTAATGAAATTAAAATATGTTCAACATATAGATGGTTCACCATACAAATTTTTAAAGAAAACGTATGAAAAAGAAAAACACGAAGTCATATAACTCGTGTTCGTTAAGAAATGTGTTTCCTATTGTAATGGTGGTATCCAACGTTGTAATCGTAAAACACTAATTAAATAGTTAAAATATAAGTCATTGTCATGGAAAGCTTCTGGAGGTTGAACATCTATACCTAATACTGGGATATCATATGCCTCTGCTTTCTGGTTAATCATGTCAAATTTCTTATTACTATTTGGATATGGATATTTTAATGCGTTAATCATCATATACATTGCTTGGAAATAATTACCTTCAGTCGGTTGCATAATGATAGCTACTGATGATAATTGCTTTTCAGTTTGTGGGGAATGAAAATAGATTATTTTATCAATTCTAGTATGGTTGTAGTCGATGAGAGTGGTGAATTCGAATAAATCTGTTAAACCCTCACCTAAAACAATAAATGATTGTTTCATTTGTTTAATCAATCTCCTTTTATCCCAAATTATATTAAATTATATTGTGAAATGGAAGTGTGAAAGTGATGCGTGTCATTGCGGGAATACATAAAAGTAAGGCATTAGAAAGTTTGGAAGGTCGAAATACTAGGCCAACTATGGATAAAGTTAAAGAAGGCATCTTTAATAGTTTACATGAAGTATCAGGCATAGCTTTGGATTTATTCGCAGGAAGCGGCGCATTAGGAATTGAAGCATTATCTCGAGGTATGGATAAAGTAATCTTTGTCGATCAAAATTTTAAAGCAGTTAAAGTGATTAAATCAAACCTTAAGCAACTTGATTTATTAGCACAATCTGAAGTATATAAAAATAATGCTGATCGTTCGTTAAAAGCTTTAGCTAAAAGAGAGATTCAATTTGATTACATATTTTTAGATCCGCCATATAAAAAAGGTCTTATTGATGAAGCATTAAAAAGCATTAATGAGTTTAATTTGCTTAAAGAAAATGGTATTATCATCTGTGAGTTTAGTAATGAAGAACATATTCAAAGTGCACCGTTTAAAGAAATAAAAAGATATCATTATGGTTTGACAGATACATTGCTATTAGAAAAAGGAGATTAATATGAATAAGACGAAAGCAGTCATTCCCGGGAGTTTCGATCCAATTACATACGGTCATCTAGATATTATTGAAAGAAGTGCAGATCGTTTTGACGAAATACATGTCTGTGTTTTGAAAAATAGTAGTAAAGGCGGCACGTTTAATATAGAAGAACGTATGGATTTAATTAGGGGCTCTGTAGCACATCTTTCCAACGTGGAAGTACATCATTTTAATGGTTTATTAGTAGATTTTTGCAAACAAGTCGGTGCGAAAACGATTGTACGTGGATTACGTGCGGTAAGTGATTTTGAATATGAATTACGCTTAACATCAATGAATAAAAAGTTGAATAATAATATTGAAACTATGTATATGATGACTAGTACGAATTATTCATTTATTAGTTCTAGTATCGTTAAGGAAGTTGCAGCTTATAAAGCAGACATTTCGGAATTTGTACCTCCTAATGTTGCTGAAGCATTAAAAGAAAAATATTATAAATAAAAAAGCAGACCGTACTATGTGACTCTTTTAATAGTCATCATCGATAGTACGGTCTTAAATTATGTTTGAATCACTGGTGTATTAAAATCATTTTGAGATTGTTGGCTTAATAAGTTGTATACATTTGTTGCTTTAATTTCGATAGGGAAATATGTAGCTGAAGATTTATTGATATTGGTTATAAAATGCCGTTCTGGATATTGTTGCTTTAAATATTTTAAATAAGCGCGACCTTGTTCATTCATACCTAAAATTCTAATTGCTCGTATATCGTTTGTAATATCATGTTGATGAATATTGAGCAGGATATTCATTAGGATACGTTGTATATGTGTATAGGTATATCGTTTGGTTTTCGTTTTACTTAGTAATTCTTTAAACGAATTGACATCTTTGATGATTGTTTTTAATCTGTTTTCGAACCCTTCACTGACAGTATATATAGTGTTTAAAGTATTAGTGTCTTGTGTTAACAATTGATGTTTGATGTAAGGGAAAGTATCTTCAACTGTAGTCATTTGATTTTGATACAGTGATTTAATATTTTGAGGTACTACTTTATACCAATCAGTTTCTTGATTGATTAAAGATTGGCGGATGGAAGACCCACTCGCAAATTGTTGATGCTTTATTGTGTTATCACGATGTTGTGCTGACTCACGGTAAATCGTCATTGCTTCAATATGTGGTGCATATTGCTGGATTGCTTTAAGATATCCTATACTTAAGATGTTGTTAGGTGATTGTAAAATATTTAAAGTTTGTTGGTTTTTAATCAGTTCACTGATAATTCTTGGATAACTTTTACCTTCTTTAATTTTGGACTTGAATATAGGATTATTTTCTAATTCAAGCACGTGATTGACTGCATTTTGTAACTCAACTATATTACCATGCTCACTACCAAAAGATATTGTGTTAATATCGATATAATTCGCTACTTTAATAGCCATTTTTCCAAAGAAGTCTCCAGAAGATAAACTTGCGATAGTAGGTAATTCTACAACTAAATCAACACCAGAAAGTGCCATTTGAGTACGAATGAATTTATTGAATATAGCTGGTTCGCCACGCATTACAAAGTTGCCACTCATTATTGCAACAGAAACATCTGCTTGAGAATTTATTTTAGATTGTTGAGCATGATATAGATGCCCATTATGGAAAGGATTATATTCAGTAATCAAGCCAACACTTTTCATTTGCATTTCTTCCTTTCAGAATTCATTATTAGTATTGTAACAGAAGTACGTATGTTAAGAAAAAATCTTGACATATTATACTGAGAAAGTTAAAATAAATTTTGTGCTTGTTAGAGGTGAAGCCATATGAAATGGTCAATAACACAATTAAGAAAATATCAAGGTAAGCCTTTTGAATTTAATCAAACGGCGAATTTTGAGCATTTAAAAGAATCATTAGATCTCATTGATCTTTCTGAAATCAATGTTGACGGTAAATTAACTATCAAATCAAATGAAGTTATTGCTGACATACATGTCACTGGGACATATACGATGCCGTGTGCTCGTACTTTAGTTCCTGTAGAAGTGCCATTGGATGTAGAAACTTCTGAAATATTTGATTTAGAAGGTAGTGATTATTATACCGATGAAGAAGAGCAGGATGAACATTATCATCTAGCTACTGACGGTATGATTAATATTAAAGATATTGTTGAAGATTTAGTTATCATCGAAAAACCGATGCGTGCTTATTCAGACAACAGTGATCAAATGTTAACCGAAGGCAATGGTTGGGAAGTGATTGATGAAGATGAATTCGTTGAACTTGTCCAAGAACAAGATCAAGAAGACGATGGTTCAAATAGTAATCAAGTTGATCCAAGGCTTCAGAAATTACAACAATTATACGATAAAGAACAATAACGGTTTAATTAATGATATAATATTGTTAAATAAACTGATATCATTTAATTATGTGTTTAATTTTAAGGAGGATAAATCATGGCAGTACCTAAAAGAAGAACGTCTAAAACTAGAAAAAACAAACGCCGTACTCATTTCAAAATGTCAGTACCTGGTATGACAGAATGCCCAAGTTGTGGCGAATACAAATTAACTCACCGCGTATGTAAAAACTGTGGTTCTTACAATGGTGAAGAAGTAGTATCTAAATAATTTTAGATATTATTAAAAATCCCGTCTGAAATTAATTTTCAGACGGGATTTTTTTGTATTATTTTTTAGAATGTTTAATTCTCTTTGGTAGGATAAAAGTTAAACCAGTTAACGCTAACAATAATGACCATGTCAATCCTTGAGATGAAGATTGACCAGTTTCTGGAAGAGATGTTGTTTTTTTCATGTCATGCTCTTTTGATTTTTGTTTATCACTATCTTTTACATTATCTTTACTCTCAGTTTTGGTTTCAGTTGTTCCTTTTTTCTTAACATGTTCTTTATCAATATCTTCATCTGTTTTAACACTTTCAGGTATTATTATATCACTGTCTTCATCAACTTTTTGAGTTACTTCATTATCTTCGTTTTTATCGACATCGTGATCTTCGACAATATCTGCAATATCATCAACATTATGATCAGGGATTGTTGTATTATCACTATTTGATTCATTATTATCTACATTTTCATCTGTTTGATTATCAGTGTTGTTATCTTTAACTACATCAGTTATTTGAGTGTTTTCGTTGTTAGTTGTTGTAGTTGGGTCATTTTGATTATTTTCTGCATCAATTATTGAATTGTCTACGTTTGTAGAAGATGTATCTTCAACTGGGACATCTTTATTTATAATTCTTACGTGATATTGACCATCGTAACCGATAGAAGATACTACGACTTTAACTATTGCATTGTAAACTGCTTTATTAGGGTCATAAGGGAAAATTAATGTTCTAGTGTTTTTTTCTTTATCTTTAGAAATAGTTGTCACTCGTTCACCTTCGACAATAAAGTCTTTCCAATAACTATCTTCTTTAGTACGCATAATTACATATTGCTTACCATTTAATGTACCAATTTGGAAAGGATGTTCAACAAATCCATCCATTACTGACTCATTATTTTCTTCACTTTCAAATACAACAAAATTAGCATCATGTACTTCCGTTAATTGATCGTTAGTTGGTTTTGCATTTTCAAACTCAACAATTGCTGATTGAACTTGTTGTTTTAAAGCAGCTTTTGTCTTTTCTAATTTGAATTTATATTCTTCTTTATATTTATCAGGTAAAGTTTTTTGTAACTTTTCTAATTCATATACTTGTCTTTCTAGTGTCTTCGCTTTGCGATATGGTGCTAATAATTTATCTACAGTATAAGTTTCATCATCTTTGTAATCATTAGGGTTATTAGTTATCGGTTGTTTGAAAACCATTAAAGTATAATCATAATTTTCGACTTTATTTTCACCAAGTTGAATAGATGATACAATTTTAACTTCTTTTGTGCCTACAGAAACTGGGAAACGGATATAAGCATAGTCTTTATCTGAATCATAAGATACGAGCGTAACAGGAAGTTTTTTGTCTCCTTCATAAATTTCAAAGTTTCTCCATGTTTGTGCTGTTTTTAATCCTAATTCAATTTCTGGTTGAGATTTAGTAAATATCACAGTTGCTGGATCTAATGTGCTTGCATAATGATAAAATTGTCTGTCACCGTCTTCTTTTTTCATTTCAAAATCAATAGGTCGTGTAACGGGTGCACTATGATCTTTATCTAATACTGCTGGGTTTTTAATAGCATCTTTTATTGATACATCAGCAGGAGGATAGACTGTATCATTAGCTTGTGACTGATTTTCTTCATTATTACTTTGGTTATTATTTGGTGTTGTATCTGCAGTTTGATTTTGAGTGTCATCATTTTGATTATTATTATCTGTAGTATTTGATTGATTATTATTTGGTGTTGTATCTACAGATTGGTTTTCATTTGGTTGATTTTGACTATTATTAGTTTGATTACTAACGCTTTGATTATTATCATTTGTTGAGTTTACATCGTTATTATTTGATGTTGAATTTACATTATTATCTGAATTGTTGGTAGTGTTTGTTGGTGTTGTGTTATCAGTTGCATTTTCCGAAGCATTATTACTGCTATTATCATTTAAAACGAGTGATGGGTCATTATAAATAGGTCGAGCGAATTCTAATTTTGTATAATCATAATTTGTTTCAGGTTCATTATCAATTTGTGTAGACGATACAATTTTAAGTTCTTGTGTACCATCAGTCACAGGGAAACGAATATATGCATGATCTGTGTCTGGATTATAAGACACTAAGTTAACAGGAAGTTTTGTGTTTCCTTCATAAACTTCAAATTTCTTCCAAGTTGAACCTGTATCAAGGTCAAGTTCAACGTTTGCTTTAGTTTTTGTGTAATAGACATCAGCAGGGTTCTTAATACTAAAATAGTGATAATATTGTGTTTCATTATTTTGATCAAATAGTTGGAAATTGACTGTCTCTCTTGGACCAATGTCATGAGGTTGGTTTTCAACTGCAGGGTTTTTAATAGCATCTTTTATAGACTGATCCGCTGCAGGGTAGGCAGTAGGCTGATTCGTTGTTTGTGTTTGATTATTATTTTCAACCGGTTGAGTTACAGGTTGAGATTGGTTTGATTGATCAGAATTCGCCGTAGATGCCGATTGATTTTGTACATTATTGTCATTAGAATTTTCGGCAGCCTGGGCTTGTCCATGAGAAGTAAAAATGAATAGTGTACTTACTACTATCGAAGCTACACCAAGTGTAGATTTGCGTATTGAATAAAAAGACCTTAATTTTGGGAAGTTATGCTGTTGATGTTTGTTCATGTTGTAAACAACTCCTATAGTTTTAATACAGATTGATAATCATTATCAATCGTTCACATGTATTGTAACTCAAAGTATAAATATATTGCAATCCATTTTATAAAAAAATAATAAAACCTATACTGAGAGATATCAACTTCTCAATATAGGTTTCATATGATTATTTAGAGTGCTTTCTTCTGAAAACAAACATTGTAATAGATGTGAATAGGGCAATCGTCGCCATAGCTAATTCATTAAAGTAACTATGTGAAGCTACTTTACCTGTATCAGGTAATTCTTTTGATTTGTTGTCGTCGCTATTTTGTGAGTTTTTAGCATCTTTATCCCCGTTATTTTGATTAGATTTGCTATCTTTACCTTCATCTTCTTTTCTACCAGTTTTGCCACCTTTACTGTCTTTGCCATTTTTACCGACATTGTCACCAGTGTTTGTATTAGTTCCATTATTATTATTGCCCCCAGCAGCTGGAGTAGTTGGTACATTATTGTTGTCCCCAGCAGCTGGAGTAGTAGGTGCATTGTTGTTATCTCCAGTGTTTGGAGTAGTAGGTGCATTGTTGTTATCTCCAGTAGCTGGAGTAGTAGGTGCAATGTTGTTGTCTCCAGTATTTGGAGTAGTAGATGCATTGTTGTTGTCCCCAGAAGCTGGAGTAGTAGGTACATTGTTGTTATCTCCAGTACTTGGAGCAGTAGCACCGTTGTTATTGTCTCCAGTAGCTGGAGTAGTTACTACATCATTGTTAGGTTGAGATGCTGTATTACTATCACTATTAGTATTAGTTTCGCCTAATGTTGGAATAGGTTTCGCAAATTCCAAATGCGTTGTATAAGTATGATCATACTTTAAGTTTGGAATAACGATATGTATTCTTGATGTGATATTTGTATATCCTGGTTCTACTGAAATATCTAACGTTTTTGTATCGTTTGCTGTGTCATCATTAACAACATTGGTAGTTAATTCTTGATTGTTTTTATCGAAAAATTTATATTCTTTCCACCATGAAGCATTTGTTAATGTAGCTTGGAAATAATATTGATTATCTTTTTTAATTACTTTACCAGGATGCTTCATATATTCATCCATGTGTGACACTTCATTTGAACCATCTCTTTGAACTTGGAAATTCAATTCTTCAGATACAGTATTATTTTGTGATGAAGAAGGTGATACTGCTGTATTTTGATTATTATTTTGATTTGTTTCAGCAGCCTGCGCATGATTTTCTCCATTACTTGCATAAAGTAATACACTTAATAAAAGAGTTGCACTTCCAATTGTAAATCTTCTTAATGATGCATGATTATTCTCCTTATAAAACTTAGGATTTAGATAATGTTTGTTCATGATGTTTTCCTCCTAAAAATGATTGTGCTATGTCATTAAAAGTGATTAACCAATTTAATTGAAAATGGTTATCAATAATAGTACCACAAGTATATCGTTATAACAATAATATAATTTTATTATAAAATAAATATTGACTTTGATAATCGTTATCATTTATTATTTTTGTAAAGACGTAATATTCGTCTTAAATGGGAGGTATATATTTTGAAAAAATTACATAAAATTTTTAGTGTAGCCGTATTGTCTTTTATATTGTTTTTTGCGACAACTGTTAATAATGCTTTTGCTGAAGATAGCGGAACTTTCAATTATGAAATCTTAAAATATAATACTAACGATACATCTATTGCCAATGATTATTTTAATAAACCAGCTAAATATGTTAAAAAGAACGGTAAGTTATATGTTCAAATTACTGTTAACCACAGTCATTGGATTACAGGTATGAGTATCGAAGGCCATAAAGAAAAAATTATTAATAAAAATGCTGCGAAAGATGAACGTACTTCTGAATTTGAAGTAAGTAAAGTGAGCGGTAAAGTCCAAGGTAAAATTGATGTATATATTAATGAAAAAGTAAATGGCAAACCTTTCTTATATGATCACCATTACAATATTACTTATAAATTTAATGGACCATCTAATGTAGTTGGTAATGGTAGTAGCAGTGCAAGTACTACTGGTAATGATACTACAGGGGGTACTACAAACACTGGTACTGGTGGTGTAGAAAACCCACAAACTAGTGCTGGTATTCCAGGATATATTTATATCGTTCCTGCAGTTGCATTGATGTCATTCGTTTTCATTACATTTTATGCTAAAAAGGTTAACAAAGGTAATGTGAAATAATGAATGTATCATTACAAACTAGCTTTAAAACGTTAATCATTTATTGTTGTGTATCGACATTTATGATTTTAAATAATAAAGATGCATTATTATTGGCTGATGAGATGAATAGTCCATCAGCCAATTCTTATAATACACAGCAAGATAACCCTCAGAAATTAGATGAAGCTATTTTTAAAGAATTACCTAAAAAGACTAATAATATCTATCTAGATGTAAGAGATAAAGATGATAAAAAAGTAGAAGTATTTGATGAAAAAGGTCGACTTATTTTTAATAGTAAAAATCAAGTTTACCTAGAAATCAAATTATCTCCACATACTAAGATTGAAAATTATCAATTTTTGACATCCAATTCTCAGCCATTACCATTTGTAACTAAAAGTAATGATAATACAACAACGATAAGAATATTATTAAAGCAAAATATACAAACCTTGGAAATGCGTTATAAACAAAATCTCCATGATAAGGAAGACAGTGTACTATTCATTCATTTAAAACAAAATAAAGATGATAAAGAAGACAAAAAAGATAAAAATCAGAATCAAATAATAGTTCAACAAAATAAGAATAATAATCAACAAACACGAACTACAGATAAAGATATATCTAAAAATAAAAAGACTGGTCAAAATAAACCAAAAGAATATAAGAATAGTACTCAAGAACAAAAAAACAAATCAACTACAACAAATATAAATGTGACTAAAAATAGTAACAGCAGTCATACTCAATCGTCTGGAAATTCAAATAATAATGATCAAAGTTTGAAAAATAATGTTGATTCACAATCAACTAAAATTCAAAGTACTAGGGACAATATTAAAAAGGAAAAAGATAAAACATTACCATCATTCAATAGAGATGATGATGTAAAGAAACATAAACCAAATAATAAAAAATATGAAAATAATCAAAAAGCAAAAAGTCATAAAAAAGAATATGCGATATTGGGCGTAGCTATAGTATTAGCAATGTTACTCCTAGTTGTATCTCATTTATTAATGAGAAAGCGAGGTAAAAAAGATTGAAACATGTAAAAACAATAATTTTAGGAATTATATGTGCTATTTTATTAGTCGCTTGTGAATCATCGTCGAAACCAAAAAAAGAAGAAAAAGCTGAAAAATATAGAATAGTACCTACCACTGTTGCATTGACAATGACACTAGACAAACTGGATTTACCAATCGTTGGAAAACCAACATCTTATAAAACATTACCGGCACGATATAAAGATGTTCCCGAAGTGGGACAACCTATGCAACCTAGTGTAGAAGCAGTTAAAAAATTAAATCCAACTCACGTATTAAGTGTGTCTACAATCAAAGATGAAATGAAACCTTTTTATAAACAGCTTAATATGAAAGGTTACTATTATGACTACGATAGTTTGCAAGGTATGGAAAATTCAATTACAGAATTAGGTAAACAGTTTAATAGAACTGAAAAAGCAAAAGAATTAAATGATCACTTAAATAAAGTGAAAAAGGAAATTGAAGACAAAGCTGCTAAACAACGTAAACATCCTAAAGTACTAATACTTATGGGTGTGCCAGGAAGTTATTTAGTTGCGACTGATAAATCTTATATTGGCGACTTAGTGAAAATTGCTGGTGGAGAAAATGTAATTAAAGTAAAAGATAGACAGTATATTTCGTCAAATACTGAAAACTTACTCAATGTAGACCCTGATATCATTTTACGTTTACCACATGGCATGCCAGATGAAGTGAAAAAAATGTTTAAAAAAGAATTTAAACAAAATGATATTTGGAAGCATTTTAAAGCTGTTAAAAATAATAAAGTTTATGATTTAGAAGAGATTCCATTTGGAATTACAGCGAATGTTGATGCTGACGAAGCAATGAAACAGTTATATGACTTATTTTATAACAATAAAAAGTAATGGAATGATTGTATGATAAAGAACCATAAGAAGTTATTTTTAATAATATTTATACTATTAACTGTTTTAACAGCATATTTATCATTTGTTACTGGTACTTTAAAAATTACATTTAATGATTGGATAGATAAATTATCAACTGGTGAAAATAATGCGGTGGATGCGATATTAGATTTGAGATTACCAAGAATATTAATAGCAATGATAGTAGGGGCTATGTTGGCAGTATCAGGAGCACTTTTACAAGCGTCCCTACAAAATCCATTAGCTGAAGCAAATTTAATTGGCGTTTCGACTGGCGCTTTAATTATGAGAACGCTATGTATGATGTATATTCCTCAACTATATAATTATTTACCCTTTTTAGTTTTTATCGGAGGATTGATTCCATTTATAATCATTATATTTTTACACACTAAATATCAGTTGAATGCGGTAAGTATGATTTTAGTAGGTGTAGCATTATTTGTTTTATTAAATGGTGTATATGACATCTTAAGTCAAAATCCATTACTGAAAATGTCTCAAGGTTTAACTATGAAAACATGGAAAGATGTATATATTATAGCGATTTCTGCAATGATAGGATTAAGTTTAAGTATTTTACTATCTCCTAAGTTGAATTTATTAAATTTAGACGATATGCAAGCTAAGAGTATTGGTTTTCAAATAGATACGTATAGATGGATAATTGGCTTATTAGCAGTATTTTTAGCAAGTGCAACAGTTGCGATAGTAGGTCAAATAGCCTTTTTAGGGATTATTGTACCTCATATTGTAAGAAAAATAGTAGGTGTTAATTATAAAGCAGTTATACCATTTTCAATAGTCATAGGAGCTTGGTTCTTACTTTTAGCTGATTTAGCAGGACGTACAATACATCCACCATTAGAAATACCTGCCAATGCTATTTTAATGATTGTAGGTGGACCTACATTGATTTATTTATTATGTAAGGGTAAACGTCAACGTATTTATAAATCTATGTAAGGCTTAACTAATGAAGAATAAAGGATTATCACATTATATGAAACACATAATAAGAATAATACAAATTATTTTAATCGTTGTTATTGTCGTTTTTACTTATCAAATAATTAAAATTTATGTTCAAGATAAAGATGAACAAGAAAGTTATGCCAAAATACAAAAGAAATTTAAAACACTATCAAATGAACATCAATCATCAGTAAGACCACAATTTGAATCCTTAGAAAAAATTAATAAAGACATCGTTGGTTGGATTCAATTAGAGGGAACATCGCTCAATTATCCTATTTTACAAGGTAAAACAAATCATGAATATTTAAATTTAGATTTTGAAAGAGAACAACGTCGTAAAGGAAGTATTTTTATGGATTATCGAAATTCATTGAACCCTTTAGATAAAAATACGGTGATATATGGTCATCATATTGGTGATCAAACTATGTTTGATGTACTTGATGATTATTTAAAACAATCATTTTATGACAAACACAAATCAATCCACTTTGATACTAAATATGGTAAATATCAATTACAAATTTTTAGTGCATTTAAAACAACAAGTAATGACAATTATATCCAAACGACTTTTGATAATGATGAACAGTTTAAAGCATTTTTACTCAAAACAAAGAAGCGTTCGTTGATAAAAACGAATGTAGATGTCAATGAAGGAGATAAAATTGTGACATTATCGACTTGTGAAGATGCATTTAGACAAACAGCAGGCAGAATAGCAGTTGTTGCCAAATTAACTAAAATTAACTAAAAGGATGAAGACAATCATGAGATTTATGGCTGAAAACAAATTAACGCTAAACAAAGGGACAGCAACAGAAATTGTTGAAAGATTTTATACTAGACATGGTATTGAGACATTAGACGGATTTGAAGGTATGTTTGTTACTCGTACATTAGAAAAAGAGGATTATGATGAAGTTAAAATTTTAACTTTATGGAAAGATAAACAAGCTTTTACAGACTGGTTGAAATCAGATGTATTTAAAAAAGCACATCAAAATGTTCGCAGTCAATCTGATGATAAAAGTAGTCCGATTATTAAAAATAGCGTTCATACATATGATATTGGCTATCATTATTTGAAATAAACATTTGTTTAAAAAGCAATTAGCTTCCGATTAAATATCATTAAAATTTAGTCGGAAGCTTTTTTATTTTAATAATGTAAAGTTGTTTCTTAGTAGAACACCTTAGCTAAAGCTAATGCGTAAGTATCACTTAACTATTAAAATAGTAGTGATACTTTATTTTCAATTTATAACTTAATCATATACAATTAAGGATAATTAGAAATTATCATATTGGAGATTAATTATATGGAACAAATTACGTCGGCTCAAAATAGTAAAATTAAAAATGCGAATAAACTTAAGAAAAAGAAAGATAGAGATAAAACTGGCTTAGCACTTATCGAAGGTATACATTTAATAGATGAAGCATATCAAAGCGGGTTAGACATTGAACAATTATTTGTTGTTGATCCTAGTAGAACAGATGAACAATTAATTGAGTATGCTAGTGAAACATTTGAAATTAATTTAAAAGTTGCAGAAGCGTTGTCTGGAACTGTGACACCTCAAGGCTTTTTCGCAGTGATTAAGAAACCGGAATATGATATATCCACTGCGAAGCAAGTATTATTAATTGATAGAATACAAGACCCAGGTAATTTAGGAACGTTAATCCGCACTGCAGATGCAGCAGGCATTGATCTTATAGTTATGGAAAAAGGTACTGCAGATCCATATCAAGATAAAGTATTACGTGCGAGTCAAGGTAGTGTATTTCATATTCCAGTTATGTCAGAATCATTACAGACATTCATCGATACATTTGATGGACCCATTTATGGTACAGCATTAGACGAAGCTGTGAGCTTTAAAGAAATTGAAGCACAAGACACATTTGCACTTATTTTGGGTAACGAAGGTGAAGGTGTAAATGAAACGCTATTAAATAGTACAACTCAAAATTTAACTATTCCTATTTATGGAAAAGCTGAAAGTTTAAATGTTGCAATTGCTGGTAGTATCTTACTTTACCAATTAAAAGGATAAAATATTTGTCTACATTTAGGTGACTTTAAAATTTATAAATGATATTCAAAACGGTTATTGCCGGTTGACCCTATATCAATCAATCGTCTATAATAAATAATGAATTCATAAATAATCAATGATATGGTCTACAAGAGAATTAATAGCCTATAAAAAGACGTAAACTAACATGTGAAATTGTTTAAGGGAGAATAACCGCGACTGAAAGTTATTCCAATTTTGATTAGTTTTTTTCATCTTTTTGGCTACTTAAAGAGATTTAAGTCGGAGTACGTCTTCGTTAACAACGTATACAAGTGTATGCATAAGCATAAATTTGGGTGGTACCACGGAAGGCTTTCGTCCCAGTTAGAGGGGTGAAAGTCTTTTTTGTTTAAAAAATAAATAAATAATTGATTGATTAATATATTGTTGATGGGATAAAAGGAGGAAAAACGTATGACTCAAAATGATCATATGGGTGAATTAAAGCAACAAGCATTGGTTGATATAAATGCTGCTAATGATGAAAGAGCTTTACAAGATGTGAAAGTTAAATATTTAGGTAAAAAGGGTTCGGTAAGTGCATTAATGAAAAATATGAAAGACTTACCAAATGAAGAAAAACCAGCTTATGGACAAAAAGTCAATGAGCTAAGACAAACAATTCAACAAGAACTAGACGAAAGACAAACGATTTTAGCTAATAAAAAGTTAAATCAACAATTAGCAGAAGAAACAATCGATGTTACTTTACCAAGTCGTCAAATTGAAATAGGTTCTAAACATCCATTAACTCGAACTATTGAAGAAATTGAAGATTTATTCTTAGGATTAGGTTATGAAATTGTAGATGGATTTGAAGTAGAACAAGATCATTATAATTTTGAAGCTTTAAACTTACCTAAATCTCATCCAGCACGTGATATGCAAGATAGTTTCTATATTACTGAAGAAATTTTAATGAGAACGCATACGTCACCAGTGCAAGCAAGAACAATGGAACAACGAAATGGTCAAGGTCCAGTTAAAATAATATGCCCTGGTAAAGTTTATCGTCGTGATTCAGATGATGCCACACACAGCCACCAATTTACTCAAATTGAAGGATTAGTAGTAGATAAAAATATTAAAATGAGTGACTTAAAAGGGACATTAGAATTATTAGCGAAAGAATTATTTGGTGCTGATAGAGAAATTCGATTACGACCAAGTTATTTCCCATTTACAGAACCATCTGTTGAAGTGGATGTGTCATGTTTCAAATGTAAAGGTAAAGGTTGTAATGTTTGTAAACATACTGGATGGATCGAAATTTTAGGGGCAGGTATGGTACACCCTAACGTTTTAAATATGGCTGGTTTTGATGCAAATGAATATTCTGGGTTTGCCTTTGGTATGGGACCAGACCGTATCGCAATGTTGAAATATGGTATTGAGGATATTCGTCATTTCTATACAAATGATGTACGTTTCTTAGACCAGTTTAAAGCTGTAGAAGATAGAGGTGAGATTTAATGTTAATTTCAAATGAATGGTTAAAAGATTATGTAGACGTGAATCAAAATGTTCAAGATTTAGCAGAAAAAATAACACGCACTGGTATCGAAGTTGACGATATTATTGATTATACAAAAGACATTAAAAACTTAGTAGTAGGTTATGTCGTATCTAAAACGTCTCATCCAGATGCAGATAAATTAAATATATGCCAAGTAGACATTGGTGAGGAAGAGCCTGTACAAATCGTTTGTGGTGCACCTAATGTTGATGAAGGACAATATGTCATTGTTGCTAAAGTAGGTGGACGTTTACCAGGTGGTATTAAAATTAAGCGTGCCAAGTTACGCGGGGAGCGTTCTGAAGGCATTATTTGTTCATTACAAGAAATAGGTATCTCAAGTAATGTTGTACCAAAAGCATTTGAAAATGGCATTTTCGTATTTTCTACAGAGGTAACACCCGGTACAGATGCATTAGATGCATTGTATTTAAATGACCAAATTATGGAATTTGATTTAACTCCAAACCGTGCAGACGCATTAAGTATGGTAGGTACTGCATATGAAGTAGCAGCGTTATATCAAACTCAAATGACTAAACCACAAACTGCTAGTAATGAGTTAAATGAATTCGCTACAGATGAATTATCTGTTACCGTTAAAAATGAAAATAAAGTACCTTATTATAGCGCGAGAATAGTTAAAAATGTCACTATTGGTCAATCACCAATATGGATGCAATCACGTTTAATGAAAGCGGGAATTAGACCAATTAATAATGTCGTTGATATTTCAAACTATGTTTTATTAGAATATGGACAACCTTTACACATGTTTGACCAAGATCAAATTGGTTCTAATCATATTGAAGTTCGTCAAGCACAAGAAAATGAAACAATGACGACATTAGACGATCAAGAAAGAACACTACTTGAGTCAGATATTGTCATCACTAATGGACAAACACCAATTGCATTAGGTGGCGTGATGGGCGGAGATTTTTCAGAAGTGAGTGATCGAACAACTAATGTTGTTATAGAAGGCGCTATTTTTGATTCTGCTTCTATTCGTCATACATCTAGACGCTTAAATTTACGTAGTGAAGCTTCTAGTCGATTTGAAAAGGGCATTGCGACAGAATTTGTCAATGAAGCTGTTGACCGTGCATGTTATTTATTAGAAATGTATGCTTCTGGTAGTGTCCTTAAAGATAGAGTTTCTGCAGGCGATTTAGGTGAATTCATTACACCAATTCACATTACAACTGACAAAATCAATGAAACAGTCGGATTTAATTTATCTGCAGATGAAATTACAAAGAATTTCGAACAATTAGGTTTTGAAACAGAAGTAAATCATAATGAACTTACGGTATTTGTACCATCTCGTCGTAAAGACATTTCTATTAAAGAAGACTTGATTGAAGAAGTCGCACGTATATACGGCTATGATGAGATTCCATCAACATTACCAGTGTTTGAAGAAGTAACTAGTGGTACTTTAACTGACCGTCAACGTAAAACACGAATAGTGAAAGAAACAATAGAAGGTGCAGGTTTGAACCAAGCTATCACATATTCACTTGTATCTAAAGAACATGCTAAAGATTTTGCATTACAAGATAGATCAACAATTGAACTACTTATGCCAATGAGTGAAGCACATTCAACATTGCGTCAAAGTTTACTACCACATTTAATTGAGGCAACAACGTATAATGTTGCACGTAAAAATAAAGATGTGAAATTATATGAAATTGGACGAGTATTTTTCGGCAATGGTGAAGGTGAATTACCTGAAGAAGTTGAATATTTAAGTGGTATTATGACAGGTGATTATGTTGTAAATCAATGGCAAGGTAAAAAAGAAGAAGTTGACTTTTATTTAGCTAAAGGTGTTATTGAACGAGTTGCTGAAAAACTTAATTTAACATTGGATTATCGTGCAGCTAAAATTGAAGGTTTACATCCAGGTAGAACTGCAATTGTCTCTTTAAATGGCAAAGATATTGGTTTTATCGGTGAATTACATCCTTCTGTAGCGGCTGATAATGACTTAAAACGCACATATGTGTTTGAATTAAACTACGAAGAAATGATGAAAGTTTCTGTTGGTTATATCAATTATCAACCAATTCCAAAATATCCAGGTGTTTCACGTGATATTGCATTAGAGGTAAATCATGATGTACCAGCATCTGAACTTATCTCAACAATTCATGATAATGGTGCTGATATTCTTCAAGATACACAAGTATTTGATGTGTATGAAGGTGAACATTTAGAAGAAGGTAAAAAATCAGTAGCAATCAGATTAAATTATTTAGATACTGAAAATACTTTAACTGATGAGCGTGTATCAAAAGTACATGATCAAATTATCGAAGCATTGAAAGAAAAAGGCTCAACAATAAGATAATAAAGTAAGTAAAAGGCAAGTATCATTCCTTAGAGGTTGATACTTGCCATATTTATAGACAAATCTATCTTGGCGATAGGTTTGTCTTTTTAAAATCATCTCATTGTTAGATTATTTGAGGAATAATGAGCTGTATTTATGCGCTGACTCCAGAGGTAACAGTATTAGTTGAAGACCATAGAAATTTCCACAGGTTTATCTGTGTAGAATTTCTGGCTGAAACCGTACCCTGGGAAAGCATGGGTGTAAAAATTGCCAACAAAGTCATGGACTTTACGGACAGTCTAATATAATTACTAATCAATATAAATAGTACTTACTTGCATTGGATTGCACTTATAAATATTTCTTTTTAACTAAAGCCTGAGCTTTGTCTCTATTCTTGAAATGTTTTTTAGAAATACTGTCTAATTTATCAATACCATATTTTTCAATTATTTTTGCAGCGAATAAGTCAACTTTATTACTTGCGCCTTTAGGAACTTCCATTTTTAATGATTTAGATATATGATTCATATGTTTTACAAAGGCATATCGAGAGATAATACTGGCAGCCGCTATGGCTAAAGATTTAGATTCGCCCTTTGTTTCGAACTTTGTTAATTTAGGATAAGGCAAATCGGATAAAGCATAACGTTGATATACGCCACGTTCTGCAAATTGATCAATGACAATATAATTCAAATCATTAGTTTCAATTTTTTGGACAACATTTGCAATAGCTTGATTGTGTAATACAGCTTTCATTTTAACTTGTGACCATCCAGCACGTTGTCGATCATTATATTTAACATTATCAAGTGTAAGTAATGAATGGGGAATAAAGTTAACAAGTTGTTCTGCTATTTCTACTATTTTAGTGTCGGTTAATTTTTTAGAATCATCAACACCTAATTCTTTTAAAATTTTCACATGCTCTTTTGTAACATATGCGGCACATACTGTTAGTGGGCCAAAATAATCACCACTGCCAGCTTCATCACTACCTATACAATTATATTGATTGTATTTAATATAAGATGCCTGTGACTTAGAAGATTTGGAAGAATTTAAACTAGTAGTGTTACTTTGTTTTTCAGGTAGTAATTGTTGTGCTACAGTTTCGGCATTATTGCCTTGAAACATGACTTTTCCAGAATTATATATATTGATAACAGCACCGTTATGTTTCGTGCGAGCTTTCATACCTTGGGGCAACTGTACTGTATCAAATTTTATTTTAGACATTAATGTATTGATTTCATTTGTTGTTAATTTATGGACTATATTAGCCATACTTTGTTAAACCTCTCTTTATTCATACTATTGTGGTACATTAATCAAATCATATCATAACATTATCTTTTATATCATAAGTGAAAATCAAAAGAGATTAGATACTTAAATTACATTTGAAGTCTTTGAGTATGGATTTTTCTAAAATGTATAATACTAAAAATTAAAAAGGTAATCATAATTTTCTAAAGAAAAAGATTGACTTTATTAAACCACATACTTACAAAATAATTATGACTCATGTATAATGTTTAATGATAAGTAAAAAGAATAAAACCAAAAATTAATATTATGTACAAATAATATAGAAACATGATTTTGGTTAAATTAAATAGAGATACGGAATAATTTAATTAAAAGTCAGGAGATATAATTATGGGTGATTTTAAGAATAGAATAAATGTAACAATTAATGACCAACATTTTACAATAATTGGTGATGATAGCCCAGAGCATATACGACATGTTGCTCATTTAGTAGATGAGACAATGAGAGAATTAGGGCAAAAATCAGCTGGACTAGATACAACGAGGAAAGCTATTTTAACAGCCGTCAATATCATGCATGAAAAAGTAAGCTTAGAGGAAGAAAACCGTCGATTACAACAAGAACTTAATCAATTAAAACAACGAGAAGATTAGATGTTATTAGACATTGTTATATTAATCATTTTACTGTATTTTGCAATCGTTGGATTTCGACGAGGATTGTGGCTTACAAGTTTACATTTTATTTCTTCAATAGTGTCGTTATGGATTGCAATGCAATTTTATCGAGACATCGCAAAACGTTTAATCGTGTTTTTACCTTTTCCAAAGACTGTTGCATATGATACCCAATATGCGATATCTTTTGATCACTTACAATATCGTTTTGAATCTATAGTAGCTTTTATTTTAATTGCGCTATGCAGTAAGTTGATTTTATATCTAATCATCGTCACATTTGATAATATAGTTGCATATCAACCTTTAAATATCATTAGCCGTATCTTAGGTATTATATTAAGTTTAATAATGGGTATTATATTTATTCAAATCATGATGTATATTTTAGCTTTATATCCTAATGTAATGATACAAAATTCATTGGGTCATTCATTATTAGCTAAGCATATTCTATTGCACACACCTTATGTTTCACAATTAATTTTAAATTTATAAAAAATGATGTTGAGGTCAGGACAGACAATTTGAAATAGTAATATGTCCTGGTCTTATTTTTATGGAGAGATGTATATGACTAAAAAAGATGTTATTCAATTATTAGAAAAAATAGCTACTTATATGGAGTTAAAAGGAGAAAATACCTTTAAAGTGTCTGCGTATAGAAAAGCAGCTCAAAGTTTAGAAGTAGATGAACGACCACTAGATGAGATTGAAGATGTAACTGAATTAAAAGGTATTGGAAAAGGAGTCGGTGATGTCATTAATGAATATCGACAATCTGGACATTCAACTGCATTAGAAGATTTACAAAAAGAAGTTCCTGAGGGACTAGTTCCTTTATTAAAAATACAAGGGCTAGGTAGTAAAAAAATAGCTAAATTATATAAAGAACTAAATATTACCGATAAAGCGTCATTACAAGAAGCGTGTGAATCAGGTAAAGTAAGTGAATTAAGTGGTTTCGCTAAAAAGACGGAACAAAATATTCTAGAAGCAGTTAAAGCATTAGGTGCTAAAAAAGAAAGTTATCCAATTGATCAGATGAGAGGTCTTAATCACCAAATTATAGATTATATTAGTCAATTAGACGATATCGATCAATACTCTTCAGCGGGAAGTTTTAGAAGATATAAAGAACAAAGTAAAGATTTAGATTTTATTATTAGCACGAATGAACCAGAAAAAGTACAACAACAATTATTAAATATTCCTAATAAAGTTAAAGATGTAGCGATAGGTTCAACTAAAATATCAGTAGAACTAGAATACGATGATGAAACAATTGGCGTAGATTTTAGATTGATTGAACCTTCTGCTTTTTATCATACATTGCAACATTTCACTGGATCTAAAGATCATAATATTCGCATTAGACAATTAGCCAAAGCTCAAAATGAGAAAGTTAGTGAATATGGTATTGAAAAGGATAATGGGGAAGTATTGCAATTTAATAGCGAAGCGGAAATTTATGAACATTTTGGAGTTTCTTGGATTGAACCTTCAATGCGTGAAGATGGAAGTGAATTTGATAAAGATTTAAGCCAAATTATTCAATTAGATGATATTAAAGGTGATCTTCATATGCATACCACATATAGCGATGGTGCATTTTCAATAAGAGACATGATAGAAGCCAATATCGCTAAAGGATATGAATTTATGGTTATTACTGATCATTCACAAAGTTTAAGAGTGGCAAATGGTTTACAAGTGGAACGTTTGTTACGTCAAAATGAAGAAATTAAACAATTAAATGAAGAATATGATGAAATTGATATTTATTCAGGTATTGAAATGGACATATTACCCGATGGTTCATTAGACTATGATGATGAGATTCTTGCACAATTGGATTATGTCATTGCAGCGATACATCAAAGTTTTAATCAATCTGAAGAAGACATTATGAAACGCTTAGAAAATGCGTGTCGTAATCCATACGTAAGACATATTGCTCATCCAACTGGTAGAATTATTGGCCGTCGTCCTGGATACGAACCAAATATTGAAAAACTAGCTCAACTTGCTGAAGAAACAAATACAATTTTAGAAATTAATGCGAATCCAAAGCGTTTGGATTTAAATGCACAAACAGTACGCCAATATCCAAATGTTAAATTAACCATTAATACAGATGCGCATCATACTGATCATTTAGAATTTATGAAATATGGTGTTGCAACAGCGCAAAAAGGATTTGTTACGAAAGATAGAGTAATCAATACAATGTCTAGAGAGGCATTTAAATCGTTTATTAATAACAACATAAAAATGAAGAAATAGAGGGATTGCATGAGACAAAAAACATTAGATGTCTTAGAATTTGATAAAATAAAATCATTTGTATCAAATGAAGCTATCAGTGATTTAGGAAGAGAAAAGGTAGCAGAAATGTCTCCAGCAACAGATTTTGAAACAGTTGAATTTCAAATAAATGAAACTGACGAAATTTCGCAAATATATAATAAACACCGACTTCCAAGTTTAAGTGGTTTATCAAAAGTAGCGCAATATATTCATCGTTCAACTATTGGTGGCGTCTTAAATGTAACTGAATTAACTGCGATTAAACGTTTGATACAAGTTCAAAATCAATTTAAGACATTCTATAATCAATTATTAGAAGAAGATGAAGAGGTTAAATATCCAATTTTAGATAGTAATATGGCACAACTACCAATACTAACTGACCTTTTTAAAGATATTAATGAAAAATGTGACACACATGATTTATTTGATCACGCAAGTTACGAATTACAAAGCATTCGTAGTAAGATATCAAGTACTAACCAACGTATTAGACAAAATTTAGATAGAGTAGTTAAAAGTCAGGCTAATCAAAAGAAATTGTCTGATGCCATTGTGACAGTAAGAAATGATAGAAATGTTATTCCTGTAAAAGCAGAGTATAGACAGGACTTTAATGGTATCGTTCATGATCAATCAGCTTCTGGACAAACGTTGTATATTGAGCCATCTTCAGTTGTTGAAATGAATAACCAAATAAGTCGATTGCGAAATGATGAAGCAGTTGAACGTGAACGTATTTTAACTGAGTTAACGGGTCAAGTAGCAGCTGAAGCGGATGCTTTGTTAACATCAGAGTCAATTATGGGTCACCTTGACTTTTTAATTGCAAAAGCGAGATATGCACGTGCTATCAAAGGAACTAAACCAACTTTTCATAAAGAGAGAACAGTTTATTTACCTAATGCATACCATCCACTATTAGATCGAAATACAGTTGTAGCCAATACGATTGAATTTATAGATGACATCGAAACAGTCATTATTACGGGTCCCAATACAGGTGGTAAAACAGTAACATTAAAAACATTAGGATTAATTATTGTCATGGCACAATCAGGGATGCTTATTCCTACATTAGATGGTAGTCAATTAAGTGTATTTGAAAACGTGTATTGTGATATAGGTGACGAACAATCAATAGAACAATCATTATCGACATTTTCATCACATATGAAAAATATTGTTGAAATATTAAAAGATGCAGATAAAAATAGCTTAATTCTATTTGATGAATTAGGTGCAGGAACAGATCCTAGTGAAGGTGCAGCACTTGCGATGAGTATACTAGATCATGTAAGAAGTTTAGGCGCTTTAGTTATGGCGACAACTCACTATCCAGAATTAAAAGCTTATAGTTATAACCGTGAAGGCGTGATGAACGCGAGTGTTGAATTTGATGTTGAATCATTAAGTCCAACATATAAATTACTTATGGGTGTGCCTGGACGTTCTAATGCATTTGATATATCTAAGAAATTAGGCTTAAGTCTTCATATTATTAATAAAGCTAAGACAATGATTGGTACTGATGAACAAGAAATAAACAATATGATAGAATCACTTGAGAAAAATTCAAAACGTGTGGATGAACAACGTATTGAATTAGATAGACTAGTCAAGGAAGCACAAACAACACACGACGAACTAGAAAAACAATATCAACAGTATCAAAATTATGAAAAATCATTAATGGATGAAGCGAAAGAAAAAGCGAATCAACGTGTGAAATCTGCAACTAAAGAAGCTGATGCGATTCTTAAAGAATTGAGAGAATTAAGAGATAAAAAAGGTGCAGACGTTAAAGAACATGAACTTATTGATAAGAAAAAACAATTAGATGATCAATATGAAGCGAAATCCATTAAACAACATGTTCAAAAACAAAAGTATGATAAAATTCAAGCTGGCGATGAAGTTAAAGTCTTATCTTATGGACAAAAAGGTGAAGTGCTTGAATTAGTTGGCGATGAAGAAGCGGTTGTTCAAATGGGTATTTTAAAAATGAAACTACCTATTGAAGATTTAGAAAAAATGAAAAAGAAAAAAGAGAAACCAACGAAAATGGTTACCCGTGCGAATAGACAAACTGTAAAAACAGAACTTGATTTAAGAGGTTATCGCTATGAAGATGCACTAATCGAATTAGACCAGTATTTAGATCAAGCAGTATTAAGCAATTTCGAACAGGTTTATATTATTCATGGTAAAGGCACTGGTGCATTACAAAAAGGTGTACAACAACATTTAAAACGACATAAAAGTGTTAAAACATTTAGAGGTGGTATGCCAAGTGAAGGTGGATTTGGTGTTACCGTAGCTTCTTTAAAATAAATCTTCATAATAGATATTTTGTTGAGGCATTAGCCTAAAGTAAGTGGAAAATTGAATGATTTCTTGAGGAAATTTGCCACTTTAAAAAAAGAGCAAGCAGATTGCAATGCATTACCTTATAAATTCTGTTATAATTTGCTCATCATTTAAAAATTAAGGAGGATTGGCAATTATGGCAATCGTAAAAGTAACTGATTCTGATTTCGATAGTAAAATAGAATCTGGAGTTAAATTAGTAGATTTTTGGGCTACTTGGTGTGGACCATGTAAAATGATCGCTCCAGTTTTAGAAGAATTAGCAGGGGACTATGATGGTAAAGCAGACATCTTAAAATTAGATGTAGATGAAAACCCATCAACTGCAGCAAAATACGAAGTAATGAGTATTCCAACTTTAATTGTATTCAAAGATGGACAACCAGTTGATAAAGTAGTAGGTTTCCAACCTAAAGAAAACTTAGCTGAAGTATTAGATAAACACCTATAAGAATATAGACATGAAGACTGGGGCATTTCATAAAAATGCTCCAGCTTTGTTTTGTCTATTCCTATTTAATATTAATATTTTTTCATAAAAGAATTTATCGTAATTAAAAACAACAAGAAAGGAGGAAAAACATGGAAACGTATCAAGAACAAATTAAAACTAAGTTAAATGTCGTACCATTGGAACCTGGTTGTTATTTAATGAAAGATCGTAATGATCAAGTAATTTATGTTGGTAAAGCTAAAAAATTACGTAATCGATTACGTTCATATTTTACTGGTGCACATGATGCTAAAACAACGCGCTTAGTGAGTGAAATACGTAATTTTGAATTTATTGTAACCTCAAGCGAGACAGAATCATTACTTTTAGAATTAAACTTAATTAAACAATATCAACCACGTTACAATATTTTGCTGAAAGATGATAAAAGCTATCCATTCATTAAAATTACTAAAGAAAAACATCCTAGATTAATCGTAACCCGAACAGTTAAAAAAGGATCTGGTAAATATTTCGGTCCATATCCTAACGCTTATTCCGCACAAGAGACAAAAAAATTATTGGACCGGATATATCCATTTAGAAAATGTGATAAAATGCCGGATAAATTATGTCTTTATTATCATATTGGTCAATGTATGGGGCCGTGTGTTTATGATGTAGATTTAGATAAATATGCTCAAATGACAAAAGAAATTAGTGATTTTTTAAATGGTGAAGATAAAACGATATTAAACAATTTACAAGATCGTATGGAGAAAGCTAGTGAATCATTAGATTTTGAACGTGCTAAAGAATATCGTGATTTAATTCAACACATTCATAATCTCACTAAAAAGCAAAAAATTATGTCTACCGATAATACGATTCGTGATGTTTTTGGATATAGTGTGTCTAAAGGATGGATGTGTATCCAAGTATTTTTCATTAGGCAAGGCAATATGATTAAAAGAGATACAACGATGATTCCGATTCAACAAACAGAAGAAGAAGAATTCTATACATTTATAGGTCAGTTCTACAGTTTAAATCAACACATCCTACCTAAAGAAGTTCATGTCCCTAAAAATTTAAATAAAGAAATTATTCAATCTGTTGTGGATACTAAAATAGTGCAACCTTCAAGAGGTGCAAAAAAAGAAATGATAGATTTAGCTAACCATAATGCCGAAGTGTCATTAACAAATAAATTTGAATTAATCGCTAGAGACGAATCAAGAACAGTTAAAGCAATTGAGGAACTCGGTGAAAGAATGGGAATACAAACTCCTATTAGAATTGAGGCATTTGATAACTCCAATATCCAAGGTGTGGATCCCGTATCAGCCATGGTAACTTTTGTAGATGGTAAGCCAGATAAAAAGGGCTACCGCAAATATAAAATTAAAACGGTTGAAGGGCCAGATGATTATAAATCAATGAGAGAAGTAGTCCGTCGTCGTTACACTCGAGTTCTAAACGAAGGAACGCCTTTACCAGATTTAATCATTGTTGATGGTGGTAAAGGCCATATGAACGGTGTAATGGATGTACTAGAGAATGAATTAGGTTTGGATATTCCAGTTGCTGGATTACAAAAGAACGACAAACACCAAACGTCAGAATTGTTATATGGCGCTAGTGCTGAAATTGTTCCTTTGAAGAAAAATAGCCAAGCTTTCTATCTACTGCATCGTATTCAAGATGAAGTCCATCGCTTTGCTATTACATTCCACAGACAAACTAGACAAAAAACAGGTCTTAAGTCGGTACTTGATGATATAGATGGAATTGGAAGTAAACGTAAAACGAAATTATTAATAACTTTTGGATCAATTAAGAAGATGAAAGCAGCATCTTTAGAAGAATTAAAAAATTCTGGGTTACCTGAAAATGTTGCAAAAAACTTACAGCACGCACTTCAATCGAAATAAATTGACAAATTTTGGACATGAGAATTATTCTCATGTCCAAAAGTGCTTTAAATAATGTTACAATATAGTTAACAAAAGGCTATTTTTTTAAAGTTGTTTGGAAGCGTTTTCTAATTGAGAATTGTTATCAATCATGTAGGGTTACATGAATTGCTATAGAATACTCACATATGACGACATCATTATATGAAATCTATAACATGACTAGCCCTTTTCTTTTTTATGAAATACTTGTTTGATTTTAAATTTAACAGGAAGATGCTCCCAAGTATCTTTAAAGTGATTTAATTAAGACGAGTACAAAATAAAGAAGTAAAAGAAGCTAGTATTTTATATGGTTTTTTACGGCAGTTTACATACAACTTTATAATTTTAGTCAATTAATTAAATGTTTACAGGGGGGACTCCTTTTGGCTCAATCAAAAAATGAATTCTACTTAAGACGAATCCATTCGTTATTAGGTATTATCCCAATCGGTGCATTCTTAATTGTTCACTTATTGGTCAATCATCAAGCAACACAAGGGGCGGAAGCTTTTAATAAAGCCTCAGGTTTCATGGAATCAATACCGTTCTTATTGGTAGTTGAATTTCTATTTATTTATATTCCGCTTTTATACCATGGTTTATTTGGATTACACATTGCATTTACAGCAAAAGAGAATGTGGGTCATTACTCATTATTCAGAAACTGGATGTTCTTTTGCCAAAGAATAAGTGGTATTTTAGCATTCATCTTTATTGGTATGCACTTATGGCAAACACGCTTACAAAAAGCTTTCTTCGGTAAAGCAGTTGATTATAATATGATGCACGAAACTTTACATAATCCATTGTGGGCTATTTTCTACATTATTTGTGTAATTGCAGTAGTATTCCACTTTTCAAATGGATTATGGTCATTCTTAGTTACATGGGGTATTTTACAATCTAAAAAATCACAACGTGTCTTCACATGGGTATCGTTAATTGTATTTTTAATTATCTCTTATATCGGCGTAACTGCTATTATCGCATTTATGTAACAAATACAGATTAACTAGTCTTAGTTTTTATATTTCAGGGGAGTGACATTTCTATGGCAGAGAAAAAAATTATTGTTGTCGGTGGAGGACTTGCCGGTCTGATGTCAACAATTAAAGCAGCAGAAAAAGGTGCACATGTAGATTTATTCTCATTAGTACCTGTTAAACGTTCGCATTCAGTTTGTGCCCAAGGTGGTATTAACGGTGCGGTAAATACAAAAGGTGAAGGTGACTCACCTTGGATTCACTTTGATGACACTGTTTATGGTGGCGACTTCCTAGCAAACCAACCACCAGTAAAAGCAATGGCTGAAGCTGCACCTAACATCATTCACTTATTAGACCGTATGGGTGTTATGTTTAGTAGAACTAATGAAGGTCTATTAGACTTCAGACGTTTCGGTGGTACGTTATATCACAGAACAGCATTTGCTGGAGCTACAACAGGTCAACAATTATTATATGCGTTAGATGAACAAGTTCGTTCATTTGAAGTAGATGGATTAGTAACAAAATACGAAGGTTGGGAATTCTTAGGTATAGTTAAAGATGAGGACAATGCTGCTAGAGGTATTGTTGCACAAAACATGACAACTTCTGAAATTCAATCATTCGGTTCTGACGCAGTAATTATGGCAACAGGTGGTCCTGGTATCATCTTCGGTAAAACAACTAACTCAATGATTAATACAGGTTCTGCAGCATCTATCGTTTATCAACAAGGTGCAGCATACGCAAATGGTGAATTCATCCAAATTCATCCAACTGCTATTCCTGGTGACGATAAATTACGTCTGATGAGTGAATCAGCACGTGGTGAAGGTGGACGTATCTGGACATATAAAGATGGTAAACCTTGGTATTTCTTAGAAGAAAAATATCCTGACTATGGTAACTTAGTACCTCGTGATATCGCGACACGTGAAATTTTCGATGTATGTATTAACCAAAAATTAGGTATTAACGGCGAAAACATGGTTTACTTAGATTTATCTCATAAAGATCCACATGAATTAGACGTTAAACTTGGTGGTATTATTGAGATTTATGAAAAATTCACTGGTGATGATCCACGTAAAGTACCAATGAAAATTTTCCCAGCAGTACACTACTCAATGGGTGGTCTATATGTTGATTATGACCAAATGACTAACATTAAAGGTTTATTTGCTGCAGGAGAATGTGATTTCTCTCAACACGGTGGTAATAGACTTGGCGCTAACTCATTATTATCTGCCATCTATGGTGGTACAGTAGCTGGCCCTAATGCTATTAAATATCTTGATGATATTGAAACTTCATACACTGACTTAGATGACAGTATTTATGAAGCACGTGTAAAAGAAGAACAAGAACGCTTTGATAAATTATTAAACATGCGCGGTTCAGAAAATGCTTATAAACTTCATCGTGAATTAGGTGAAATTATGACAGCAAATGTAACTGTTGTGCGTGAAAATGATAAATTATTAGAAACAGATAAGAAAATCCAAGAATTGATGAAACGTTATGAAGATATCGATATGGAAGATACACAAACTTGGAGTAACCAAGCTGTATTCTTCACTCGTCAATTATGGAATATGCTTGTGCTAGCACGAGTAATTACAATTGGGGCTTATAACCGTAATGAATCACGTGGTGCACACTACAAACCAGAATTCCCTGATCGTAATGATGATGAATGGTTAAAAACAACTATGGCGTATTACCAAGGTAGAACAGAAGCACCTAGATTTGAATACGATCCAGTTGATATTAGCTTAATCCCACCACGTAAACGTGATTACACTAGTAAGTCTAAAGGAGGTAAAAAATAATGGCTGACCAATCAGTAAAAGACACTCCAGAAACTCAAAGTAATCAACAACAACAGCAAAACGATCAACCAAAACAAAAAACGGTTAAATTAATTATCAAACGTCAAGACGATAGTGAATCTAAACCATATGAAGAAACATTTGAAATTCCTTATAAAGAAAATTTAAATGTTATTGCTTGTCTAATGGAAATTAGACGTAATCCAGTTAATATTAATGGTGAAAAAACAACTCCAGTAACTTGGGATATGAACTGTTTAGAAGAAGTATGTGGTGCTTGTTCAATGGTTATCAACGGACGCGCAAGACAATCTTGTTCTGCAATTGTTGACCAATTAGAACAACCTATTCGTTTAGAACCAATGAGTACTTTCCCAGTAATTCGTGATTTACAAGTTGACCGTTCAAGAATGTTCGACAACTTGAAACGTATGAAAGCTTGGATTCCAATCGATGGTACTTACGATTTAGGACCAGGACCACGTATGCCTGAGAAAAAACGTCAAACAGCTTATGAATTATCTAAATGTATGACTTGTGGTGTTTGTTTAGAAGTTTGTCCAAACGTTACACAAAATAATAGCTTCGTTGGCGCACAAGCTATTTCACAAGTTCGTTTATTCGACTTACACCCAACAGGTGCAATGACAAAAGATGAACGTTTAGATGCATTAATGAGCGCAGGTGGTCTACAACAATGTGGTAATTCTCAAAACTGTGTGAATGCATGTCCAAAAGGTATTCCTTTAACAACATCAATTGCTGCAATGAATAGAGAAACTTCATTCCATATGTTCAAATCATTCTTTGGTTCTGACCATAAAGTAGATTAATAATATAAGTGACAGATTTAGCGATACCCAATAAAAGGGGTATCGCTTTTTTATTTAATGATTTACTTTGTATTGGCCATGAATAGATAACGACTGTAACAATTCAAAATAATAAACACATTGAATCGCGTATGATAAAATAAAACTTAATTATGAAATAAGGATGTAAGACTATGAATAGACCAATTGGCGTTATAGATTCAGGTGTTGGTGGTTTAACAGTAGCTAAAGAAATTATGAGACAACTTCCTAATGAAACGATTTATTACTTAGGAGATATTGGTAGATGTCCATATGGTCCAAGACCAGGTGAAGAAGTTAAACAATTTACAACTGAAATTGCACAAAAACTTGTAGAATTTGATATTAAAATGCTAGTCATCGCATGTAATACAGCGACTGCCGTTGCATTAGAACATTTACAGAAAATATTACCGATTCCAGTGGTAGGTGTCATTGAACCTGGTGCTAGGACAGCTATTATGACAACAAGAAATCAAAATGTTTTAATATTAGGAACAGAAGGTACAATTAAATCAGAAGCTTATCGTAAACACATTAAACAAATTAATCCTAATGTAGAAGTATATGGTATTGCTTGTCCAGCTTTTGCTCCTTTAGTAGAACAAATGAGATATAATGATCCGACAATTACAAGTATTGTTATACATCAAACATTGAAACAATGGAGAAATAGTGATGCTGATACTGTTATATTAGGTTGCACACACTATCCATTATTATATCAACCTATATATGATTATTTTGGTGGTAAGAAAACTGTTATTTCTTCTGGACTAGAGACAGCTCGAGAAGTAAGTGCATTATTAACATTTAGTAATGAACATGCTAGTTATACAGAACATCCAGCACATCGCTTTTTTGCTACAGGAGATACGACATATATTGAAAATATTATTCAAGAATGGTTAGGTATGGATGCTGAAGTTGAACGAGTTAATGTTGGATAAATGGAGGGAAAAATAATGGAAGATATCGTTATTGCGTCTAATAATCAAGGTAAAATAAATGATTTTAAAGCTATATTTCCTAATAAAAATGTCATAGGAATAAGTGAATTGATTAAAGATTTTGATGTAGAAGAAACTGGTACAACATTTGAAGAAAATGCTAAATTAAAATCAGTAGCTGCAGCTAAAGCATTAAATAAGCAAGTCATTGCAGATGATAGTGGCCTTGAAGTACAAGCACTTAATGGAGAACCAGGTGTTTATTCTGCAAGATATGCTGGTTTAGATAAAAATGACCAAGATAATATTAAAAAGTTACTTGATAATATGAATAACGAGACTGAAAGAGCTGCACAATTTGTATGCGTTATTAGTATGAGTTCACCAAACGGACAAACTCAGCAATTTAAAGGAACGGTATCAGGAGAAATCACAACTGAACCTATAGGAGAAAATGGCTTCGGTTATGATCCTGTTTTTTATGTTCCGTCACTTGGTAAAACAATGGCACAATTAACAGATGAGGAAAAAGCGAAAATCAGTCATCGTGGAAATGCTATTAATCAATTACAACAATTTTTAGCAGGTGAGAATAATGAGTAAATGGATTGTAGTAAGTGATAATCATAATGAATCGGGAATTCTTTACGATATTTACGAGAAACATAATGATGCAGATGTTTTTCTTCATTTAGGTGATTCAGAATTTCAATATGATGATACTGAACTTAGCCTTTACAACAGAGTGAAAGGGAATTGTGATTTTTATCCAGAATTTCCTGAAGAAAATACAATCTCAAATAATGGGATCAATGCCTTTTATACACATGGGCACTTATACCAAGTAAATCAAACGAGAATGAAATTAGCTGAAAAAGCTAAAACATTAAACGCTCAACTAGCATTTTACGGGCATACACATGTTGCTAAATATGAAAATATAGCTGATGTACATGTGATTAATCCAGGTAGTATTTCTCAATCAAGAAGCGCTGTGGAAGAAACATATGCTGAACTAATTATTGAAGATGATGAGAACAAGGCAACGTTAAATTTTAGAAATCGAGAACATAAAGTGATAGATACAATTGAATTTAAACTAAATGATATTTAAAAATATGCATAAGCTTTCTTCAAAGTTGAATTATATATTCAACGGACAAGAAAGCTTATTATTTTTTGACATATAGTACACCTAGGTGTACTATTTTATTGGAGGTACATATGAAAGGTAATGAATTACAACAATTTAATCAATTTCACTTAACATTTATTGAAATAAGTAAAATTATTAACGAAGTTATTGATGAAGAAAATATTGATATTTCAAGAGAACAATTAGGCATTTTTAAATTACTTTTAGAACATAAACAATTATCTGTGAATCAAATAGCTGAAAAACAAGGTGTATATAAAACTGCAATTTCAAAAAGGATTAAGAAATTAGAAACAAAACATTTTGTAGAACGGATAAAGTCTGGAGATAAAAGAGAGAAAGTTATACAACTAACTGAGGAAGGACTTCAATTTTATAATAATAGACAAAACAAGTTGTATGAAGGTTTTAAAAGGAAATTAAATTTAAATAATAAAGAATTAAATGATCTTTTTGATTATACGAACCACATCAACGACATTTTAAAAAAGGATGAAGAACAATGACAAATAAAATTAAAGTTCATGTTTTACACACAGGGAATGTGATTGTAGATGAAGCGTTACCATTTGGATATTCAAATAATAGATTACTTGCATGGACAGGTCTTTTTAGATCTAAACAGCATCAAATTAAGATACCTGTTTCAGTTTATTTAATAGAACATCCTAAAGGTTTAGTATTAATAGATACTGGATGGCATACAGATAATAGAACACATCAAATTAAAAATTTACGTTTTCAATATCCTGTAAATAAAGCTGATTTACCAAAAGGAGAAGCAGTGCATGAACAATTGATAAAACTAGGATATAAACCTAGTGATATCGACTATATATTAATGAGTCATATGCATTGTGATCATGCTGACGGATTAAGATTAGTTAAAGATGCTAAACATATATTAGTTAGTGAAGAGGAATATGAAGCTATACAAAAAGATAAAATGCATTATCTTCCTCATGAATGGAAGGGTGTTCACTTAGAAACATTTAAATTTGAAGATAGCGATTTAGGACCTAAAAAGAAAGCTTTTGATTTATTTGGAGACGGTACTATTAAAATGATATGGTCACCAGGACATAGTAAAGGTCTAAGTTCTACGATTGTAAAATCTTATGATAATGAGAAATTCTTATTCCTAGTATCTGATATTGGTTATGCTTCTAAATCTTGGAAAGAAAATATATTACCTGGAGTATTAGTTGATAAAAAAGATGCTCAACAATCTTTAAATTGGGTGATAGAGATGGTGCAAAATCCTAATTGTATAGAAGCCATTGCTAATCACGACCCAGATGTTAAACCTCATATTGTAGAATTATAATGATAGATAGGAAATCATTTTTTTTAATTTTATTTGTAAGTATTCAGGTCCCTAAAAAGTCCCTATAAATTAATAATCAAAACAGCTAGGCATTTTTGAATGCCTAGCTGTTTTGATGTCATAAAAAAAGAACTGTAATCCAACAGGATTACAGTTCTAGTTAGCGTCCTGGGAGGGATTCGAACCCCCGACCGATGGCTTAGAAGGCCATTGCTCTATCCAGCTGAGCTACCAGGACATTTTTTAACACAAGAATTATTATAGCTAAATTAACTGTAATATGCAATAGCTATGATATAAAAAATGTTTATATTTTTCACTATTGTAGTGTATTGAAACAATATCATAAAGTGTTTTTAAGTTTGAAGAATATTTGAATCTATTGAATTGTGAACAATTCAGTTTTGTATCCCTAACTGTTCAAAACTGAAAACGATTTTACAGTTTTGAAGTGTTTATAGCGAAGTAAGGAAAAGACGCCAAAGTTGGGCATGAAAGTTATATATTATAAATAACAAAACGATAGATAAACAACACGAATCAATTTACCTCAGTTTTTGAAAGTAACTTTTGAACAATAAATATTAAGGAGTGTTTATAGTGGAAGGTTTATTCAAAGCAATTAAAGATACAGTTGAAGCCGGTGTTAATAATGACGGTGCTAAATTAGGTACAAGTATCGTAGGTATCGTAGAAAATGGTGTAGGGGTATTAAGTAAATTATTTGGATTCTAAGATTTATCAATTACTAAAATAAATTATAACAAAAGGAGATTTTTATTATGACAAAATTAGCAGAAGCAATCGCAAATACAGTACAAGCAGCACAAAATCACGATGGAGCTAAATTAGGAACAAG